>JBELAJ010000012.1:0-37370 GCA_049508935.1 Terriglobia bacterium | reverse complement strand
CCTCGTCTCAGTTCCCGCTCATCCATCCTTGTCCTCTTCACTGTGGCCTCCTCCGAGGCCATCAGCTTAGGGGACATTTCTATCCGGGACAGTAGGGGACATTATCATCCGGGCACAACAGGGGAAAGTGATCAGGCAGATAGGCAGATGGGCAGGTAGGCAGATGGGAATCAGGTGCCATCGCAGCAAGCAATGCGCCGAAGGCCGTCGCGGGACCTCATCATCAATTTTCGGACCTGGACTTCATGGGCCGCTAGTTCTCATGACGATCTGCCTGCCCATCTGCCGACCTGCCCATCTGCCCACCTGCCCACCTGCTCGCATTTTTCGCTTGACAAGGCCAGGTCCGCATGATAGCCTATAATTGTGGTCATGCGGTGGACATATTGTCGCAGGCGAGCGGCGGGACTGCCGGACACCAGAAGACGAGGGGATAGTGCGGCCGATGGGGAAGTGCAGGAAATTACAAAAAATGGAAAATAGTGGGAACGAAGCTAAGAAGTACTTGAAAACAAAGGAAGTCGCTATTTTTGACGCTGCATTGTTTGCGCGTTTTGAGCGCATTTTGAGAGCAATTTGAGCCGAAAAGAAGCAAAGAACGCCACATTTTGCGAAAACGAACCGAAACCCGCGAGCCCGGGGCGATGCCGTGAAAATGACAACGAGTCGGCTAGGCAATGGTGGGAGTTGCGTCAGCACCGGCCTGATGTCGTACACGGTAGCGCGGGAGTCTCGCCCGCGGTGGCGGGAGCGTCCCGCTCCCGCGCGCGGGCAGGATGCCCGCGCCACTGCGGGCGAGACGCCCGCGCTACGATTCGCTCCCGGCTCTTCGCGCAGGTTGTTTTTTTGTCGCTGATCGGCCATTCTGGGCATTCGGACGCCTAAACGGCTCAGATTAAACCATGAAGAAGATTCAGATTTACGACACAACATTGCGCGACGGTTCGCAGGGCGAGGACATCTCATTTTCCCTGGAAGACAAGCTCCACATTCTGAAAAAGCTGGACGAACTGGGAGTGGACTACGTCGAAGGCGGCTGGCCGGGATCGAACAGTAAGGACATCGCTTTCTTCCATCGCGCTCAGGAGTTGAAGTTGAAGCACGCCCTCCTCGCGGCGTTTGGCAGCACGCGCCACCCGCGTCATGGCGCGGCGCACGACAAGAACTTGCAGGCGCTTCTCGAGGCGAACACGCCAGTGGTGACCATCTTCGGCAAGTCGTGGGATTTACATGTGAAGGTGGCCTTAGGCATTTCTCTCGACGAAAACCTCAACCTGATTCGCGAGTCGGTCGAGTTTCTGAAATCCAATGGAAGAGAAGTGATCTACGACGCCGAGCATTTCTTTGACGGCTTCAAGGCCGACTCGGAATACGCGCTCGCCACGTTGGCTGCGGCGGAGGCGGCGGGAGCAGACACCATCGTGCTGTGCGACACGAATGGCGGCACTATGACTGCCGATCTCTCGGAAGCGTTTCGCGCCGGCGCAAAACGCGTCAAGCGGCCGCTGGGCATACACACTCACAACGATTGCGAAATGGCAGTCGCCAACTCCATCGCCGCCGTGCAGCAGGGCGCCGTGCAGGTGCAGGGCACCATCAACGGCTATGGAGAGCGCTGCGGGAATGCCAATCTGTGCTCAGTGATTCCGAATATCGAGCTGAAATTGGGCATGCGCGCGATCGGCCGCGAAAACCTGAAGCACCTTACCGAGGCCTCGCACTACGTCAGCGAACTGGCCAACCTGCATCATCGCCAGGACCTGCCCTATGTGGGCAAGAGCGCCTTTGCCCACAAAGGGGGCATCCACGTGAGCGCGGTGGTGAAAGAATCGGCTTCTTATGAGCACATTGACCCGGCTCTGGTCGGCAACGAGCGACGCGTGCTGGTCTCGGAACTTTCAGGGAAGGCGAGCGTGCTCTACAAGGCGGCGGAGCGTGGCCTCGAGATCGACGAGTCCGCGCCCCACGCCAAGCTGGTGGTCGACAAGCTGAAAGAGATGGAGCACTACGGCTATCAGTTTGAAGGCGCGGAGGGATCGTTCGAGATTCTGTTCGATAAACTCGTGCACCACACGAAGGAGTTTTTCGATCTGGACGGATTCCGCGTCATCACGGAAAAGAAGGGAGCCAACCAGCCCTATTCCGAAGCGGTCATCAAGCTGCGCGTCGACGGCACGGAAGAGCACACCGCCGCGGAGGGCGTCGGCCCGGTGAGTGCCCTCGACCGCGCGCTGCGGAAATCGCTTACTAGGTTTTTCCCCTGCATCGGCGAGATCCGCTTGACGGACTATAAGGTCCGCGTCCTGGACGCCAAGGCGGCCACCGACGCCAAGGTGCGCGTGCTGATTGAGACCACCGACGGCCACGAGACCTGGGGGACCGTGGGCGTCTCCGAAAACCTCATAGAGGCTAGCTGGCGAGCCCTCGTAGACAGCATCACCTACAAGCTGAAGAAGGAATACGGCTACAGGAAAAGGGAAGCGGCAGGTGAGGAACTGGGCAGATAGGCAGGTCGGCAGATGGGCAGATCGCTATCAGGTGCGATGGCGCCGAGTGATGGGCGGCAGGTCTTCGAGTGGTCCTGCGATTCCTCTTCCGGTCTAGGTGTCCGAGCCTGTGGTCCTGATAACAACCTGGTCTCTGCCGACCCGCCCTGTTCGCGATCTGCCCACTTGCCGACCTGCCCACCTGCCTACTGCCCATGCTCGTGCGCATACCGAGTGAGGGCGTGAAGATTGGCGTGCGGCGTGTCGCGCGGCACTTCGCATCCCGCGCCGACAATGTAACGCGGCCCGGCCTGCCGGTGGCACTCGGCAATGGCGGCTGTTACTGACTCAGGCGTGCCTTCGCGCAATACGCGCACCGGGTCGATGTTACCGAGCAAGACTTGATTCGGCCCCATTTTCTCGCGTGCCTCGGCGACGGGGACCATGTAATCCAGGTCGACGAGGTCGCAACCAAGGCGGCCGACGCTTTCGAGGATGAGCCGGATGTCGCCGCAAATGTGCAGCCGCACCCGCGCCCCGAGTGCGTGCAGCCCGTCGACCATCTTCTTTTCGTATTCCCAGACGAACTCTTCGTAAATCTGCGGACCCACCAGCGACGCCGCCGCGTCACCGATTCCAACCAACTCCGCCCCTTCTCGAACCTGGGCGGCAGCGAAACGCAATTCCAGCTTGAGCACAAAGTCGAACAAGCGCCGCACGAAATCCGGATCGTCGTAGAAATCCAGCATCAGATTGTTGATGCCGCGCAAATCCGCGCCTTGCGCGCATGGCCCCTCGACCCAACCTTCGATCAGCTTTTCCCTGCGCACTCGCTGCTTGTACAAGGCCAGCGCCTGAAGGCGATTGTGCATGCGCTGCCCGACATGCGGGTCGGGAACTTCGAGAGTGTCGAGGCGCTCTTTATCCGTCAGCAAGGCATTCGCCTCGTCAAGAGCCGGCGGCTGGTTGGGGAAGAACTTCACCGCCGCGCCGCAATCCGCCGCTTCACCTGCGGGGTCTGACATGGTGTTGACGTGGTCTATTCCGAATTCTTCCGCTGCCCGCATCTGGCCCTCCGTCAGAAAGCGGAAGTTCGTCGCGTAGTTGATGTAACTCGATCCAATCAGGTCTCCGGCAAATTGCATGAGAATCGGCATGCAGGGAAGATGGTCGACGGGACCGCCCTCGAGCATGGCCAGCACACGCTCCCGACTATTCACGGTTCCTCCTGAAAAGGCGCCCATGTTTATAGACGGCGGAGGGCGGGCTGGTCAAGCCGAAAAACGCTCGGAATGACACAGGAAGTGCGGGCCGGAGTTCTTGCGCATGCGGTCACGGTTTCGTAGCCAGGATCAGAGGCGAGGGCCCTGGTGCGTCGAGGGTACGCGCGTTGACGAACCCGGCTTCCCGCAGCCAGGAGCTGATTTCGCGAAAGGAGTAGGTGTCGCCATTGTCGGTGTTCACCAGCATGTTGACAGCGAAAAGCAGGCTGCCGAGAGGCTCGGTTCTTTCGTCGTTCACGAGAATCTCGGCTACAGCGATGGTGCCACCGGGCGCGAGCGCGTCAAAGGCCCGTTGCAGCAAGGTGCGGCTGCGCTCCTCGCCTTCGCTGTGCAGAATATGGCCCAGCGTGGCAACT
This sequence comes from Terriglobia bacterium, assembly GCA_049508935.1. GTDB lineage: Bacteria > Acidobacteriota > Terriglobia > UBA7540 > UBA7540 > CAVROP01. The sequence continues at coordinate 33,245 of JBELAJ010000012.1, read as the reverse complement.
GCGTGGTTGGCGCCAAAATCCGCTGCGAGCAGGTCGCCGGGAATGAATCGGAAGCGTTTCATCAACCCGAAGCTGGCCACGGTCTTGCGGGTGATGGCGATCACTTCCGGCCAGTCCACCGCCGTCACATGGACGTATGGCGATTTCTGCGCCAGGGCTATGCCCCAGACGCCCGAACCCGCCGCCAGGTCGAGCACGCTGACCGGTTTTCCGGCGCCGTTCAAGTCGAGCGCGGCCGCCAGGGTCTGCGCTGAGCCGTAACTCCTCGGCAAGATATCCGCGACGAACTTACTGAAAAAATCGCCTCCCAGCCGTTGCTGGTTGACGGGCTCCACCGGCTTGCCCGTGGCCACAATCTCGTCGAGCCGCAGCCACTTGGGAATCAGGTGCTGGCTGCAGTGGAGAATCATGCCGCCCTGGAAGCCGGGCTTGGTGCTGACCAGAAACGCGGCGCTTTCCGGAGTGAGTGTGTAGTGGCCCTGAACGTCTTTAGTGAGCAGGTTCAGCCCCACGAGCGCGTTCATCAAGGCGGTGAGGCCGCGGGCGCAGGCTCCAGTCGCGTCCTCGACTTCCTCCACGGTTTTGGGGCCGTTGTCCAAGACATCGAAAACGCGGTGGCGGATTGCAGCCTCGAGAATCAGCGGTGGAGCGTATCCCCAGGTAAGCTGCATGATTCGGTCGGGCGTAACAGACGGCTGGGTGCTGCTCATGTTTCCCCCGAAGTTCTTAATCGAATTTAGCCGCGGTAAGTCTCAATATATATCGGATTCAGCCCCTCCCGCAAGCCCTGGCGGAATCCCCCAATCCTTCGATAAGGGAAGGCGCGGATGGACCCGGGCGGTGTACGGATAGGGCTTGCCCGACCCTCGTTGTGGCCAGCAGAAATGCGGGGACGGCAAGCCGTCCCCCCTACCGCGTGGCCGGTGAAAAAAAACTGAAAAAGGGGCTTGCAATTCGCGATTGAGAGGAGTAAGAATGAAATCATGCTGACGGGAGGAGATATGACTCCACCGGGCACGCATATGTAAGGCAAATGACCACACCGCTCTTGCGGTGCGCACCGTGGCTGACGTTCCGCGGACGTTACCACGGCGCAAAAAACCGGTAGCAAACGAGACGGGGGACCAGAAATGGTTCCCCGTTTTTATTTTTTTGCACCGAGGCTTACCGGTGAATGCCGATCAGGCAGGCGTCCAGTATATCCACCGCTTCATCCATTGTTCCTTTGGTTATGTTCAAGGGAGGAGTTAACTGGATTACATTCCCCATCATCAGTTTGAAGCTCAGCCCCTTGCTCAGCGCGTCATACATCACCTGCTCGGTCTCTTCCACGGCACGCTCGCGGGTCTTCCTGTCGCGGACCAGTTCAACGCCCAGCAGCAATCCCAGGCCCCTGACGCGGCCGATGATCTCGTGTTTCGCTTCGAGCGCCCTCAGCCGTCCTAGCGCGTATTCTCCCATGCGCCGCGCGTTCTCGACCAGTCCCTCTTCTTCCAGGCTTGCAATAGTTGCCAAGCCGGCCGCGCAGGCCACAGGGTTTTTCTCGTGCGTGTAGTGGCCCAATGCTCCCTGGCCCATGACGTCGAGCCCTTCGCGAGCGATCAAAGCAGCCAGCGGAAAAATCCCGCCGCCTAGTCCCTTGCCGAGCACGAGCATATCGGGAACAATGCCGAAGTGCTCGCAAACGAACATCCTGCCAGTGCGGCCCAGGCCGTTGGGAATCTCATCCAAAATCAGCAAGGCCCCGTGGCGGTCGCAAGCTGCGCGGATGATTCGCCAGTATTCGGGCGGGGGAACGGAGGGCGTGCTGCGCACTGTCTCGGCAATGACGGCCGCCACGTCGCCTTCTTTTTCCAGAACATACTCGACGTAGCGCGCGCATTCGAGCGTGCAATCTTGCCCGCATCCCCACGGGCATTGAGCGGGATCGGCTGGCGGAACGTGCTCCGCGCCAGGAAGCAGTGGGCCGATGCCGCTGCGGAACATGGCTTCGCCCCCGACCGAGATTACGTCGAGCGAGGCGCCATGAAACGAGTCCCACATGGAGATTGTTTTGTATCGTCCAGTGGCCGCCCGTGCCAGTTTCAAAGCCATGCCGACAGCTTCGGCGCCGCCTGGAGCAAACAGCACTTTGTTTAGATGCCCAGGGGCAAGTTCGGCAAGTTTCTTGGCCAGCTTGATAGCGGGCAGATTGGTATACCGCCGGGTGCAGAACGGCAGTGTTTCCATCTGCGCCTTGATGGCCTCGATCACCCGGCGATTCCGGAAGCCCACCTGGTGAACGCTGTTGCCGTGGAAATCAAGGTAGCGGCGGCCTTGCAGGTCTTCAAGGTAAACGCCGTCACAGGCGGTGAGAACATCCAAACACGGTGTGGAGAGTGACTGATGCAAGAAGTAGCGGGCATCTTCGTCCAGCCACTTTTGGGTCTCCGCATCGATATTGCGCGCGGCCCATTCCTTGCGCCGGGACGAAACGTTTAAGTCGCCCTCGGAGCGGTCTTTGGCCATGCTATCGTTTCCATTCACCACGACAAGTTACCTCCATCCATCTAAGCGTACACCCTAGAGTTTATCTCCGCCTCCGCGGTAAGCGGCTCTGCCGCTCTGTCTTGCGGAAAGGCTTGGCCTTTCCGGCTCCGCCTCAGGTCTTGTTTTTCGGTTGAGGCTGAGCCTCAACCGGCGAGGCGTAGCCTCGCAGAAACGGCGGCAATGGCGAAACGAGGAATCGGAAAGGCAGAGCCTTCCCGCAAGGCAGGGCGGCAAAGCCGCAAGTAACGGCCCAACAAGATGCCGCAATTTCCGAGGGCAGCCACAAGGGCCACCCCTATGTTTTACGGCCGTTCGCCGTGCGCTAATCGCACGTTGATCTCATCGAGAATCGAAGGAACTTCCGCGATCGTTTCCACCACAAAGTGAGCGCCCGCCTGGCGGAAACGCTGATAAGCGCGGTCGAGTCTGCGGTCCAGGACTTCGGGCTCGAGTGCGGCGACTTCCTGCTCAGTCAGTCCGAGTTCGTTGCCCGTCTTTGCCAGCCCAACGGTCCACATCCCCGCGTTGAGTCCTTCCGCAATATCCGGCAACGTATCACCCACCTTCACAAAAGCTTCCATCGGGTAGAGTTGCAGATTCATGGCATTTTGCAAGCACATCCACGGGTGGGGCCGCCCCGCTGGAACCTGCGCGGCGCAGACACTCGAGTCCGGCACATATCCCCGCTTCCTGGCCTCTTGCTGAAGAAGCTCCATCATCTCCGTCGTGTATCCGGTCGTGGAGCCGATTTTGAGGCCCCCGCGACGAAAATCCGCCACAGCCTCGAGCGTGCCCGGAATCAAATCGGCGTACTGAGCCAAGCAGGCGAGTTGAAGAGGCACGAAATCCCGGAACATTGTCTCCACGTCGTCTTCGTCAGGCAGGCGGCCGTGAGCGCTCTGCCACATGCGCCGGACAGATTCCATTTCAGATATCATTCGGATATGAACTTTCTTGTGTGCCCCCATCGGTTCGCGCGCCTGCTCTGTCGTGATGGGAATCCCTTGGCGTTTATAGACCTCGACAAAAACCACGGCTGGAGCAAAACAGCCGTAGTCCAGGGTCGTTCCCGCCCAGTCCAGAATGACGGCCTTCAGAGGGCCGCGATAAGAACGCTGATAAACAAAGTCCATGGTTGTAAACGCCCCGATTTTTTGGTTGAAGCCGCGAGCTAGCGGCGTAAACTCACGGTGACTCTGAGACAGCAGCGGGCATCTTAACTCCCATCTCTGCCAGGGTCTGCCGTATCGCTCCCAGGAGGCCGCGCATATCGTCGGGAAAGATGTGCCCGATGCAGCCGATCCGGAAGCAGTCCGCTTTACTGACTTTGCCCGGGTAAATAACGTAGCCCTTGTCGCTCAAGCGCGCGTAGAACGTTCCGAAGTCGAATTTCGGGTGGCGAGGGTAGTGGAAGGAACTGATGATGTAGCCGCGATCTTCCGGCCGGAGGAATCCCTCGAAGCCCAACTCACCCATGCCTTCCGAGAGGATCTGGAAATTGGTTCGATAGCGCGCGGCGCGGGCCTCAACTCCTCCTTCCGCCTCGAGTTCCCGCAAAGCCTGGTGAAAGGCTAAGAGCGCGTGCGTGGGAGGAGTGAAGCGAAACTGCCCATCGGCCTCGAGCCCTTTCCACTGGGCCAGCAAATCGAGGCACACGCTGCGGGCAAATCCAGCGGTCGCCAGCAAAGCCGCTCGCCGAGCTAGCACGAACGCGAATCCCGGGATGCCCTCGAGGCACTTGTTTGCCGAAGACACCAGATAGTCAATCCCGCAATCAAGGTGGTTTAGGGGCATTCCGCCGAAACTGCTCATCGCATCCACGAGATAGGTCCGGCTGAAGCGTTTGACGATCTCCCCAATTTCGCGTACCGGATTGATCATGCCGGTGCTGGTTTCGCTGTGCACCACCGCCACGTGGGTTATGGAGGGGTCCGCTTGCAGCGCCCGGCTGAGTTGCTCGGTGTCGGGACGCTGATCTTCAGGACAGGCCAATTCAGTGACGGGGATTTTGAGGGCTCGTGCAATCTGGGCAATGCGCCTTCCGTAAGCGCCATTGACTACGGCCAACACCTTCCCATCCGGAGGCACTGTGGACGACAACACGGATTCGATCGCGAACGTCCCGCTGCCCTGCATCAGAATGGCCTCGAAACCACGGTCCGCCACCCCGCCCAACTCCAGCAACTTGCGGCGAATGTCCCGCACCATGGCAATGAATTCGTGGTCCCGCGAGCCCAGATCGCGAAGCGCCGCCTGTTTCACAGAGGGGCTGGTTGTCAGCGGACCAGGAGTAAACAACAACTTATCTTGTTTTTGAGTGCTCTGTTGCATAGTGCGCTGCGAGTGCATTCGACACCGTGAAGCCGCGAGCGCCCGTCGTTCTCGGTGCTCTCTGTGGCCAAGAAAAGATTGAACACAGCGCGGCCTGTTGGCCGGATCCAAAATTCCAGATTCAAAATTCCAGACCAGAAATCCTTGCGCGCCGCAAACGATCTTGAGAATAGTAGTTCATCGGTCTCTAAGACGCTCCGTGTTCTCTGTGTTGAGGCTTTAAAGGCACAAAGGGCACGATGAAGTGGGTCTTACTTGCAGCCGCGCCTTCGACGAATCTTTCAAATTAGGATACTGCCGGGACGATGTCAACGGTGTTTAACTCATGTTAAACTCGTTAACGAGTCAGTTTGGTGTTGGGGCGGCTTCACGTCGCGATTGCCCAGGCAAACTCCCCGCGACATCACAGGAAGACATCGGCCGATGAAAACGGAGCAAAGGACTATAACCCGACGCTTGCTGCTGTGGCAGATTCTGATCGTCAGCCTGCTGATGACCGGCTATGCCGGATTCTATATTTGCCGCTCGAATTTCTCCGTAACCCTGCCGCTGATGATTCGAGACTTAGCGGCGCACGGCGTTCCAGCGGACCAGGCGCGCATTCGCCTGGGGCAGATTGTTTCCCTGGGGGTGTTGGCGTACGCACTGGGCAAGTTCTTTCTTGGCGGCCTCGCGGATTTCTGGGGAGGCAAGCGCCAGTTTCTGGCCGCGATGGGTGGAGCGGTAATGTTCACCTTGCTTGCCGCAGGCGGCAGCCTCCAGGTGTTCGCGGCGGCGTGGATTGCCAACCGGCTTGTCCAGTCTGCCGGTTGGGCGGGAATGGTGAAGATCACCTCGCGCTGGTTTTCCTACGCGGCCTATGGCACGGCCATGGGCGCCATCAGCCTTAGCTACCTGTTTGGCGACGCCTTCGGCCGGCAGTTCATGGGCGTCCTGATCGCTCACGGCCTGGGCTGGCGAGCTGTGTTTGTGGTTGCCGCCTGCAGCTTGTTTGTGCTCTTCCTGGCCAACCTCCTGCTTCTCAAAGAGTCAAGCTCCGAAATCGGGGAACCGGAGAGTAAGGCAAACCCTGACAACCTTTTTGCCGGGCGCGGGGATAGCCAGCGGAAGCGCAGCCTCGCTGAACACTTGGGGCCGTTATTCCGCAGTCCGGCGTTTTGGATCGTCTGTACTCTGTCGCTGGGCACCACGTTTGTCCGTGAGACATTCAACACCTGGACGCCAACCTATTTTTACGAAGTGGCAGGCTTCACCGCTGCCAAAGCTGCCAAGTTCAGCGCCCTCTTCCCCCTGTTCGGAGGAGCATCCGTGGTGCTCGTCGGCTATCTCAGCGACCGCTTGGGGCGGGGAGGGCGGGCGATCATCACCTTCGTTGGACTCCTCGTTGCCACGCTTGCTCTGTTCTCGCTTGCCTCGCTTCGGCCCGGCGCTCCCCACAACCTGCCAGTGCTGCTGGTCTCCCTGGTTGGCTTCGCTATCATCGGGCCGTATTCGTATCTCGCCGGCGCCATGGCGCTGGACTTCGGCGGCAAGCAAGCGGCGGCAACCTCCTCCGGTATTATTGATGGGGTTGGCTATTTGGGCGGAGTCCTGTCGGGCGACGCGGTGGCGCGCATTTCGCTCGCGGCAGGTTGGCAGGGCGCGTTCGTGGTCCTTGGGGTTGTCACAGTTTTTTCCACATTGGCCGCGGCCTACTTCTGGGTGCTTCAACGTCGCCCAACCCCTGCTACTAACACGGTGGTCGCTTGACAAGTCTGCATTAAGGACAGGCACTCTTGCCTGTCACTTACGGTTAGTTAGTAACCCTCGAGCACAGGCAAGAGTGCCTGTGCTACTCTTTTATAATCAAACGATATCGCTATGCCACACGTTGACCCAGCCGAACTCGAAATTTTCAAGAACCTTTTCCACGCGGCGGCGGAGGAAATGGGCGCTGGACTGCGCCGCTCCGCTTTTTCGCCGAATATCAAGGAGCGGCGGGACTATTCCTGCGCCGTGTTTGACGGCAAGGGAAGAGTGGTGGCCATGGGCGACCACATGCCGGTCCACCTCGGGTCTATGCCCATGTCGGTTGCCGCGGCGCTCGAGGCGCTCGAACTCCAGCCGGGCAGCATCGCCATGCTGAACGACCCCTACGCCGGCGGCACGCACTTGCCAGACATCACCCTGGTGATGCCCGTCGTGCCCCGTCGTCGCTCTGCGGGGACGCCGCAACCGGTCTTTTATGTCGCCAACCGTGCTCATCACTCAGACGTGGGCGGCGCGCAGCCCGCTTCGATGGGGCTGAGCGAAGATATTTACCAGGAAGGCTTGCGCATTCCGCCGGTGATCCTGGTTCGCAGAGGAACTGTGGAGCGAGATGTTCTGGCATTGCTTCTCGCCAACGTGCGCACACCCGCCGAACGTGAGGGAGACCTGATGGCGCAAGTGGCGGCGTGCCGCCTGGGCGAGCGCCGCTTGAGCGAATTGATCGAAGCCTACGGCGTTCCGAAGATCCGTTTCTACCTTGATGCCCTTCAAGCCTACTCCGCCCAACTGATGCGGCGAGCTCTCTTGCAAATTCCCGACGGGACATATTCCGCGCAGGACTTCCTCGACGACGACGGATTCAGCAGCGAGCCTGTTCCTTTGCGAGTGTCGATCAAGATCCGCCGCGGCCGGGCGTGGGTAGACTTTGCGGGCAGTTCGCCCGCCTGCCGGGGAAGCGTCAACGCGGTGATGGCGATTACGACCTCCGCCGTATTTTACGTGTTCCGCTGTCTCGTGGGAGAAGACATCCCTGCGTGCGCGGGCTTGCTGGACCCTATCGAAGTGCGCGCCCCGGAGGGAAGCGTGGTGAACGCACGGCCTCCATCAGCAGTAGCGGCCGGGAATGTCGAGACCTCGCAGCGAATTGTGGACGTGCTGCTCCGCGCGTTGGCCAAAGCGCTTCCTCACCGGATCCCTGCCGCGAGTTCAGGGACCATGAACAACCTTTCGTTCGGCGGCATTGATCCGCGCACGGGCGAGGCGTTTGCCTACTACGAGACGATCGGCGGCGGCATGGGAGCGCGCCCGGACGCGGATGGGCTGAGCGGCGTTCATACCCACATGACGAACTCGCTTAACACGCCCATCGAGGCGCTTGAATCCGCCTACCCGGTGCGCGTGCGGCGCTACTCACTGCGGCGCGGCTCCGGCGGCAAAGGACAATTCCGTGGGGGCGATGGTATTATCCGTGAGGTTGAGTTTCTGACAGACGTTCGCGCTAGCATCCTTTCCGAACGCCGCCGGTTCCAACCTTATGGGCTCGCCGGAGGGAAGCCGGGTATGGCGGGCAGGAACGAACTCTTTGTGCCTGAAAATCGAAAGTCGAAATTCGAAAATCGAAATTCGATACGGGAAAGTCGAAACTCGAAACTCGAAATTCGAAATTCGAAACTCGGAAAGGCGCCGGGCCGTGCTCGGGAGCTGCCTTCGAAGGCGATCTTCAACGCGCCGCGAGGCAGCGTTTTGAGAATTGTGACGCCAGGTGGGGGAGGCTGGGGAAAGAAAAGGAGTCAGAAGTCAGGAGTCAGTAGTCAGAATAAAAACTCGAAACTCGAAGTTGGAAAGTCGAAACTCGACATGCCCAAAGTTGACGCGATTTAGGTTCCAATTCCCGAGTTTCGATTTTCGAGTTTCGATTTTCCAAATGGAGGCTCAATGGACGGCATTGATCGGCGAGACTTCATGAAGTCCGTGGCGGGAGCTGCGGCGCTTTCGGCCGTGGAAACGGAAGCTGTGGCTGCCGTGGCGCCCGGGCCGGTGTTTCTTTCCACCTGGGCGCATGGGAAGCCCGCCAACGAACGGGCGGCGCAAGTTTTCAAGGGCGGCGCCAGCCTGCTTGATGCGGTTGAGAAAGGAATCAACGTTCCCGAAGACGATCCCCGGGTGATGAGCGTGGGGTACGGCGGCCTTCCCAACGAAGAAGGAGAGGTGGAACTGGATGCCGCCATTATGGACGGGACGCATCATCGCGCCGGCGCAATCTGCAACTTACACCACATCAAGAATCCCATTTCGGTGGCGCGCCTGGTGATGGAAAAGACCCGGCACACCACACTCGCGGGCGAAGGAGCTTTCCGCTTTGCACTCAAAATGGGATTTGAGCCTATGCAGCTTCTTACCCCTGAGAGCCTCAGGAAATGGATGGATTGGAAAACCGACCCGCAGCACAAGACGAATTGGGTAACGGCCGAAAATCACGACACCATCGGAATGGTGGCCACCGACGGAAAGGGCCATGTGGTCTCGGGCTGTTCGACTTCCGGGATGGCGTGGAAAATTCCGGGGCGGGTGGGAGATTCTCCGCTGGTGGGTTGCGGGGTCTATGCCGACGACAACGTGGGCGCCGCCTCCGCTACCGGCGACGGAGACCTGATGACCAACTACTGCACCAGCATTTCGATTATTCACTATATGCAGGCCGGTATGGCTCCCCAAGACGCCTGCCTGGAAATACTGCGGCATATGGTGAAGACCGACTCGAAGAACAGGAATGCCGATTGTGGCGTGATCGCCATCAACAATCGCGGCGAGATTGGCGCGGCCTCGATGAGGACCGCAAATCGACTCCAATACGCGGTGTGGATAAATGGCGAGAGCAATGTGCTGGATGCTGCGGCTTTGTATTAGTCGTCAGTTGTCAGTCGTCAGTTTTCAGTCTCTGAAAAGACCGGGCCAGCGTAAGTTGTCACGCCCCAGACCCGCCTGCGCTTCTTCGCAGTTCAAGTAGAGTGCCCTTCCACGACTGAGACAGCCCAATCCACGACCGCTTTGGCAGATTCCAAGGCACGTTTATACTCGTCCTCCCCGATTGGCTCGCCGGGCCCGGGATAACGCGCCTCAAAAGCATAGCCGGTAAGTAGTTTGGCCTGATCGACCTTTGGAGAAGGATTCAGGCCGGCCTTGCGGAGACCTGCCAAAAGCTCCTCAAGATCGTGAACGTAACGAAACGTCCAACCGCGATATTGATAGATTGCCTTGAGAGCCTTCTCCGCTGCTTGTTGCGCGTGAAAGCACAAGTCCTCGTAAAAGGCCCCGGCGGGAAGCTGTGTACCGGCCAACGCCAGATCACCTTTGGCCCGGGCCAGCCAGTCTTGCGGTGAGCCGGTCGGGGGTCTACTCGCTGGCACGGTAGATCTCCCTTCCTTCCCGAAGGGCGGGGTAAAGGACCAAGGAGGGGTTGTCGCCCAAGTCACGCACGTCCGACTCCGTCACGACAACAATATCCTTCGCAACACCCAATCCTGCCAGCGCCATGTACAGACCCTGGGACGTCCGCCGGCGGTGCACACCGTCCGGCATGATCACGAGCAAATCCACGTCGCTGTGCGGTCCCATCTGCCCGCGCGCTGCTGAACCGAACAGAACTATGCGGCGTGGATGGGCCGTTTCAACAATTCGTGCCACGAGTTGGTCCAGCGTTGCCTGATCAATAACTGTCGAGGTTTCCATCTGAGCCTCGCCTGAGCATTGGTCGATTGCTTTCCTAGTATACCTGATGGAAAGCACTATTTCTTGATGGCAACCTGGACAGGCGTGGCGTCAAGCGCTGCCGCCTCGGCTCGGAACTGGGCGGCTTGGTCGGCCTGGTTGAGCGCGCTGTATTCCTCCAGAAGGTCCTGGCGAGCGCCCTTCAGCCAGCTTACCTTGGGATCCATCTGGCTGACCAAAGTGTTATAGGAGGCGCGGGTTTGGGATTCCGCCTCTGCATACTTTCGGTTACGAAGGCTGCCACCACGTGCTACTGCTGCCGCAACTCATGGGCAAGCCACGCCTTTGCGGCCCGCCAATCGCGCAACACCGTGGCTTCGGAGACATTCAGGAGCATCGCTGTCTCAGGGATATCCAGCCCTCCGAAGAAGCGGCTCTCCACCAGCACCGCCTGGCGGGGATTCATGCGCGCGAGGGAGCCCAAAGCGGTGTTGAGCGCCAGAATCTCTTCTCCGCCGGAGGGTTTTCGCTGAACCGAATTGTCAAAGGTGACGGTCATCTCCACCCCGCCGCCGCGCTTGTTCGAACTGCGGCGCCGGGCGGCCTCCACCAGGACCTGCCGCATGGCGCGGGCCGCGATGCGCTTGAAGTGCAGCGGCGAGGTGGCGGCAATTTCGCGGGATTTCGATAATATCAGCCAAGCCTCGTTCACCAAAGCGGTTGGATGGAGCGTGGTGTTTGGATCGTCGCGGCGTACGGTCGCTGCCAGGCGGCGCAGTTCGGGCTGTGGGCGCAGGGACTAACTCACGTAGCGTGTCAAAACCAGGTTCAAATACTTATCCACTTCGCACCTGAAATCCGGCGGGACGACGGTACTCGAGCTATATTCGACAATGACTGCGAGGCCTCGAAGCCGACTGCCTGCCGCAAGCCGCTCCCGGTCGTAGACAGGTGTGGTACGAAACCGCCCGTCAAACCAGACCAGTTTGGATTTCATTTTCGCAGGGGCGGCGTGGCGCGTCTTGTGGACCCGGAGTGGCGGCTTAGGAGTCCGGATCGACAGGCGAAGGCGCAGGTTGACGATTTCGATGCGCCGCCCCGGATGAGAGTAACCGTAAGCCTGCAGGTGTTGCTGATCGAACAGCCGGCGAAAGTCTTTTTTGAAAGGCACTGAGAGATCATAGGACTGGCCGGCGTAGCGAACGTCCAGCCGCTGCTCCGCCTGCGCCATCTGAGCGGGAAACCCTTCGTGTTGAAGCTCAGCACGCGAGGCCCGTTCCATTATTGCAAAGCGGCTCTCGAGTTGACGCCAGAGTTTAGGTTGCTCTCCGTCGTGGTGCACGCGAAGGAACACCGACCGAACGGAGTCTCTGACGATATCCGAGAGCAGGATTCCAAGTGCAGAGAAAGCGCCGGGGTTCCGTGGCACAACGACTTTGGGAAGCCGCAGCCCGCGCGCCAGGTCTGCGGCGTGCAGTCCTCCGCCCCCCCCAAAGCAGATGAGAGCGAAATCTCTCGGGTCATGGCCGCGCTCGACGGAGATCACTCTTAAGGCCTTCTCCATGGTAGCGTTCGAGACTGCCACGATGTCAGCGGCCAATTGCGCGGCAGTCTTCGAGCCAATCTCCCTTCGATGCAGGCGTAGAAAATCTGCGAATCCCCTATCTGTTGCTTGAAGATCCAGCCGGAACTCCCCGCCCAGAAAGAGGTCCGCATCGAGGCGCCCGAGCAACAAGTTGGCGTCTGTGACGGTTGGTTGAACCCCGCCGCGGTGGTAGCAGATCGGTCCGGGTTTGGCGCCGGCGCTTTCCGGGCCCACGCGCAGTGCACCTCCCGCGTCAAGTCGAGCCAGCGACCCTCCGCCTGCTCCCACGGAGTGAACGTCCAGAACGGGAACCGCCACCGGCAAGCCGCCCAGAGTGGTTTCGTTGGTGGTGCGAGGCAGGCCGTCGATCAGGCAAACGTCAGTCGACGTGCCTCCCATGTCAAAGCTCAGGGCGCGCGATAGTCCGAGTTGCCGGGCAAGCCACGTGGACGCCACGACACCTCCGGCGGGACCGGACAGTATCGTCCGCACGGGCTCGCGCGCCGCACGCTGTGCAGTGGAAATTCCCCCGCTGGATTGCATTACATAGACACGACCGGACTCCCCTCCTCCGCCGAGGAGGGGAGCCAACTCTTCCCCCACTCCGTGTTCCAGCCGCTCGAGGTACTCGCCCATTCTTGGGATCAGGTAGGCGTTGATTACGACCGTTGCCAGCCGTTCGTATTCGCGGAACTCGGGGAGAATCTCGTGAGAGACTGAAACGGGGAGGTGCAGAGCTTTCAGGGCTTTCGCCACGGCGCGTTCATTGTCAGGATTGAGATACGAAAAAAGGAAGCAGAGCGCGATGGATTCGGCCTTCAATCGCTTAAGTTGTCTGACCACACGGGCGATGGCGGCTGATGAAGGCCGATCCAGAATCGTTCCGTTGGCCGCCGTCCGCTCTTTAATGCCGATGCGCAATTCGCGCGGAACAAGCGGCGGAGCGTGCCGTGCCTCCAGATCATAAAGCCGGGGGCGCGCCTGCCGGCCGATCTCCAAGAGGTCCTCGAACCCCTGTGTAGTGACCAGCGCCACGCGCGCTCCTCGCCGCTCGAGCAAGCTGTTGGTCCCCACCGTAGTACCGTGAATGATCTCAAGTGGCGTGGCAGGTTGAACCGGCTGAGCCAGGCGGCGAACGCCCTCGAGAATGCCCCGGGAAGCATCCTCAGGCGTCGAAAACACCTTGAGGATCTTAACCTCGCCGTGATCGATGATCACGCAGTCCGTGAAAGTTCCGCCGGTGTCAACGCCAACGCGCATGGTAAGGACAGGAGTCAGGAGTCAGAAGAACAGGGGCTAGGGACTAGGGGCTAGGGAAAACAAACCCTCGGGCGCAGTGTGGTGTCCTGGCATTCCGCTGTCCGCTTTCTCCTCGCGATCGATGAATTCATGGTCTTCCCTAGTTCCTAGCCCCTAGTCCCTAGCCCCTGCTTTTCTGGATCCTGCTTTTCCCCCAACGGAAACGCCGCATGTGCCGTCAGGGTCGAATCGGCAAGTTGCCCGGCTCTTAGCTTGTAATACCCCGCCGAAGCGATCATCGCCGCGTTATCCGTGCACAACCCGGGGGAAGGGAAGAGGGCGCGAATTCCCTGCGTTCGAGAAGACTCCAGGAAGCGAGCGCGCAGAAGGGAATTGCAGGCAACCCCCCCGGAAATGAACACCGAATCGACGCGCGCGGCTTCCGCCGCCGCCAAGGTGCGCTCCATGAGGTCGCGGACGACGGCGTTCTGAAAACTGGCGATGAGGTCGAGTGTCGCCTGCGAGCAGTGAGCCCTCAGTTCGTCGCTCGAGACATTGTCGCGCGTCTGGCGCCAGGCTCGCCGCTCTTCTGCCTCGAGGGCGAGAGGAGTGCTGCGGACCCGGTAGAGAAGCGCCGTTTTGACTCCTGAGAAGCTGAAATCCAGCGGATTGCCTTTCATCTTGATGTGGCCAAAATCCACTGCCCGCGCATCCCCATATCGAGCCAGTCGATCGACCACCGGCCCGCCCGGGTAGCCCAGGGCGAGCAGTTTTGCGACTTTGTCGAAGGCCTCGCCGGCTGCGTCGTCGCGTGTTTGTCCCAGCCGTTTGTAATTGAAGACAACAGAGTGCGTATTGGTCGAAGGGCGCACTTCCTCAACCAGGAACAAACTCGTGTGGCCGCCGGAAACGACCAGCGTGACTGCAGGGAGTGGCGCTTCTTCCGCAACCTGCCCGGCCAGCCGGCCCATTTTGTTTTCCAGCAGCACTGCGTGGATGTGGCCTTCCAGGTGGTTCACGCCCACCAGGGGTTTGGCCAGGGCGTGGGCCAGCGCCTTGCCGTAAACCAGACCAACCAGAAGCGAGCCGATCAGCCCCGGTCCTTCGGTGACCGCGACGCCATCCACGTCCCTTAAATTAACCCGCGCGCGCCCGCAGGCTTCGTCAACCACCGGCTCGATCTTACGCAGATGCTCGCGGGAAGCCAGTTCCGGCACAACCCCGCCATACTTCGCGTGAATTGCAACCTGCGAGGCCACAACGTTGGACAGTATTTCTTCCCCGTTCGCGACCACGGCCGCCGCCGTCTCGTCGCAGCTCGATTCAATGCCCAGAACCAACATGCAGTAAATGCTAACACAGGGGCAGAGCAGGAGTCAGGAGCCAGGAGTCAGAAGTCAGAATAAGTAGCGGCTGCCCTCATCCATCCTATCGATAATCCGTCGTCTGCCCTGCCGCCGATCGGCAGCCTTCTTTCTGGGGAGAGGGCGGTTGGGTTTCATTCTGACTCCTGACTCCTGGCTCCTGATTCCTGAATTCTGACTCCTTGGTTTTGACTACTTTCCGAAGGTGGCGGTAAACTGGACACATAGGGAAACTTGCTGAGCCTGAGATATGCTGAGGTGCTCATGAAGATTCGCAAAGCGGTTCTACCTGTTGCTGGTCTTGGCACACGATTCCTGCCTGCTACCAAGGCGCAACCCAAGGAGATGCTTCCGATTGTGGACAAGCCGTTGGTGCAGTACGCGGTTGAGGAAGTTTCCGCTTCCGGCATTCCCATGGTGATCTTCGTAACCGGCAGGGGAAAGACGGCTATCGAGAACCACTTTGACGTTTCGGCGGAGCTGGAACAGGAATTGGCAGGAAAAGGGAAACAAGAACTTTTGAAGCAAATCCGCTCGATCTCGGGGCTCATGCGATTCGTCTACGTGCGCCAGCAGACTCCACGAGGCCTTGGCCACGCGATTCTCACCGCGCGCGACGTGGTGGACGAAGAACCCTTTGCGGTTTTGCTATCTGATGACGTTGTCGTGAATCCTGTGCCGTGTCTAAAGCAAATGGTGGCAGTCTTTGAGCGCTATGGCCGAAGCGTTGTCGCGATCCAGAAGGTACCCCGCAAGGCTGTGGGGAGTTACGGGGTTATTCGCGGCCGGCCTATCCCCGACGCGGACTGGCAAGGACGACTTTTCCGCATCGACGACATGGTGGAGAAACCGGCGCCAAGCGAAGCGCCTTCAAGCCTGGCGGTCATCGGGCGCTACATCCTCACGCCCACAATTTTCCACGAGCTTGCGGCGACCACGCCGGGGTCAGGCGGCGAAATCCAGCTTACGGACGGGTTGCGGCGCCTGCTCACCAAGGAGCCGATTTACGGCTACCTGTTTGAAGGCAAACGGTACGATGCGGGTGATAAGCTGGGCTTCCTTCAAGCCACCGTGGAACTGGCCTTGAATCGCCAGGACCTGGGGAAAGAGTTCCGGCAATATCTGAGGTCATTGAAACTGTAAAAGATAATGCGGACGGTCTGAGCGGCGAAACAACGGGCCGACTGGCTTCGCTTTAGGATTTCTGGCCGGTAACAGGCTTGTCCTCAGATTTCTTCGACTCTTCCTTCTTTACGCCTTCGGCGCCTTTCCCTTTGTCCCCATTCCCGGATTCGGCGGAGCTCGTCGAAGGCAGGGCGGAAGACTTGTGAGCATAGTCGGTCACATACCATCCGGTCCCTTTGAATTGGATGGCGGACGACGAGATCAGCCGTTCGAGCTTGCCTCCGCATTTCTCGCACTTGGTCAGGGGAGAATCAGAGAATTTCTGGATTTTCTCGATGTGTTGCCCGCACTGCGTACACGCGTACTCGTAAAGCGGCAATTTAACCTCCTTGCAAGAACCCTTCTCAAATATTATATCGGCACAGCCGAGCCGCGTCAAAGCCAGGTTGCGTGTTAATTCGAAGGTGGAGCCAGCCTTCAGAGCCCGCCCTGAGCGAAGGGCCGGCAAATGCCAGCCTGCAACGGCCGGCGCTACGAATCAAATTCGGATACTACCCCAACTCTCCGTTGTCATTGTATAAGCGAGTTGATACACTAGAACTGATCACGCACGATTGATGCCTATGCCTAAAACATCTGTTTCCACCAAGCCGGGTCTAATGGATCCTCTGGAGGATCCCACCAACGGGTCCAAGGGCAAGCTCTTCGTGGTTGGCACACCCATCGGGAATCTGGAGGATATTACGCTGCGCGCCATCCGTGTCCTCAAAGAAGCGGATTTGATTGCTTGCGAGGACACGCGCCGCACGCAACAATTGCTCAATCACTATCAGATTCACACTCCCACCTTAAGTTACCACGAGCACAACGAGATGACTCGCGCCCCGGAGTTGGTAATCAAGTTAGCGGAGGGAAACAATATCGCCCTGGTCAGCGATGCGGGAATGCCCGTGGTGTCTGATCCTGGCTTTCGTCTGGTTCACCTGGCGGTCCGCCACGCGATTCCGGTGGTGCCGGTTCCCGGCGCATCGGCTTTTGTGGCGGCCCTGGCAGCGTCAGGTTTGCCTGTGGACAAGTTCCGTTTTCTCGGTTTCCTGCCCAGCAAGAAAGCTGCTCGCCGGCGGATGCTCGAAGAAAACAAATCGTCTACCAAGACTCTGGTGTTCTACGAGGCGCCGCACCGCATCCTCGAGATGCTGCGCGATGTTCGGGATATTCTGGGAGAGCGCGATGTGGTTCTGGCGCGTGAAGTAACCAAGGTCCACGAAGAATTCTGGCGCGGCACGGTGTCCGCGCTATTAGAGCGGGCAAAAGGCAAAGCCATCAAAGGCGAAATAACCCTTTTGGTGGGAGGCGCCACCGCCACGGGAGAAACCAAGCCTGCCGAATCGCCCATCCAATCCGAAATCCAGGCGCTGATGGCCGAACGCGGAGTTGATGAGCGTGCGGCTCTCAAGGCCGCTGCCAAAGCGCGAGGCATCTCTCGCAGTCAAGCCTATCGCCTTTTACAGAGCGAGAAAACCAAGCAAGGATAAACTCAACCGGCTTTCCTCTTTCATAGCCTCACTGATCCAACAGAGGCAACAGGTTGGCGCCAAACGAGCGTAAGCCTTGAGGGGCGTTTTTGGCAGTCGGACCGTTTCACTAAAGCCCTGCGTTTGCTTGCCGATAGAATTATCGAAGAGAGGCAGGCATGCCGGCACAGCTTAACCTAACAGAAGCGGCGCGTTTGGAGAAGGAACAGAGTCAAGAGGCGAAGGTCCGGGCACTTCTCGCGGACGGCATCCCCACTCTTCCCGCCTATGTTTTTGAGCTCAGCTCATTATTGAGTTGTGTACCCGTGGACCTGAGGCGCGTCTGCCGGGTGATTCGAACTGACCCCAGCCTCGCCGCGCAGGTGATACGCCTATGCAATTCGGTGATGTTGGGTTTGCGAGGCAGAGTCTCACACATCGAACACGCTGTCATTCTGTTGGGGACGGAGCGCCTGAGGACCCTGGTGCTGACCTGTTCGCTGGTCCAACATATCGGTAACTTCTTATCGGCCGCGGACTTGCAATCCTTCTGGCAACACAGTTTGCTGACCGCGACCTTGAGTGAGCGCTGCGCGTTCAGTCTCCGCTATCTGGAGACAGAGCAGGCCTATTTGGCTGGGCTCCTTCACGACCTCGGCGTCCTTCCCCTGCTTCTGCTCTCGGAGGGATCGCGAGAATCCAAGCTTGTTCCCGGCTCAGTAGCCTGGGGCGAATCCGTGGAAGTCGAGCGCCAGCATTGTGGCGTTGACCATTGCGTAGTCGGCAAGTGTATTGGCCTCAGTTGGAACTTTGCGCCGCAGATTATCGAAGTCCTGGAAAGTCACCATCGGCCTCAGGAAGCGAAGTACGACCGGACTTTAGTGGAGATCGTTATCGCGGCGGATCTGGTGTGCCAGATGCACGGGGTGAGGGTGGGGGGAGAGCCTTCTCGAATCGCCCTCGCAGATCGAAACGTTTACAAGAGCCTGCTCGATAACTCCACTCAAAGCTTGACCGAGGCCGAAAAAAGCGAGCTCGCGAAGATTCTGGAGATCGAGTTCCCCGAGATTATGCGCCTCTTGGAACTGCCCATCGCCATGATATGGGGGTGATACAGGGATGAAACCTGTGAGTGTATTGATTGTGGATGATTCGTCCGTGATGCGCAAGATTGTTGGACGCTCTCTGCGCCAGGCCGGTCTGGACGTCGTTCAGGTGCTCGAAGCCTCGAACGGATCGGAAGCGCTAACCCTGGCCAGAGAAAATTCCCTGGATCTTATCCTGAGTGACATCAACATGCCTGTGATGGATGGGATGGAATTCGTGCGACAGCTACGGGGTCTCGAGTCGGCCCAACAAACCCCGGTAGTCATGATCACGACGGAGGCAGGGGAGGCCCACGTAGTGCAGGCGCTCTCTCTAGGCGCTTCGGGGTACATTCGGAAGCCCTTCACTCCGGAACAGATTAAAGAGCGCGTTATCCCATTGCTTCGAGGTTAGCTATGGATCAGGCGATCACTGCCGAATCGGAACGGGTTCGGATCCACCTTTCCGCCCGTGCCTTAGGGCCCGGCGCCCACGCTGAAGGAAAGGCCTCCGACGCTGCGGATTCTGTAGCCCACAACGATTGGCGCGAGGAACTGGCGAAGGCGACTTGCGAGGTTTTTGAAATCATGGTGGGGACCTCTTTGACCCTTCCCACCGAGCCGTGGCCGCCTTTTATCCCCGATTTCGCCGCCATGGTCGGCATTGCCGGCAGTTTATGTGGCTTAGTGAGCCTGCGTACGACTGCCGACTGCGCACGGAGAATAACCGCCAAGATGCTCGGCGATGACGAGGTCGGCGCTGCTGAGGCTGCGCAGGATGCGTTCGGCGAGGTGTGCAACATGATCGCCGGCAGCTTTAAAGGCAGGATTTCCGGCCTGGCGGACGGTTGCGCGCTCTCCGTGCCAACCGTGATCTACGGGAGAGATTTCACGCTTCTTTCGCTTGCCCGGGGAGAGCATTACGAAGTGACCTTCTCATTTGAGGATAAACTCCTCACTGTCAGCCTGGACTTGCACGGGTAAACAGCCCCCGTGAGATTCTCGCGGGGCGCAGAAGTGCCGCCCTTTGGCATGTCTGCGCTTCTGCCACTCAAACGTGGCGCCTGCATCCCGACAACCGGAAGCTGTGAAATAATCCCCGTAGGGGCACGCCATGGCGTGTCCCTACCCTTTCACGGCGAAGCTGCGGCCGGATGGGTGAGAGGGACACATTGTTCCATGACGTAGCCCCCACCATAATGCAAATAAACTTCTAAAACATGCCATTTGTCATTGATTTGATTCTCGAAGTGGTGTAACCGTGTCCTCATACTCTTATTAGAATCCTCGGTTGAAAAGGTGGCAGCTTAAGGCTGCGAAAACTTCACTCAAAGTAAATCGGGTGCCTTCTGTGGCTGCTCAGGCGCCCAAGTGCGAGAACCCCACCGGACCACTGCCCATAGAGACGACCCGGTGCTTGTTAGCGGTCGGATCGAAGAACTAAATCCCGGATGAGAGGATATCACCATGATCAGAATTCCTAGCCGTTATCGACCTTCCAGTTATTTCCCTAGTTTCAGTTCCAGGCCCGCGAAGTATCGAACCGGACTATTTTTGGGCGGGACAGTTTTCTTGCTCTTGTTTCTCGTTACCGGCAGCCGCAGCGTGCTCGCCCATGGCGGCACGGGTAACGACCCTGCGCTTGTTTCCATTGCCGTGACCCCGGCGGATGCCTCGATTTTACCGGACCGAGCGCAGCAATTTACCGCCACGGGGACCTATAGCGACGGGCGCACCCACGATCTGACGAGAAAAGTGACGTGGAGTTCATCGGTTCCGGATGTGGCGACGATCAGCAGGGAGGGGCTCGCGAGGGCCATCACTTCAGGGCAAACTACGATTGAGGCAGCCGTGGGCGCGATCAACGGCTCCACCACCTTGAACGTCACAAGGTTTGTTTGGACCGGCAGCACGAACACCCCGCGTTACGAGGACACGGCGACGCTGCTGAACAATGGCATGGTGCTAATTGCGGGCGGCGGTTATGGGGTCACTACGGAGCTGTACAATCCTGCGACCGGGACGTTCACCCCCACCGGCAGTATGGCCTACGAGCGCATCTCGGACACGGCGACGCTGCTGAACAACGGCATCGTGCTGATGGCGTCAGGCGTTGGTGCAGGGGCCACTGCCGAGCTGTATAATCCCGCGACCGGGACCTTCACCCTCACCGGTAGCATGAACGCCGCCCGCTTCCTTGCCACGGCGACTCTGCTGAACAACGGGCTGGTGCTGGTGGCAGGGGGCCAAAACTCCAGCGGTATCCTCGCCAGTGCAGAGCTGTACAATCCCGCGACCGGGACCTTTACGTACACTGGCAGAATGAACACCTCACGCTACCTTTATACGGCGACTCTACTGAACAACGGCATGGTGCTTTTCGCGGGCGGCATTAACGACCAAAACCAAGTCGTCGCCAGTGCGGAGCTGTACGATCCCGCCACCGGAATCTTTACCCCCACCGGCAGCATGAACATAGCACGCTGGGCGCCAACGGCAACGCTATTGAACAACGGCATGGTGCTGGTGGCGGGTGGTGGTGGTGCAGGCCCCTCAGGCCCTGTAGACAGCGCGGAGCTGTACGATCCCGCTGCCGGGACCTTCTCGTACACCAACGGCAGTATGACCATCTATCGCGTCTGGGACACGGCGACGCTGTTGAACAACGGAATGGTGCTGATGGCGGGAGGCGCTTTTGGTGCAGGACCCACTGCGGAGCTGTATGATCCCGCGACCGGGACCTTCACCCCCACCGACAGCATGAACACCGCGCGCGAATTCCAGACGGGGACTCTGCTGAACAACGGCCTGGTGCTGATAGCAGGCGGCGCGGGTTTAGCCAGTGCCGAGCTCTACGAACCGGCCACGCTTACTCCGCCGGACCTCGAGTCGATTGCCATCACGCCCGCAAGGTCCACTTTGTCCCCGGGGGCAACTCAGCAGTTTATCGCCACGGGCACGTTCAGCCACGGCAGTAAACAGCAGCTTGCCTCGGTGATCTGGAGTTCGTCGGATCCGAGGGTGGCGCAAATCAGCAACGATGCGAGCAATCACGGAGTGGGCCTGGCCATCGCCCCGGGAAACGTCATCGTCGCGGCCCACGCCGGGTGGGTGTGGGGCTGGGCGTGGCTGACCGTGAAATAGGCCCGTGCAATAGGCTTGGTTTCGACCGGCAGCCCGCACACCGCGCGCGCCGATGACCCACGGCGACGTTGCTGACCATCTCCACCGTGATGGAAACGATTAAGGTGGGGTCGCGGGTGGCGCATACATCCCGACAACAAGCGTCGGAACGTATGCGCCACCCGCGACAAAGAATGTCGGGACGTATGCGCCACCCGCGAAATCAACGGAGCTCTTGCAAAAACGAATGAAAAATAGCAGCACCGAAAAATCCGGCACGGGAGAAGCAACGCCATGATTGCTCTTCTGACGAAGTGGCTTGCCTATCCGCAATATTTGATTCTCCAGCACATTCTGAGACTCTGGCTGGTCTCGCTCGTGGCGATTGTCGCCAGCGGTTGGATGTTGCGGGATTACCGCCTAGCTTTTGCGGCTACCTCGGAAGACGGCGAACAGGGCGGGACCGAAAAGACACCGAAAGCCGAGAATGGCTTCGACTATGTGCTCACCGTTCTGCTGGCGCTCTTGGTCTGTTTCTTTGTATTCGTGATTTATTACAGGGAGGACTTTGCGTGCTTCGATTGCGGTCAACTGACGGATTTTGCGGTGGCGGGCCATCGCTTCCCTCCGATATGGCCGTCGGAAGGAAGGTTCTTTCCGTTAGGATTTCAAGAATTTAACCTGCTGCGGCACGTAACGCGGACGGCGTTTGGTTTTCAGTCGGTAGCGGCGGCACAACTCGTCATTCTGGTAGGAGTGTTGTTTGTGGTATTGAAGGAGTGCGGTATGGCGTGGCGTGTGCTGATCATTCTGGCGGTGATTGTTACACCTGCGTTGGTCATTTCGTTCATGGGCTTGATCTACCCGGAGAGGAATGCGCTTTTCTGGTTGACGATTCTGATTTTGTGCTTGCAAAGGGCAAACTCCAAAAGCACACCGATCTATTTCCTAGCTTGCTTTGTCGCGACGCACTTCCTGCTGTATTACAAGGAGTTTCCATGGGCCTGCGGCCCACCCGAGCCCATGAAAGTCGAGCGCAAGACCTTCGCAATGGAGAATGGCGCTACTTGTAAGAAATAAAACAAGTTAAGAGCCTTTTCTCAGCGTGACTTTCAGGAGAGCCGCTGGTGGTTTTGGTCGTAGGGTATGCAGCGTCACGAGTGCTATTGGATGTTCATTCCACTTGGAGAGCAGAGCAAGGTTCGTGGCAGGAGTTCCTGCGGAGGAACATTGTCCCGGTGGGTTTGCTCGTGGTTGCAGCGATTTATTCCGTATTGTTTCTTGTGTTTATGTTCCCCTTTCCGTTCCGGCCGAGCAACTATATAAAGAATTTTTGGTTGCACCTCGATAAAGCAGACGCGCTGCTGACGTTTCTGCATGCGGACTGGGTAGCGGCCCTGTTGGCCGTGGTGCTATTACTGCGGGTTGGGCGCTTCGTGTTCGCGGGGCAACAGTTGGAGCCCATGTGGGACAGTTTAGCGATTGCAGCGCTGGCTTATTTCGCTGCGATTATTGAGATAGGGATCTACGCCGACTACTATCTTGCGCCGGTGGATCTGATTGCTGTGTTGTACCTCGGGCGGCTTGCGGCACTCTGGGTTCCCCAAAGGTTCAGTTGGCGGATGGCGATTGTGGGGACGGCGTACGTTTGTTTGGTGGTCCACACCGCTGCCCTTTCAACCCTGAGGATTCTGGATAGAAAAGAGGGCATTCTTCGTGAAAGTGAATTGGCAAGCTTCCTGAAGAACTACAAGGCCGAGAGCGGCAAAGAGCGCGTTGAGGTCTTTTTTCCGAAAGAAGACGGGGGCGACATGGCTGAGATTTCTTCCTACCTCCTGTACAAGGGAATTCGCCTGGCGGGGCAGAGGGTAATTTTGGATGGGGCGAGTCCGGAATTCGTGGTTGCAGGACCTGGGAATTATCCGTCAGGCTTCTGTTCCATATACAAACCCTATCTTTGTAAACATGAAAACGAACCGGAAGTAGGTGGGTTGATCGTACTCCTGCCCAGCGACGTGATCGTACCCTTGCCTTATGAGCGAGTGCGAAAAAGAGATCTGGAACAGGCTCCGAAAGATGCGATGCCGCTTGTTTCTGTGGAATCGTGGCCGGAAGATTCCTTGACGGGACGCGGATTACGCTTGATCTCTGTGCTGTCCGGAAGGTACCAGTACCCTCAACCGTGGTGGCAGTTCCATATTTTCAAGAAAGGCACAATGCCCAGAAGGTGATAGGCGGGGGCCGCGCCATACTGACACGACCGCCAGATTAAAATCCCACTAAACCCCGGCGCGCCGGATTCAGATGAAGGTACTCTACCTTTTCGCTGTATTCTCTCGCCGTACGCAGCGCGTGGTCGAAAAATCGGTCCTGCCAGAGTTCCCCGCAATCTCGCCGCCGCACGTTGATGCCAATCATCGAGCTTACCTTCACAGCCTTAGACACGGTCGAAATGGTGAGCGGAAACGCAGCGTAAATGATCGCGTGCCCATGATCGGGCAGGAACCACCCAAGCGGGAATCGCGAAGCGATGCTTGCGCTGCAGGCGGGCCAGGGAAGTGGCCAAGCGCTCGTAATCCGGGGTTTCCAGCTTGGCTCGGGACGGAAGTAACTTCACGGTGACGAAGATGTGGCGATCATAAAGAAACCGCCGGCGAAGGCGCGACATGGCGATAAGTTACCCCCAGTGGGCACCCCGTGCAAGACCCCCGGAAAGCCGCAGACCTTGAAAAGCAGGTCTGATGCATTACTTGCTCGCAGCTTACCCCCGGTAGACTTTGCCCAGCGCAGGCTAGCTACCCGGCAAATCCTCACCAGAAGTCGCTCCGCTCTGCCCACCCTACATGTCGAAGAACCGTTTAAGTTCCTGCCCCACAAGGAGATATTCCTATTCTCGGCGGTTGGCGGTTTGGCCGATCCCCTGCAATGTTATTCGGCGGAGATAAGAAACGTGGATAGCGGCTTTTACGCGGCATTTACGGGGTTGGTGGCGGAAACCCAGGCGCTCGAACTGGCGGCCAACAACCTGGCAAACATCAGCACGACGGGCTACAAGGCTCAACAGGAGTTCTACAAGTCACTCACTGCGAGTCTTGGAAATACCAGCCAGAGGCCATTGAGTTCGTTGAACCAGGCGATTAACAACTATGGCGTGCTGGGCGGCGCTGCGGTCGACACTCAGGCCGGAATGCTCGAGCGCACCGGTAATGACCTCGACGTGGCGATGGAAGGCTCTGGATTCTTCGTCGTCCAAACCAAGGCAGGACTGAAGTATACACGCAACGGGAACTTCCGGGTTGACACGGACGGGCAGGTCGAGACGGCTTGGGGCGATCCCGTGTTGGATGACCAAAACCGCCCGCTCGAGGTTCCCAGCGGGCCGATATCCATCAGCCCTGACGGGACCATCTCCTCCCAGGGCGCGGTCGTCGGACGCTTCCAGACGGTTGACTTTGCGCCCGGCACGGCCTTGGATCCGGAAGGCAACTCGATGTATACCGCCCCGAAGGGGACGGCGACACCCGCCACTGACCCGCGGGTCCGCCAGGGGATGCTCGAGGCGTCCAACATGAGCCCTATCACGGGCACGATCGGCCTGATCATGATTCAACGGCAAACCCAGCTTCTCCAGCAGGCGCTCACGATATTTCATAACGAATTCAATAAGAGCGCTGCGGAGGACTTGCCGCACGTTTCGTGAATTGGTGAATAGGAACGGTTCGCGAACCGCCCCTACGTAGCTTACGGAATGGTCCCGACAAGGAGAGAGCAATGTTTCGCGCTTTATACACTGCCGCCAGCGGCATGATCGCTCAGCAATACAACCTTGACAACGTGGCGAACAATCTGGCCAACGCCAGCACCGCCGGTTTCAGAGGCCGCAGGCTGCAGTTTGAAGATCTTCTGTACCAGGACCTTGTCACGCCCGGAGCGGCTGCGACGCAACAGACGAATTTCTCATCGGGACTCCAGATCGGTTTAGGATCCCGCACCGCAACGTCTGAAGTCATCCAGACTCAAGGGGACGCAACCAACACGGGGAACCCGCTCGACCTGATGATCCAAGGCCAAGGGTTCTTCCAGGTTAAACAGCCGGATGGACAAATTGCCTATACGCGGTCCGGCGCCTTTCAGTTGGACCAGCAAGGAAACATTGTGACGGCGGGCGGCAATCCTTTACAACCCTCCATCACCATCCCTTCCAACGCCCAAACCGTCACCATTGGCACAGATGGTACGGTTTCCGTTACCCTGCCGGGTCAACAGCAGTCGCAGCAAGTCGGAATCATTCAACTCGCCACTTTCCCGAACCCCGGAGGACTCCAGAGTGTCGGCCAGAACTTGTTAACGGCGACCACCGCCTCGGGCGAACCGGTGGTGGGCAGTCCAGGGGGGGCAGAGGGCTTAGGCACCCTCCAGCAAGGAATGCTCGAGCAATCCAACATCGACGTCGTTCAGGAGTTTGTGGAGATGATTCTTACCCAACGAGCGTATGAAGCCAACTCGAGGGTGGTGGAGGCGGCCAACAGCATGTTTGAGAACTTGAATAATATCAACCGGTAGAAGCGCAGGAATCAGGAGTCAGGAGTCAGAAGGCTTGGTACTTCGAGTGATCAGATGAAAAAGAAAGTCCCTTACAGCAATTCGCTGAGTCATTCTCGGCCTTCAGGCTTGCGTCGCAAATCTGGTTCTGCGCACTTCCGGTTGAGGATTCCCGAGTTTGGCTGCCGGCTCGCGGCCGTAGCTCTGGCACTTTCTTTCATCCCCTCGCCCCTTGGCGCGGCTGGTTCCGTTCAGCCTCGCGTTCGCATTCCAAAATATGCTGAGGTGCAGGGCGAGACAATTCGACTTTCGGACCTGCTTCCACCGGACGCTCCGGCCGAATTGGGGCAGTTCGGTGCGCGGATCATCCTCGGAAACGCTCCCCTTCCTGCCAGCCAGCGGGTCATTTCCAAAAACCAAATCGAGCTCGAATTGCGCGAGTTTCCATCTGTTCGTGAACAGCTCGATCTCCCCGAGCGGCTGACTATCTCCTGCAAGCAACGCCGGCTTTCGCCGGATGAGATCTGGGCGGCGATCGATAACTTCCTCGCAGCAGAAGGGCTGAGCGCTTCGCGCACGGCACTCAAGAATTCGCTCAGCGACCAGGCGCCGGTGTTTGTGACCAGGGCTGATCCCGGGCTCGTGGTCAAGCGGATGGAGCCCGATCGCGTCCGGCGGCGGATTCGCTTTTTGTTGTGGGCTTCGAACGAGCCGCAGGTCTTGCCGTTTTACGTCACCGTCGCCGAACGGGCCAAAAGCGCAGCTTCGGCATCGTTGAACCAGGTGGAAACCGGCCCACGCGCCAATCTTGCGGATAATCCGGAGGACGTCCGGAGGACAGACGGAGAGAGTTTTGCGGCCTTGCTTGAGGGCAGCCGGTCCGGCGTGCGCGTCTACAAAGTCACGGCCCGTTCACGGGTAACGCCGCCAGCCGATATTCTGGTCACCAAGGGCAAACCGACAAAACTGGTGGTCGAAACGGAGACGCTACGCATGACGGCGCTGGTAACTCCGCTAGAATCCGGGGCCAAGGGTCAGCTCATTCGCGTCAAGAACTTGGACACGCAGCGCGTGTTCAAGGCGGAAGTGGTCGGCGAAGACCTCCTGGAAGGCGGGCTCGCAGGACGGTAACGGGGAAGAAGATCATGTCGATAAATACACTTAAGCACCTTAAATGCTTCCTTTTGATTCTTCTTGCCGCAGGCAGCGTCGGGGCGGCTCAGAACAAGAAAGAGAAATGCGTCAATGACGCGGCGGCGGACAGTCTGTCCCAATACATCCAGCGCGTTCGGGCGACTGCGGCCTCCAACTCCGCGCTCGGAAGCCTCTGGGTACCGCAAGGACGTTTTTGCAATTTACCTGCCGACGACAAAGCAAGGAGCGTCAACGATACGGTCATCATCAACGTCGTGGAGCAGACGACCGCCGAGGGAGATTCGAGCGTCAAGTCCGCACGAACGTTTGCCGCCAGTTCGAGCATCAGCGCCCTCGGGGGCCTGGTGAAGGCAAACAACGGGATGCAGAATATCTTCTCGCCTCAGTCCTCCCAAGCGCTCAATGGCGCTGCACAGACAACTTCGGATAGCAGCTTCACCACCAGCTTGGCGGCCCAGGTTGTAAACGTACTGCCCAACGGCTACCTGGTCATCGAAGCTGTTCGGCACATGGACATGAATAGCCAGCGTCAGACTCTCCTCATTCATGGAGTGGTTCGGCCAAGTGATATTGCAGCGGATAATTCGGTCTATTCGTACCAGATTTTCAATCTGGAGGTTCAATTGATCGGAAAGGGAGTGCTCAGTGACGGCGTCAGACCGCCCAACAAGCTGATCAATGCAATCCTGAAGGTGGTGGGATTCTGAGGGTGCAGCGCCACTTCGGCGGGCCGCAGAAGAATGGTCTGAACGATTACTGCCTTCGTGATGATCGGTTTGCAGAAGGCAACTGGAGAGGGGACATGAAATTCTTTCGTTGCTTGCTCGTGATCAGTTGGCTGCTGGCTGGGCGGCAACTCGTTGCCTCTAGTCGGGAGGCGGTGCTTCGGCCGGTCCGCATTCAAGACATTACGACGGTTGAAGGGGTGCGCGAGAATTCTCTGATCGGTTACGGAATGGTGGTGGGGTTGAACAAAAGCGGCGATTCGCAGCAAACCCTGTTTCCCGCACAGACCCTGGTGAATATCTTGCGGAAAATGGGAGTCCAGTTGTCGGGGTCATTGTCCTCGATGCAAGTGCGCAACATGGCGGCGGTATTCATTACTGCCACTTTGCCGCCGTTTTCAAGCCCTGGAACTCGGATTGACGTGGATGTTTCGTCGGTCGGCGACGCCAAGAGCCTGGAAGGCGGAGTCCTCCTACTCAGCCCGCTCTATGGAGCGGACGGCCAGACCTATGCCACCGCGCAGGGCTCGGTGGTGCTGGGGGGCTATACGGCCGGCACGCGCTCCAACTCGGTGCAAGTCAACCATCCCACGTCGGGCAACGTACTCGGGGGAGGACTGGTGGAACGTGATACTTCGGTCGATTTGGGCAAGCTAAGCCACGTGGCGCTGGTGCTTCGCAATTACGATTTCGCAACCAGCGTGAAAGTGGCCGACGCCATCAATGGCCGATTCGGGCAGGACTTCGCGCGCGCAGTGGATGGCCGCCGGATCGAAATCAAGCTGCCCGAGACGAACCGGGAAAGCGTGGCGCGTTTTCTGGCGCAGGTTGAGGAATTGACGGTCGGCGTCCAGGAACCGGCAAAGGTCGTCGTCAATGAGCGTACCGGGACGATTGTGCTGGGTCAACACGTAAGTTTGAGCGCCTGCTCGATCCTGCACGGTAACCTGGCGATTGAAATCACCACTCAGTACCAGGTTTCGCAACCCGAAGCGTTGTCCCAAGGACAGACTGTCGTTGTTCCGCAGACGACCGTGCACGCCAAAGAGAGTCCCGCTAATCGCGTGGAGCTGCGCGAGGGCGCAACCGTGCAAGAGTTGATCAGCGGGCTGCAAGGCATCGGGGCAACAGCGCGGGACATTGTGGCCATCCTTGAAGCCATTAAGGCTGCCGGCGCTCTACAAGCCGAACTCGAGGTGATCTGATGACAACCCCTTCCAGTTTGCACTCCGGCGGGATGCTTGCCTTACCGCATCAGGCAACTTCAGGTCCTGCTACAAACCCGGCAGGAGGACCCAGTCCGGGATCCCGAATGCAGAAACTGACCAAGGTAGCGACACAATTCGAAGGGGTACTGCTTTCTTCGCTATTGCAAGAGGTCCAGAAAGGCATGTCGGACTCATCCGATGGAGGTCTGGGCGGCGGCTCAGAAACGCTGCGTAGTCTGGGCACCGAGGCCGTCGCACAGGCTTTAGCGCAGAAGGGAGGACTGGGTATCGCGAGAATGATCGTTAACCATTTCCAGTATCTGGCCGACGATGGATCGTAGTTTGGAATCCCTCGCCTACGACCTGCTGCCTGCTTTTCGCGCGAGTCGTTAAAGTTCTTGGGCGTGCTGCCGATAAGGGGATTGAGATTAGAGGAGACTGAAAAATGAAGATTGATATGCCCCTTACATTCCCGCAGCAGGTTGAGCCACAAAGAGTCGGAACGACCGGCCCGCCGCCGAGTCAGAGCCAGGGGGAAACACCGGCACTTTCTTCGGACCGGGCCCAGTTTTCAGTTGACGGCGAAAAAGTCCAACAACTGAAGGGCAACTTGGCAGCCGTGCCCGAGGTGAGACAGGACCGTGTTGCCGCGCTCCAACAAGCCATTGCTTCAGGCAACTACAACGTGTCCGGCCAACAGATTGCCCAGGCCATGTCTTCCGACCTGCTGGGCGGAGAGTGATTTAGGGTCCGATATCGAGTGCTCGTAGTCTTGGAGAACCTCAGGTGTGACAAGTTGCCAGGAGGCTGCCCCAATGGAAGAGTTCTCGACCGCTCCTATCCCTTGGTCCACTCGCGCTGAAGACCAAGAGCGGCCGCCGGCACATGCCGCTCGTCGTCAACCCGACAACCGGTCTCGAGTACGGAGTAGCGGCTTGGAAACGAACGAACAGGCTGGCGCGCCTGAGGACGGCGAGCCGAAACACGATCTTGATATTTCGGTCTAAGCGATGAAAACGTCAGAAACCCGGATGTACGTCGAGCTCCTGAAGAGGCGCCTCGCCAGCCTGCGCCTGATGGCGAAGGAACTGCATGACTGTCGGCAGTCGTTTGTCAGTATGGACCTCGAGTCGACCCGCGAGCACATTTCGTATCAACAGGGTCTGTGTTCCGAGATCCGCTTCCTCGACCACGAATTGGGGGTGCTGAGGAGCCAAATCGTGGGGGCTGCGGGACTCCAGCCCGACGGATCGGACAATACCGCCTTCGCTAAGCTGTTCGATAGTGCCTCCGCGCTGGAGTTGAGTCGGGTTACCGGCGAGCTTGCAGCAGTTCAGAAGAGTGTATGGCGGCTGAACCGGGTCTACGCCGGGCTGCTGCGGCGCTCCCGGCGCTCCATTAACGTCCTGATCAACGTGATGGCAAGCTACAGGGGTACTTACCCCGCATCGCCGCGCCACACATGTTTATTCCCAAGACAGGCAGGAATGTGAGCTATGGCAAGCCTCTTCGGAGCTCTTTCAGTTGCGGTACGCGCCCTTTACGCACAAGAGGGTGCGATTGGTACTACTTCCAATAACATCGCCAACGTCAATACTCCGGGATATTCGCGCGAAACTCCCATTCTCACTGAAGCGCCCCCCCTCGACCTGGGGCAGATTTCGATGGGCAATGGGGTGGACTTCAATGGGGTTCAAAGCATCCGCGACAATGTCTTGGACCTCCGAATCGATCAGGAAACCCAGCAACAGAACCAACTCACCTCGTATGTGGGTTACATGAATCAGGTCCAGTCTCTCTTCAATGAGACGCAGGGATCCGGGCTCAGCGATGCTCTCAACTCGTTCTTTAATAGTTTTCAGCAACTTGCTGATAATCCGACCGATACCCCTACTCGCCAAGCCGTAATCTCGGCTGGACAGGACCTCGCTTCGGCTTTTCAGCAGACTGGGGAACAATTGACCACCGTCCAGCAAGGAGCCGACCAGGATGTAGTCCAGACAGTCCAACAGATCAACGCCGACACCACGCAACTGGCCGACCTCAACCAGCAAATCTCCGGCCTCGAGCCGAACAGCGAGCAGGCCGATATGCTCCAGGACAATCAGTACGAGGTGCTGAACAATCTTTCGCAGCTTGTGGATGTTGCGGTCACAAACACCAGCAATGGCGGCCTCACTGTCACTACGACCAACGGCACGGCGCTCGTCGCCGGCGGCCAGAGTTTTGCCCTGAGCACTCAGACAAATGCCAGCACGGGATTCCAGGACATTTTCTCCCAAGGCTCGGATGTGACATCGAGCTTTACGGGTGGACAACTGGCGGGCTTGCTGGAGGCGCGCGACCAGTCCATTCCTTCCGTGATGACAAGCCTTGACAATCTTGCTGCGGGCGTCATTAATTCGGTGAACGCACAGAGCCTCAAAGGATACGATTTGAACGGCGCCAAAGGCGTGAACTTCTTTGAGCCCGTGGTCCAGCCGACTCCTGGATCGAACGCCGGCGCGGCTGAGAACATGGCTGTGGCGATTACCGACCCTTCGCAGGTTGCCGCCAGCTCCGATGGCACGGAAGGGGACAACGCCAACGCGCTGGCTCTGGCGAATATACAAAATGAAGATATCGTAGACGGCCAAACGGCGACAGACTTCTACTCAGACCTGGTTTCCACGGTCGGCAATGACGTTTCAACCGCGACTGATGAGCAGGAATCCGTGGGCTTGGTCCTGACCCAATTGCAAAACCAGCAGTCAGACACCTCGGGCGTGTCGCTGGATGAAGAGGCGGCGA
This sequence comes from Terriglobia bacterium, assembly GCA_049508935.1. Classification (GTDB taxonomy): domain Bacteria; phylum Acidobacteriota; class Terriglobia; order UBA7540; family UBA7540; genus CAVROP01. Next base: position 1,473 of record JBELAJ010000012.1, on the reverse strand, counting down.
ACCTGATTCTCTACCAGCGCGCTTACGAGGCTGCAGCGGAGGTTGTGTCTGCCATAAACAACCTGACTAGCGACTTCCTGTCGACAATCAATAGCAGTGTCTAGTGGCTGGTGGTTAGTGCCTAGCGACCGCTGCTTGGTGGGGTGAGAGAAATGGCGTGGGTGGTGAGTGGTTTCTTACTAACCACTAGCCACTAGCCAATGTTTTCCAGGGGGAGACGACGTGGGCATCCGCATCAACCCGAATCCGTGGACCGATCTGTTGACCGGACTTGCACTCGACCAACAGCAGGAAAACCAGGCCATTCAAGAACTTTCCACGGGCAAGAAAGTCAACCAGCCGTCTGATGATCCCGCGGCCGTGGCGGGCCTGATCGTGAACAATGCCGAGACCAGCGATGTGAACACCTACCTGAGCAATATCTCGACCCTTCAGAACTCCATGCAGGAGGCAGATTCAAACCTCAATTCCGTGGTGACGGCGCTCACGCAGGCAATCTCTCTGGGCACCGAGGGCGCAACCGGCTCCTTGAACCAGACGGATAGGAATGCGCTTGTTCAAGAGGTGAACGGCATCCAGCAGCAGATCCTGGAATACGCGAATCAGTCGTTTGAGGGCAATTACCTCTTCGCCGGGACGGCGGTTAATACAGCGCCTTTTGTGGCTGACTCTTCCTCATCCTCGGGCGTCAGCTACGTCAGCAACTCCGGCGTGAACAGTGTCCAAATCGGCGATGGTCAGACCGTTCCTGCGAACCTTCCGGGTAATCAGATTTTCACTGCATCAGGTTCGGATGTGTTCCAAGCCTTGTCAGACCTTTCGAGCGCCCTCTCGAGCGGATCCAATATCTCTTCCGCGGAAACCGAAGTACAGAACGCATTCAACTATGTCAGTGCCCAGCGCACTTTCTACGGCACCACCATCGATCGCCTCAACACGGCCACAAGCTTTTTGAATCAGGAGAGCACACAACTGGCAACGGAGCAAAACAACCTGGTGGGCGTTGACATGGCGACTGCCGCGAGTCAGCTCACCCAGGCCGAGGTTGCCCTGAACGCCGCCATGGCCGCAGGAGGGAAGATCTCCGACACCAGCCTGCTGAACTACTTGACGTAAAGCCGTGCTAGCACGGGGGAACACGCGCCCGCCCTGCCTGTTAGAGCGAACAATCTTTGCCCCTCGCCGCACAACGCCAGGCTCGGAATGACCCGGCCCACGGCTCTCAAACCCAGCTTTTATTAGGCAGAACTCGTGGCTCGAAATGCCTCGACCCAGGCGCGCGCCGAGTTCATATGGGAGAGGTCCTTCTTAAGGTGGTCGCGCTGCTTGGCTAGAGTGACTTGAACCCTTGCGAGGACCGTCTTGAGTGAATCGAGGTTGGAAAGGTACTCACCCAGCGCAGATACGAGCGCAGCTTCTCTGTGTTGGCCCGCAGGAAGCTGGCCGAGTCGCGCTGCCATGCGCGCCAGTCTC
>JBELAJ010000119.1:0-33068 GCA_049508935.1 Terriglobia bacterium | reverse complement strand
ATTCGTCAGGCGAGCCAGGCGGCGCGCGATCTCGGTCTTCCCCACGCCGGTGGGACCAATCATGATGATGTTCTTGGGAAGGATGTCTTCCGCCTGCTCCGGCGGAAGCTTCTGCCGCCGCATACGGTTGCGCAGTGCGCTGGCTACGCAGCGCTTGGCCGCATTCTGGCCGATCACGTACTTGTCCAGTTCCGTGACGATCTGTCGGGGGGTAAGCTCATCGAGCGAAGTTGCGGTTTCGATACTCTCCGGCAAATAGAAAACCATAAGATTGAACGCTCGCCCCGCGACCACCCCTTGGTCCACTCCCCACTGAGGAGGGGAATCAGGGGTGGTGCATTCGTTTCACAATTCTTCGATCGTTACCTGATCATTCGTAAAGATGCAAATCTGCCCCGCCAACCGCATGGCCTCCTCAACGATCTCCTTGGCGGACATGGCGGTGTGTTTCGCCAGGGCGCGAGCCGCAGCCAGCGCAAAAGGCCCGCCCGAGCCGATGGCCACGATTCCGTCATCAGGCTCGATCACATCTCCGTTGCCGCTTAACAAGTAAGTGTTCTTTTCGTCGGCGACCAGGAGCAATGCCTCGAGATGTCGAAGGGCGCGATCTGTGCGCCAGTCTTTGGCCAGTTCAACCACGGCGCGGTTGAGGTTGCCGTGATACTCCTCGAGCTTCTGCTCGAACCTGGAGAACAGCGAGAGGGCATCAGCGGTGCTTCCGGCGAAACCTGCCACCACTTTCTCATTGTAGAGACGCCGGATTTTACGGGCCTTCTGCTTGACGATATTCTCGCCCATGGTCACCTGACCGTCGCCTCCCATGGCGAGCCGTCCGTCCCGCCGGACGCAAAGGATCGTCGTGTGCCGCATTCGAAGAGGGTTTTTCACGTGCGCCCCAGCCAGCCATTATAGCAGATGAAACTCCTAGCGGACGGGCTGGAAATAAGTTGCAGGGTAATCGTCATCATAGTGGGCGAAACTCCGAAAGACCTCAGAAACCCGGTCCCCATCCATGAACCTCGCGATGTGCATAGGGGTCGTGACTCCGTCAATATTCTTGTATTCACTGTAAACGTCCGCGAAATCGTTCCAGTCCCCTGTCTTCGGGTCGTGCACGCGATAAGTGACACTAACCGGCAGAAGCGTCTGACGGTTCAGATCCAGCTTCACTTGGGTTCCTTGCGCGTCCACCATGTCCAGGGACTGAGTGGCGACGTTATCTACGAAGTCAACACCTCCCGTTTGAATCAGAATGCCGGGCTCGTGGATACGCAGGCGGAGAAGATTCTCCAGCGAGTAGCGATTGGACACTTTCCAGCGCAGCACCTGCTCCGGCAACTGGGTGGTCATGCCCATTTGGTCCAGTTCCCACGCCTGGTCCCCGTTGTTGATGAGGATAACAGGCTTACTCTTTCCGTAGCTGAAACGGCGCTTGTCCGGATATTCGACATAGCTCTCAAAAGGGGCGTAGGCGGAAGTGGCCTCATTCCGGATGGAAAATGTGCGGCCTCGAGTGGTCAGCCTTCTTACCTTCAGAAAGGCAGGTCCGCCCAGCACCTGTATGAGACGGTCGAAGATTTGTTGGGCTTTAGGGTCGACGTGAGAAGGTGGCGGATTGGAATTCGAAGGAGTGGAATTCGAAGGAGCCGCGGCAGGATTTTGCCCCGCACGCAGTCTGGCTGAATTCGCCGAACCAAGCAGAAACGCCAGCGTCGTCCCAGCAGTGATCAAGAGCCGCAAATTGCACGATTGCCCGGCCATAAATCGTACCTCGTAGGGGCAGCCCTTGTGGCTGCCCAGAGCGGCTGCAAACCCCGCTCTGCACTTAACCGCAAAGCACGCTCCCACCGTTTACATTCAGCACTTCTCCGGTAATGAAAGTCGCCATGGGCGACGCCAAGAAGAGAATCGGCAATGCAATTTCCTCCGGCGAAGCGAAACGGCGAAGGGGAATGACAGATAGGACCTGCTTATACTCGCGCCTGTTTTTGATTACCGGAGCGCTCATATCAGTTTCCACCCAACCGGGAGCGATGCAGTTTACCAGGATGCCATGACGCGCCAGTTCCGTCGAAAGTCCTTTAACAAAGCTGATCAGGCCACCCTTGCTGGCTGCATAGTGGGTGTGAAAAGCCTCTCCGCGCTGCCCTGCGGTCGAGGAGACCACGATGATCTTCCCTCCTTTCTGTCGGATCATGCGGGGAACGACGTAGTGCACCAGCGTGTAGACGCCTTTGAGGTTCACCGCAATCATTTCATCCCACTGCCCTTCAATCATCCTCTCGATGGGCGCGGGATCGTAATTCCAAATCCCCGCGTTCGCTACCAGTGTATCCACCCTTTCAAAACGCCTAAGGGCTGCCGCAACCAGCCTCCTGGCGCCGGCCATGCTCGCCACATCAGCCCGCACCCCAATGGCTTCACCCTCCAGGTCCCTACAGCTTTCGATGACTCGCTTGGCGGCGCGGTTATCTTGCCGATAGTTGAAAACAACCTTCGCGCCCGCCGCAACAAATGCCCCGACGGTTGCCGCGCCGATCCCGCGGGACCCGCCTGTGACCAGTACAACTTGATCTTTAAGAGTGATATGCATTTTTTCTCGAGAGTTCGACAGTCAGTACCCTGTCGAACCTCACTTGTTGCAGTTTATCACTTCTCGCATGAGGCAACACCGGTTAACGCGTAAAGGTGCTGTCCGATTTTGAACGTAGCGGCGACCTTCAGAGCCTGCCCTGAGCAGAGCGAAGGGTGGGCAAGTTCGGGCCTAAACCGGCTGCGGAAGAACGCCTGAACGCTGTCAATCTGAGCGAAGCGAAGTCCGACCTCGGGTCCGATTCGGATCGGACCATCGGACGCAAGAAATCGGGGAATCTCCGCAGTCGCAGTTTCAATGAACTACGGAGATCCTTCCTTCGTTTCACTCAGGACCGCCTGCTGCTCGCCTGAAAATCACCCTTGCCGGCCATTGTAGGGGCACGCCATGGCGTGCCCCTATGAGAGGATGCCGAGGGGATTTTCATGCACTCGGGTGGGCCGAAGGTCCATGGAAACTCCCCCGAAGATCACGTCATTCCCGCGCAATCGGGAATCCATTGTGTTCCGGACCGAAAATGGACCCCCGCTTTCGCGGGGGTGACGGCGAGGATGATTTTCATTCGCTCGGGTGGGCTGCAAGCCCATGGGTAATCCTCAGGATGACACAGTTCTGCCGCAGCCTGTATAGGCAAGCGCTACCGGGAGACTAGGACACTATCAGCGGACTCGCCGTCTATGGGTTCACCTTACTTTTTTCACTTACCGCTGCAAAGCGTCAACGAAGTTATAGGGCGGCCAGGGACCGCTCAATTGCAACTGAAATGAGCGATTCTCGGGGAGGTGTCGCGCCGCGGAGCGAAACGATTCCACGGAATCGCGCGGCACCAGGAAATGGAGGGATAAAAAACGACTCTTTTGAGAGGAAGGGAACTCCACTTTGTGGCGGACGAAGGAGCCATGCAACGAATCGCAGAGGTTGTCAATCAAAGCATTCGGAGACATGGAATTATGCTCAGCGCCCAAGTCGGCGCCCTCGCTTCCGTCCAGGCCGATGGCTGCCGAGAGGAGCGAACGAAGTGAAAGCCAATCCGGCAGAATCCGGTGCCGAGGCGTTTCCGCCCCAGCCACTGGGCTGCCGAGACGAACTTGGATTCCAACTTCTGCAAATCCATCGAGTTCGCGGAGAAGCGCTCGGTAAGCGCCCGCATTTTCCCGAAGCAAAACCACTGCGTCGTAAGGACCCTCAACCCGACAACCGTAGCGAATTGGGACTACGGTCAGATGCCGATAGAACGACTCGACCACCCGCTCATAGGCGAGGCGGTTCGACATATCAAAGGGCGGCTCCGGTTCGGGAAGCTTGGAAAGCGCAGCACCCAAGCCATTGTAATTCGCTGTAAAGACACGATATCCCCCCACGCCATCGGGGATTTCCAGGGGTGACGGAAGGGGCCCGCGAAAAATGCAATAAACTAAGTAACTCACAGTTGTAACCTCACGCCTTCGGGCCCTTTGCCGTTTTCTGCCCGGCCTGCAGGGGCCCGCTTGCCGCTCTTTTCTGACACGACCCACGCAGCCTGCATCGACCTACGATGCAGTCATATTCGCTATCGGCAACGGCCTGCGATCGCTTTAGACAAAGGAGTGGGGTGTATATACTTCGTCACTGGTGATTTACGAGTGAAGTCTGGGGGTTGGTGTGGGGTAATCCCCTGGCGCATCCCGCTTTCTTGCTGCCGCGGGCGGCCCGACCCAAGGCTTTCTGCCTTCTGGTTTCTCCTTATTCCAGCTTTTCAAACCGAGCCTGGAAGAAGCGCAGGTACTTAGGCTCATAGACCATCTTCAAGCCGCGCGCCTGTTCGCGCTGCTCGTAGACTTCCAGGATCGATTCCGCCACCACATCCATGTGCGCCTGCGTGTAGACGCGGCGTGGAATGGTAACGCGCACAAGCTCGAGGCGGGGGTGGTGCTCCTGGCCCGTCTTGGGATCGCGCCCTGCGGATACGATACCGCGTTCCATGGTGCGCACGCCGGAGTCGACGTAGATGTTGCCGGCGAGCGACTGGGCGGGATATTGCTCTTGCGGAATGTGGGGATAGAAACCCCTGGCATCGAGGAAAACCGCGTGGCCGCCAATCGGTTTGACGATGGGGACATTCCAATCCAGCAGGTGCCGGCCCAGGTATTCGACTTGGCCGACGCGGGCGCGGATGTGATCGTCCTCAACGCTCTCCTTGATCCCGAGCGCCATGGCTTCCATGTCGCGTCCCGCCAGCCCGCCGTAGGTGTGTAGCCCTTCGTAAATCACCACCAGGTTGCGCGCTTCTTCGAAAAGCCCTTGGTCATCGGTGGCCAGCCAGCCCCCGATATTCACCAGCGCATCTTTCTTGGCGCTCATGGTACAACTCTGGGTGTAGGAGCAGTATTCTTTCAGGATCTCCGCCACGGGCTTCGAGCTGTAGCCCGGCTCGCGTTGCTGGATGAAGTAGGCGTTTTCGACGGCGCGCGTGGCATCGAGCACGACGGGAATGTCGTGCCGGTCGCAGAGTTCCCGGAGTGCACGCATATTTGCCATGGATTGCGGCTGGCCCCCGGCCATGTTGACGGTTCCGGCCACAGAGACGTAAGGAATTTTCCCCGCCCCTACCTCCTGGATCAGCTTCTCGAGTTTTGCCAAGTCGACGTCGCCTTTGAAGGGATGCTCGCTGGCGGGGTCGTGCGCCTCCTCGATGATGACATCCACAAAGGTTCCGCCAGCCAACTCCTGGTGGAGCCGCGTGGTGGTGAAATACATATTGCCGGGGATAAAGTCGCCCGGTTCAATCATGATCTTCGAAAGGATATGCTCAGCCCCGCGCCCCTGGTGGGTGGGAACCAGATGCTTGTACCCATAATAGTTGCTCACCGCGTCAGCCAGGTGGTAGAAATTGCGGCTGCCCGCGTAGGCTTCGTCGCCGCGCATCATGCCGGCCCACTGAATATCACTCATGGCATTGGTGCCGCTATCCGTGAGCAGGTCGATATAAACATCCTGGGAGCGCAGCAGAAAAGTGTTGTACCCCGCCTCGACGATAAACCTCTCGCGCTCTTGGCGTGTCGTCATGTGTATGGGTTCGACCATCTTGATCTTCCAAGGCTCCGCCCAGGAGCGCCGGGAAGGCTTTGCATAGGGCATGGTTGACTCCTTGAAGAGCAGTGTCTAGTGGTTGGTGGATAGTGCCTAGACCGTCCAACGGATTGCGAGCCGCGTTTAGCGCCGACGAATAACAACCGACCGACTTTTAATGGAACCCCAACTGCGGGCCTCGCCAACTAGCCGCTAAGCACTCTAGGCACTAGCCACTAAGCACTAGGCACTGTCTTGAGCGCCTTCTCCAGCAGGCGGGGGAAGTCGAAGCTCAAAACTCGCTGGCAGTTGCGACAGCGCCACACGGGATCCTGGGGGTCAAGATAATTGAAGTTGACGCAGCCGCAGTCGCACATGACTTGCAGCCCCTTGCTGCGCCCCTGAATCAGCTTCACATCTTCGGGTCCAACGGGATATTGCATATCACTCCCTCGCTACGACATTCAGTGGATGGCATGCTTCGCTAAGCGCGCTCGCAAAGCATGACGCGGTCCTGGTTGTCCACTTCGCGAAGACGGACCTCAATGATTTCGTTGTCGGTTGTTTGCACCACCCGGCCCACGTAGTTCGCCTGAATGGGCAACTCCCGATGTCCCCGGTCGATCAAGACGCACAATTCCACTCGCCGTGGCCGCCCGTGTTTGAGAAGGGCATCCAGCGCGGCGCGCGTGGTTCGCCCTGTGTAAAGGACGTCGTCCACAAGGATTGCTGTCTTGGCCTCCACGGAAAACGGCGCGGAGGGCTGAACGACGGGCTTCTGATCGACACTGGAGAGATCATCACGGTAGAAAGTGATGTCCAGCGTTTCGACGGGCGGCGTGGTCCTTTCAATCTCTGTCATCTTCCGCGCCAATCGCTCGGCGAGCGGTACTCCACGACGCCGGATTCCGACCAGAACCAGCCCATCCAGCCCGTTGTTGCGCTCCAGGATTTCATGGGCCAGGCGCACCACCGTACGGTCGATCTCTGAGGCCGACATCAATTGGGACTTCTCGCGAACCACCGCGGTCGTGAATTGAACGCTGGCACCATTTTCCATTGCAAGCTCCCAAACGCCCCCGGTAGCGGCGGGTCTGCCTCGCCAGATGGGGTGGAGTTTCCCGTGCCCTATATCGGCGTAATGCCGCCTCTCGCTTAACCTTACCGCATTTTGCAGCAGTTGAAAATGCTTCGCTGCCAATCCGCCTCCTCCGAGAAGGTGTGGAGAAATTCGCGCGGTGTCATCCTGAGCGAAGCGAAGGATCTCTGCAGTTGCTCGCGAGTCGCCGCACCAAAGGAAACCGCGGAGATCCTTCGCTGCGCTCAGGATGACAGGCGCCTGATTTTTTCATACTTTTTGAGGGGACCGGGAGTCCTCCTTGACTTTCGACTCTCGACTGTCGACTCTCGACTCCCCTGATACGCCCGGCGCAAATCGCGCACGTAGTGGTCCGCCTCTCGCGTGGGCTTGGGGATGCGGAATCCATCCGTGCACTGCTTCACCAGACCGACAGCGGAATCGATCGAAACCCTGTGCCCCGTACTGACGTAGATGGGTCGCACGCCGTGCCGCGTACGCAACACCACGCCGATCAGCTCACCGTCCAGAGTCAACGGCGCAGTCGAGCCGGCACTGTGGGCAGGCTCATCGTGCTCGCCCACCAGTCGCGACTTGGCGCATCCAATCGTAGGTTTGTCAAACAGGATACCGATGTGGCATGCAATGCCCAGACGTCGCGGGTGGGCGTACCCCTGCCCATCAATCAAGATGAGGTCAGGCTCGGTTCTGAGCCGGGCAAAGGCTGCGAGCAGGACGGGGCACTCGCGGAAGGACAGCAGCCCGGGAACGTACGGAAAGCGCAGCTTCCGCCGCGCCATGCGCCGCTCCACTTCCTCCAAACCCGGCAAGCTATAAACAATCACCCCGCCAAATGCCATGTCCGTCACCGGATCAAACGCCATGTCCGCGCCTGCCACGTAACGAATTTCGCCAAAGCGGTCCTCGAGTTCCACCCGCTCACGCAAGCTTTCCTGAAGCCGCATCGCTTCGCGAGGTGTCATTTTCCAACACGTCTCGAGCCGGGGTTTCATCGCCATTACAAGATTATATTATTTGTAAAGATAGCGCACCCTCGCCGGCGGCCGGAATCGAATATTCCAGATTCAAGAACTGACCACTACGTCGATCGATCAATTGCGGGTGGAAAACCAATACTCATGCGGCTGTAACGGACTGACAGGAAAAACGCGCGGTAAGAAAAGAAGCGTCTGCGAATGTGCAATCGAGAGCCACTCTTGAATCTTGAATCTGGAATTTGTAATCGCTGCGCGGCCCCGCCGTGTTAGAATTCTTACTTAGGGCTATCCACTCGAGGTTGCTGCGAAAGTGCCACAGACCATCGCCAGTCCCAAAGTCTACGACGTCATCATTGTGGGTTCCGGAGCCGGGGGAGGGATGGCAGCCTACGTCCTCTCCAAGGCAGGAGCCAAGTGCTTACTGCTCGAGGCCGGGGGCTCGTATGATACGGCCAAGCAATCCAAAATGTTCGCCTGGGATTACGACGCCCCCTATCATAACGCTTCCACCCCTTCGCACCCTTTTGGTTATTACCTGGCCTCAGTGGGAGGCTGGCAAGTCGAGGGTGAGCCGTACACGAACGCGCCGGGCAGCGAATGGCTGTGGTGGCGTTCGCGGATGTTGGGCGGCCGGACGAACCACTGGGGCCGCATTTCTCTGCGTATGGGGCCGTATGACTTCAAGCCTTACAGCCGGGACGGCAAAGGCTTCGATTGGCCGATCACCTACGACGATCTGGCGCCTTACTACGATAAGACAGAAGAATTGATCGGAGTTTTCGGGAGCGCCGAGAATCTCGAAAACACTCCGGATGGCAAATTTCTTCCGCCGCCCAAGCCGCGCTGCTACGAACTGCTGATTCAGAAGGCGTGTCGAGGCCTCGGCATCCCCTGTGTTCCCTCCAGGCTATCCATCCTTACCCGGCCGCTCAACGGCAGGCCCGCGTGCCATTATTGCGCGCAGTGTGGCCGCAGCTGCGCCACCTTCTCGAATTTCTCTTCGCCGACGGTGCTGCTCCCTCCGGCCCTCGCAACCGGAAACCTCGAGATTCGCTGTGACGCCATGGCACGCGAGGTGCTGGTGAACGCCCAGGGCCTGGCCAGCGGCGTTTCGTACATCGATAAGAAAACGCGTCGGGAGGTGCAGGCGCGGGGCAGAATTGTGGTGCTCGCTGCCAGCGCTTGCGAGACGGCTCGCCTGCTGCTGAACTCGAACCCTCGCCAATTCCCCAAGGGGCTGGCCAATTCCAGCGGCATGGTGGGCAGATACCTGATGGACACTGTGGGCTCCGATGTCGCAGGTTTTATCCCCGCTCTCAGGGACCTGCCCCCGCATAACGAGGACGGCACCGGCGGCATGCATCTGTACATGCCCTGGTGGAATTATGAAAAGCAACTTAAGAACCAGTTCCCCTTCGCGCGCGGTTACCACATCGAATTCGGCGGCGGGCGGGAGATGCCTTCGGCCGGCATTCTCGCTCATTCGGAACGATTTCTGGGAGGCGGCTACGGCCTTGAGCTGAAGCGCGGGTGCCGCAAGTTATACGGGGCCTTCGTGGGCTTTTCAGGTCGGGGTGAAATGATTCCCAATCAGGACAGTTACTGCGAACGGGACGATCAGGTCGTCGACCAATGGGGGATCCCCGTCCTGAAATTTCACTTCAAGTGGGGCAACGACGAAATTCTTCAGGCGCGCCACATGCAAGAGACCTTTCAGGAAATTATTCGCAAGGCGGGAGGCGAAGTGATCGAATCCGGAGGCGCGGAGGCGCAGTGGGGAATCAGCAAAGGCGGCGAAATCATTCACGAAGTGGGTGCAGCCAGGATGGGCAATGACCCGCGCACGTCTGTTTTAAATCAGTATTGCCAAGCCTGGGACTGCAAGAATCTCTTCGTCACGGACGCCGCGCCCTTCGTAAGCAACGCGGACAAGAACCCGACGCTCACCATCCTGGCCTTAGCGTGGCGCACCAGCGAATACATTGCGGACCAAGTCAAAAAGCGAAGCCTGTGAATGTTGATTGTCGATTGACGATAGCTGCCTGATGACCGCAGTTGCCGAATGTCGAATGATGATTGCTTATGATCGATCGCCACTTGTCGAGGGTCGACGGATCGCTGCCTGTTGTCGGGTATTGATTTACGTTGCCGCTTGTCGATTATCGACGGTTCACAGCTTGCTGTGGGTATTGATTTACGTTGTCGATCGTCGACGGATCACTGCTTGTTTTCGTGGATTGATTAGCATTGTGGATAACCGACTGGTTTGCGATTTGAAATCTGAGATCTGAAATCTGGAATCTTGAATTGCGGCTCTGGCGCGCAGGTGCTCGGCGGCATCTGGAATTCGGGAGAACCATGGAATCCGATAAAATGAAACGTGAAAGGCGCGCGCTACTAAAGGCCCTGACGGCCATCCCCGCCTCGGCCCTTGTGCCCGTCTCATCCGCGGGCGGCGCGGAGCGAAAGCTCTCGGTCCCCGGCGCGCCAGCCCCATCGTCGCCCCCGACGGAAGCAGCCTACAAGCGCAAGATTCTGGACGAGCGCGAGTGGAAAACCATCTACATATTGAGCGATCTAATCATCCCTGCCGACGAACGCACGGGCAGTGCCACTCAGGCAGGTGTCCCCGAATTCATCGACGCTTGGCTCGACCTCCGGCGCGGCGATCTACTCGCGGAAATCCGGGGAGGCCTTACCTGGCTGGATATGGAGTGCAACCGCCTTTTCAGCCACGACTTCGTGGACTGCTCCAATACCGAGCGAAAGCAGATACTCGACCGCATCGCCTACCCCGCAAAGGCAGCGCCCCAGGACGCCCACGCGGTAGCCTTCTTCAACCACCTGCGCGACCTGGTGGTGAGCGGTTTCTTCTCCAGCAAAATGGGCGTGAAAGATTTGCCCTACCTGGGAAATACCATGGTAGCTGACTGGGAGGGTTGCCCGCCCGAGGTTCTGGCCAAGCTCGGCTTATAGGGGCGTCTCCGTAGCCGCAGGCGGCCGGAAGGTACGCCAGAGGGCGGCCACAAGGGCCGTTCCTACTTCAAGGACCTCCTTCGGAGTACGGGTGTACGAGGGGAGGGTAGTGTCATAGTTTCAGAGTGGCGCTGGCCTTTAGGACAGTATTTGCTGACCTTTCGCTCTGCTCAGGGCAGGCTCTAAAGGTTGGTGCTACGCTTAAACTAGGGCAGTACAGAGGCGAGTAACGACGATTTGGCGCGGTTGCCCACGACAGTGTATACTTTGCTTTGCCACCGCGGCCAACACAGAACTACTCGAATGGGAAAATTTGTATGAAAAACTCTCGCTGCTACTCAGTGGGAAAGTGGGCTTTATTGGTCCTGGCGCTGATATGCGCACCCTGGTTAGGTCGCGCCCTAGGCCAGCAGGAAGCCCCGCAACTTACCAAGCGACTGGTGGGCGATTATGGCTACTGGAGCCGGACGCAGACTCCCCCCTATAGTGCGGCGCAAATACCCATGTCACAACTGACTCACATTAACCACGCTGGTGTGAGCTTCGATGCTAATGCCAATCTGGTGGTGCCCAGTGGGTTCCTGGAGCCTGCACTGATCGATAAGGCGCATGCGGCAGGAGTCAAGGTATTGCTGCTCTTGGGGGGAGACTTTGGAGCGCTCGAAACCCAACCCAGCCTGATCCAAACCCTGGTGAAGAATCTGCAAGTTTTTGAGGATGCGCACGGCTACGATGGCGTCGATATCGACTGGGAATACCCAAAGACCGCCCAGGATGCGGCTACCTTTCTCAACCTGATGGCCGCGCTGCGCGGGGCATTTCCCAGTCCCACTTTTGTGCTCTCCGCCGACGTGGCGCCATGGGGCGGCAGCGGTTACAACTTCTCCAAGGTCACCACGTTGGTGGACTACTTCAACATCATGATGTACGACTGCGCCGGCCCCTGGACCGATGACGCACAGCTCAATTCCGCGATTTTCCCCGACCCCTTCAATCCTGAACCCTATGAGTGCGAACCAGGCGGTTCCGTTAAGGAAGCCATCGATATCTACGTCAACGACCTGGATATACCCCCCGCCCAACTCAATATGGGCGCGCCATTTGACGGGTATTTGTTCGAGAACGTCGGCGCTCTGTGGGGATCTTGCGCCAACTGTTCGAACACCGTAATCTCGGAGAATTACGGGACCTTCATCAAACAGCGCATCAACCAGAACGGCTGGCGGACTTCTTATGACACCTACTCGCTCGTCCCCTACATGCAGAGGACCGATGGCAAGCCGGGCTTCATTACCTACGACGATGCATTCTCGACGTTTTACAGAGTAGCCTACTCAGTGTGGCGGAGGGGCCTGGGTGGGACTTTCATGTGGTCGCTCGATGCAGATTATGACGGGGAGTCACAGGACCTGCTCGATGCGATGTATAACGCCAGCTTGCCGCAGACCAAGTGACTCACCGCCTGTAGGGGCAACCCTTGTGGTTGCCCTCCGGCAGGCGGCCGCCCCTACAGCTTGCGCATTCCCCGTTCTTCCTCGATCACGATGAACTGATCGGCGTCAATGCCCTTCAGGCGGTCCACGCGCCCGCTCGGCCAACGCACTTCAATCTGGTCGACCCTCTTTGCCTGCCCCAAGCCAAAGTGCTGCCGCAGATCGCTCTGTGAAATATAGCTCGAGGCGCTCAGGACTTCGCGCACCTGGCGGCGCTCGCCGGCGGTGACTGCGACTCGGGCGCCGATGGCGGATCGGTTCGAGCGCGTGCCCGCCAGCTTAATGCTGAGCCAGTGATTATTGCTGTGGTTCTGGTTGAGCAAAAGAGAGGGCGGCTCGCTCATATTGAGAATCAGCACATCAATGTTCCCGTCATTGTTGAAGTCTCCGAAGGCGCATCCGCGACTGGAGTGCGGCTCGAGCACGGGCGCCCCGCACAGGTCCGACACTTCTTCAAAAGAGCCATTGCCCAGGTTTCTGTACACCACCCGAGGCGTCCTGAACTTGTATTCCGGGATGACCTTCTCGACCTCCGGATACACCGTACCCGTGACGTGGAAGATATCCAACCAGCCGTCGTTGTCGAAGTCCGCAAAATCCACGCCCCAGCATACGTATTTCGTGTTCACGGCCAGGCCGGCGGCGTAAGTGACGTCGTCGAAGAACTCACCGTGGGAATTGCGGTAAAGGACGGGTGTGTCGCTGCTGAAGTGGGGAAGGAACAGATCCAAGAAGCCGTCGCGGTCATAGTCGCCGACTCCCACCCCCATATTGGCCTCTTCCTGCCCGTCGCCGCTGACGGCGCATCCGGCCTCCATCCCCACTTCGGTAAACGTGCCGTCGTGATTGTTCCGGTAAAGGAGATTTGGGGTCGAGTCGCAAGCGACAAACAGGTCGGGCCAGCCGTCGTTATTGTAGTCAAAAGCCACAGCCGTAAGACCGTAGCGGGTGCCGGCCTTTCGGATGCCTGCCTTGGCGCTCACATCTGTGAATGTTCCGTTGCCGTTGTTGTGGTAAAGCGTGCAGGTCTCCTGCTGGAGTCCCAACGGGCCGCAATTGACGGGTACGTCCAGATATTTGCAATACCGACTGGAACCGCCAACCGGTGTCTTAGCCAAGTCCATATCAATGTAACGGCTCACGAACAGGTCCAGGAAGCCGTCGCGGTCGTAGTCGACGAAAGTGCAGCCGCTTCCAAACCGAGTCCCGGACTCCACGAGGCCAGCCTTTTCGGTTACATCCGTGAACGTCCCATCGCCGTTGTTATGGTAGAGGACGTTCTTGCCGTAGTAGGTGAGGAACAAGTCATCGAAGCCGTCGTTGTCGTAGTCGCCCACGCAGATTCCGTAGCACCATCCCGTCCGGGTGAGCCCCGCTTTCTCAGTAACGTCGGTGAACGTTCCGTCTCGGTTATTGTGATAGAGGCGGTTAATGGGCTCGTGGCCGAGGGGGAAACCTTCCAGACGGGTGCCGCAGGGCACGAAGATATCCAGCCAGCCGTCGTGGTCATAGTCGTAGAAGGCGATGCCGGGCCCGTTCGCTTCCACGATGTAGCGCTTGACGTACTCCTCGCCGTAAACGGTAGGAGCAGTTAAACCCGCCCGCGCGGCAACATCCGTAAATGTGACCGGCCAGGGCCTGCCTGAGAATTTAGGACGTGGCGCAGGCTTGATGCCTCGCGACGCCATCCCCTGGCCGCCCAATCGCGACGTTGCGGTGAGAATCAAACTGGCTGCGCCGGCGGTTTGGAAAAAGCTCCTTCGTGTAAAACGCATCTGAGTTTATGGTTTCGCCTGGAGTGGGACAGGCACTCTTGCCTGTCGCCAAGCCGCAGCAATGCTCCTGCTCGCACAGGCAGGAGTGCCTGTGCTACGCCAACATTACTCTGGCGGCGCGTCGGTCTGGGGCTGAGCGATATTCCCGAGAATGCCGGTGCGGATGCGTTGGCTGCGGCGGCTAACGTCGTCATGAATTTCGCGGTAGGCGGCAAGCTCTTTCGCCGCTTCCTGGCCGCGCCCCAGGCGGCGGTAAGCGAAGGACAGTTGGTAGTGTGCGTTGGCATTGGCGGGCTCGAACTTCACTGCCCGCTCCAGCGGCGGCACGGCCTCCTCAGGTTTCCCCGCAGAGACCAGCGACTTACCCAGGCCTATGAGTGCATCTGCAAACTGGGGGTCGATGCTTAAAGCGCGGTTGAAACGCTCGATGGCATCGTTCCACTGCCGGGCCTGGCGCGCCATTTCGCCCAGTTCGTATTCCGCCCCCGCGTGGCGTGGATGAAGTTTCAGCTCCGCTTCAAACTCCTGCCGCGCCGCGTCCAGAGTGCTGGGCCCGCGCTCACCCGCCAATAAGAGCTCTCCAAGCTGGTAATGGATTCCGCCCAAGGTCGGATTGAGTGCCAACACCTTGCGGTATTCTTCGGCGGCCTCAGTGAGTTTTCCCTGGATGGCCAGGACCTCCGCGTTGAGTTGGTGCGCCTGGTAAGACTCGGGGGCGACCGTGAGAAGCCGCTCTGAAGCTTGCGTCGAGAGGTCGGAGTAAACATGGCTGCTCATGTAGAGCAGGTCGGGGTCATCGGGAAAGTCGCGGTTGAGCTGACGAACCAACTCGACAGCCCGGCCTGCATCGTTCGTAAACATCGCGCAGCGCAGAGCCTCCGTGCCCATCGCTCGCTTCATTTGGGTGTCCGGAACGCGGGCATAGTCCTTCTCAAGGTAGGGAATGGCCTCTTTGCAACGGTCGGTCTCGGCCAGGCTCAGGCCGAGAAGAAAGTGAGCATTGAGCAATGACGGCTTCAGCTTCAGCGCTTCGCGGGCTTGCTCCGCAGCGTCTTCGAAGCGCCCTACCGAGTAGTAAGCGCTCGCCAAATTGGCATGAATCTCGCCGATCTTCGGCGCAACTCTCTCGAGTTTCTGAAGATTCTCGATCGCTTTCGGGTAGTCGTGTCTGCGTAACGCCTCCTCGGCTTCGGAGGCGATTCGAGCGTTGTCCTCCTCCTCGCCCGAGGATACCTGAGCGCGGCCTTGGCAGCGCAGGAGCGCAAGGACCATAAGAAGACAGAGTACGGAACCGATCAATCCGAATTGGGTGCTCTTACGGCGCACCCTCAGACTTGCCAACATCGCTCCTCCGCTTCTCAGTATGGAGTCGAAATGTTAGACCCGCTGGTCTTCTTTGAGATCTTTGCGCACTTTGCGTCTTTGCGTAAAACCGTTTCTTTCCTCAACAGACCTCTTTGCGCCAGGGGCCAGCCGCCTGACACTTCAAGCCACCGCCGGCCGAAGCGCTGCCTTCACACTGGCGAGGACGAGCGTTGCCGGTTCGAGCCCCGGGGAAGAAGCTTCCAGGCGGATTTCGCCTGGCTGCTTTTGAGACTGCACGATGACCATGCACAGTCCGTTAAAGGCCCGGCGTTTGTTGGCCTTATCCGGCTCATGACTGCTCGGGTCTCCATTTCCCACGCCGATGATTTTTCCGTTGCCAGAAACGTGAAATACGATGTCGTTGCCGGCAACGGGAACCAGGCGGCCCTGGCTATCCAGCACCTGCACCTCGACCAGTGAAACGTCTTCGCCATCCGCCTTGATCTCGTGACGGTCCGGCCTCAGCAGAATCTTCGCAGGCCCGCCGGTCGTTTCGCGCTTGTCCACCAATACCTGCCGTCCGCCTTTGTAGCCCCGAGCTTCAATCATCCCCGGCTTATACGGAACCTTCCACTCGACGTGCGAATTGCGCGCCACTTCCTTCGCCCCAAGGCTCTTGCCGTTCAAAAACAGTTCGACCTTGTCGAGATTGCTGTGGCACCAGACATCGATTTCCTGCCCTTCTTTGCCGGGCCAATTCCAGTGCGGGAACAAATGCAGAACTGGCTTGCCGCTCCACCACGCCTGATAATAATAGAAGTTGTCCTTGGGGAAACCGCAGGTATCCAAGATCCCAAAATGGGAGTTGATGCAGGGCCACTCATAAGGCGTGGGTTCGCCCCGATAGTCGAAGCCGGTCCAGACGAACCCGCCCGACAAGAACCGCCGCTCGGCGTAGATCTTCCACCACACCTCTGCCGTTTCCGCCCACTCGGGATGGTTCACATCATAAGCGCTGACGTACCCTTGCTCTTTGTCGTTGACGTAGATTCCACGCGTGGAGACGGTGCTCCCGGTTTCAGTGCCGATCGTAGGCTGCTTTGGAAATCGCCGATGGAACGCGTCGATCTCCGGGCCATGCTTGTAATTGAACCCTTGAACATCCACGACTCCCGAGACGCCTTCGCCCCAGCCGTCGTCCATGGCGGTGGTGACGGGGCGGCTCGGGTCGAGCCGGCGGGCCAGCCGCTTCATCGAGCTGACAATGCGCGCTCCGCGGTCGGTGCCCTGCAACGGTTCCTCGTTCGCGAGCGACCAGATGATCACGCTCGGGTGGTTGCGGTCGCGGCGGATCATTCGCTCTAAATCGCCCAGGGCTTCAGGATCAGACGACATTCTCCGCGTCTCGTCCATCACCAGCATGCCAAGCTGATCGCAAGCGTCCAGCAGTTCCGGCGTGGGCGGATTGTGCGAGGTCCTGTAGCCATTCACTCCCATCTCTTTCAGCTTCTCGATCCGGTAATACTGAATGCGGTCGGGCAGCGCCGAACCCACGCCGGCGTGATCCTGATGGTTGCACGTTCCTTGGATCTTCACCGGCTTGCCGTTCAGGAAGAATCCTTCGTCAGGGTCGAATTTTATAGTGCGGATACCGAACGTCGCAACATACTCGTCCGTCGTTCTGCCGCTCGCCGCATCCTGCACAGTGGTCAGCGCACGATGGAGATTCGGCTCCTCCAGGGACCACAAGAGTGGACGCTGGATCCCAGTCTGGGCCACAATAGCCAAGGTGGTCCAAGGATCGACGCGCATCGACTGCGTTTCCGCAGTTGCCACGACGGTCCCATTCTTATCCAAGAACCTGGTAACCACATTGAGAGTCTTCAAGTCCGGGCTCTGGTTCTCAACCTCGGTGCCAATCGTCACCATCGCCGTTGCGCCTTGCACTTCCGACCGCACATAGGTTCCCCCGTGGGCGACATGGAGGGGATCAGTTTTAGTCAGCCACACGTGACGGTAGATGCCCGCTCCTTCGTAGAACCATCCTTCGCCCTGCGTCGCGTCGACGCGGACGATCAGAATATTCTTTGCACCGTAATTGAGGAAGTCCGTCACCTCGTAGCTGAATGGCGCGTAGCCGCTCATGTTCCGCCCGATGAACTGGCCGTTCAGGATCGCCGTACAGTCCCGGAAGACGCCGTCAAACTCGATGCGCAGCCGCTTGCCTAGGTCGCTCGCAGGGATCTCGAACACTCGCCGGTACCACCCGATGCTTGTCGCCGGGTAATTCCGATCCAATGGCTTGAAGCCGTGATTGACTAATCCGGGGTCGTTCTGAAACTCCAGCTCGACCGCCCAGTCGTGGGGAAGGTCGACCGCGCGCCACTTGCTTTCGTCGAACTTTTCTTGCAGCGACTCGACAAGGTCTCCGGTCTTCGAAAAAATACCGTCGCCGTCGAAACCGAAGTCTTGCGCCGGATCGCAGGCGTGCCCGAGATGGAACCGCCATCCAAAATCCAGCAGCAGCCGTTCGCGCGGGCTGCCGCCTTCGGGCCGCTGCGGGAGCGCCGGACTCGGACGGGTGAGCGCCCCCACCGTGCCCGCAATACCTCACGCCTGGTCCATTTGCGCATCGCTCCAGCCCTCCCAACGAGAACGTAGCGCTGACCTTCAGGTCAGCACCCGAGTCCAGCGGCGAGTATTATACGCTCTGTTAACGAAAAACCGTCCGATCAGAATCAGGGAGAAAGCCCTCTCCCTTGGAGTCTGTGTGAGAACTCGTTATTGCTGTCATTCCGAGGAGCCGCAGGCGACGAGGAATCTCGCAGTGCGTTGAAAGTACTCAGAGCGAGATTCCTCGCTTCGCTCGGAATGACATTCCAAAGGAAAGTTCCACACAGGCTCGCTTGGGGAGGGGGCCATGTCGCTAAATTGGCGCTGGCGGCATGAACGATCACTTAGAAATGTACTTCGACCTCCATCGGTTCTTTGCGCAACGGCAGCCGGATGCGCCCCTGCCGCGCATCGAAATCCTGCCAAGACCGTCCGTCGATCTCGACAGACTTCAGCAGCTGCGCCTCAGGCGTTCGCACCACCAGCCAAGCTGTCTTGTACCGGCTCCTGGCCGGCAGTTGCACGCTGATGCTGACGCCGTTGTTTTTCCCCTCCATGCGGTAACTCACCGGGCCGAAGTAGCTGGCAAGATCTCGCACTTCGATTTTCTGACCGGGAGCCAGCCATCGCCTCGGCGTGCCCGCCGCCAGCCAAAGTGCGTCCGAGTCCTCACGCACCAACAAGTCCCTGAGGCGGTTTACAAACTTCGCTTCGTCAGGAACCTTGTAAAACGGGCCGCTCGGTGACTGCCACTGGCGGAATTCCTCGGTAAATACATTTACACTCGGATAATAACAGGCAACGAAATCGTTATAAAGATTACGGATGGCGGCGGGAATCTCATTGCGCCGGAGATAGACCAGAATGGGGTTCTGCAAGTTGGCCTGAAATACCATGCCACCCCGGCTGAACCAGTACTTATCATCCACCCAGCCGTGCACAAACAGACCCAGGGAGGTCGACATGGTCGCATTGTCTTCCCAGTCGTCCAGAACCGCGTTCGCAAAAGGCCCCTCCGGAGGCACGATGCCCATGGAAATCAGAATCATCGCTCCGTACAGCACTTCGCGCGTTGCCGAGAGCCGGTAAGTCGGCAAAACTTTCTGGGGATAGCGCGAATAGTACGCCACCCGGGCCGGTCCGAAGAGCCGGATTCGTTGATAGGGGCGCGTAGGCGCGTAGGGGACGTAGGTGTTATCGCGCAGCCGCACCACCGGGGAAATCTCGGAGGCGCGTGTCACCGCAGCACGCAAATCCTGCACGTAGGAGGCGGCCTCTTGTACGTAATGGGCCGTGGCGGGATCGCCGATTTCGGCCAGCGCCTCACCCAAGCGCGTTGCGCCTGCTGACGCGAAGGCGTTGACGGAAAACCAGTGCCCCCAGTCGTCGTTGTCCTCGAGGTGCCCGGCGGGAAGCAATCCGTACTCAGGGACTGGTTCGCCACGATCTGTGAGCCTGGTGTACGCTCGCTCTTCGAACACCCAATCGGCCGCCCGTTTCATGCTGGGGGCGACGCGGCGCAGCCACTCCTTGTCGCGTGTGAAGAAGTAGTGTTCGCCGAGCGCCCAAAGCACCACACCGTGATCGAGGTTGTACTCGGCGGCCGTGTAGTCGTAGTCCTTATCGACGCGCGCACCGTGGTAAACGTCGCGCTGATCTCCAGGATATGTGCCCGCAAAGGGTTTCGACCCCTGTAGGCGGACAAACGTTTCCAGATACTCTGCGGCAAGGGCGTGGTTTCCCAACGCGTCAAGCATCACGCACTGAAAAGCCGCCTCGTTGTCATACACCAGGTAGCCATAACTCGCCGCCGGCACCATATAAAGCCCGCTCTTCGGATCCTTCGTGGCGCTGATGCGAATATGTGGAATGACGGCCCGGGCAAAATCCATGAAGTGCATTTCCGGCACGCTGAAGGGAATCGAGTTTGCCGTGGCCGTGCGCCAATAGTCCAACACCCTGGCTCGTTCGTGCTCGTAGTCTAAGCTCGCCAGGCGGGCGCGTTCTTGCGGTGAGAGTCGAGGAATAAATGGCAATGAGATAAAGACGGTTTGAGGTTCACCGGGCCTCAGAGGGATTTCCACGTGAATCCCCCGCATTGCGTTCGTGCCCTCGTTAATTCTGGCGAGAGCCGCCTTCGCCGAATCCGGCAAGCGAACGCGCGCACGCACCAGGTCACCACCCGCTGCCAGCAATTCTCCGTTGCGAAAAGACAGTTCCTCGACGGGATCAATGGCGAGCCACAAGTGCGACTCGACCTCTGCGCTACCGGGATTCTCCACTTTGATCTTCAACATCAGGACCGCGGGTGTCTGTTCGCTGCGTTGCGGATCATCCGCCGCCAGCGGCCCGGAAAGCAGCGTGGCAAAACCCTCCTCGGTGTAATTCAAATTCTCTTTTGACCACCGCGCGGTGGCCAGGGGAAGGTAATTCTCCAGCACAGAAAGTGCGGAATCCTGGGAGGCCGGGCGAAAGTCAGGCGTCGCGCCCGTGCCGATGCGCCAGGATATTCGGTCGCCGTTCCATTCCAGGCGCTTCAATTCCTTCCCCATGGCTTTCGTTTCGGACTTACTGATGTCTATGTTGCCTCCCCACTCGAAGGCAAACTTCTGCCAACTCGCGTCGGCGGCCAGAGGCAGATACAGCCGCCCGCCCTGCCGCTCGACCGGATCAAGTGCGGGAATCTCCTTTGACGCCCTCTCGTAAGTTTGCTCGGGTTCAATTGCCAGCTTCTCGCGAATCTTCTCGCCGTGTCTCACAATCGAGGAAGAAAACTCGTGCGGGTCTGAGGCCATGGTCACATAAGCGTGAAAGTCCGGGATATACACCGGCCCCTTCTCCACATCCGGCACGGCAAAGGAGAACATCCGCTCTGCCGCATCCACAGTCACGATCGTTGTATCGTTCGATCCGGGAAGGTCCGGCTCCGCCGCCACCAAGCTCACCGACAGTCCCTTAGCGCGCCCCCGTGTGGTAAGGTGGAAATGATCTTCCGCGGCAGTATCGCCGGCCGCTCCGTTCCACACTCGCACGGCTTCGAGCCGGCCATTGTGGATCCGCACTTTCCCGTCCCAGGCGCGCTCCCCAGTGTCTCCAACTCCTAGTTGGAGTCGCAACTCCACCAGCTTCTCTTGCGAGCCGCTAAAAACTCCCACGTTTTCCAATTGAGGATTCGAGGCAAACACCGCCCGCACCTTCAGCGTCCTTCGGTAGGTCAAGCCAGGCAGGTTCCCGGCCTTGGGGTTTTCGGCTTCGGAAAGCGGCAGAAAGGTGTAGCTGCAAATCCCTCCATGACAGACCATCTTCGTTGCAGCCTTCAACCACTGTCCCTGCCAGGGATCGTCGACAGGGTCTTCGATGGTGGGCATCTCCGGAGGGGGATAAGGCCAGTTGCGGAACCAGTACTCGACAGTGGCAGGCTGCGCTTCCTGGCCGGAGCGGAATTGAACGCGCAGTTCTTTGATATCGCGCTCTTCCGCCCACTGCAGGCCGTAGACGTAGCGGCCATTCGCCGCCTTCTCTGCTTCACCTCCTGCCTGCTGCGCTTCAGTGTAGTCGAACTCCGGCGGGGAAGTGTGGCGGTCGCTCACGCAGCAGCGCCGAGCGGAAGGAGCGATATCGAAGTCGGTTGCGGAGGCGCCGGCGCCTATCCCGAGACTCGTAATCGCCCAGAACGCGGCCAGCAGCCAGGTGCGCGTCATCGCATTCTCCTCCTCCGCCTCGAATGCTTCCCTTTGCGGCACGCTTATTTTACATGGGTTTGAGATCTGGAATCAGGAATCCGCCATCAGAAACTGCCGCGAGGTGCGCGTGGAGTGCCGAAGGCTATGGAGTACGGCAGCTTGCTGCCGCTCTCTTCCGCCGAGCTTGCTCGGCGGACTCTACGACCCGGGGACCCACGTCCAGCAAGCTGGCCGTGGAAAAGCGGCAGCAAGCTGCCGCACTCCAAAGCTTTGCTATCGGGAATTCTCCCGGCGGACGGCGTGAAGCACGAGGTCGGCAAGAGCCCGGATAAATGTGGGCGAGTCATTCAAGCCTCGGGTCACGTGAAACTGCTGGATGCACAGACGCTCGGCGATCTCGCGGGCTTCGATATTGATTTCGTACAGAGTTTCGACGTGGTCGGAGACGAAGGAAATCGGCACCACGAGGACTCGCTCGCCTCGAGTTGACGCCAGGCTTTGAAGAGCCTCGAGAAGGGAGGGCCCGAGCCACCGCCCCGGACCGGAGCGGCTCTGGTAGCAAATGCTGTGCGGGTTCGGCCACACGCCCAGTTCCCTGACCAACCCTACAGTGGCTTCAATCTGGGCTTGGTAGGGATCGCCGGCCTTGATGACGCTCTCCGGCACTCCGTGGGCACTGAACAGCAAGTGCACATTAGAAGGGAGCCGCAAGGCGGAGCCGTTCGTCTTGCGAAAATCCGCCAGACCTTCATTGACGCGCTCAACGAGGGCCTTGATGTAAAAAGGGTGGGCGTGATAATCGCGCACCACCCTTACATCGACGGGATGGCGGCGCGGGAATTTGCGCTCCCACTCATTCAGGCTGCTGCCCGTAGTCACCACGGAGTATTGAGGGTACAACGGCAGAAGCACCAGCGTTCGGATTTGATGGTCCAGGACTTGACGGACAGCCTCTTCAGTGAGCGGGTGCCAGTAGCGCATGGCCACGAAGACGCGCGCTTCGAGGGATTTGCGCAACTCGCTCTCGAGCCGGCTTGCCTGAAGTTCCGTTAGTTCGCGGATTGGAGACTTGCCGCCAATCTGTGCATAGTGATCCTGGACTCGCCGGGCGCGTCGCGACGAAACCAGCCGCGCCAGCGGCTCGCGCGCCAGCCGGGCAAACGGGAAGTCGATGATGTCCGGATCACAGAACAGGTTATAAAGAAAAGGCTCGACGGCCTCAAGCGAGTCCGGCCCGCCCAATTGGAAGAGTACTACGCCTACCTTGTTGACCTTATCTGGATTCACTCTGTGGCCTTCGCTTAATTATCCTATACCGCTCGGAGTAACTGCAAGTCAGCGGTCGTTCTGGGCGCTCGCTTCGAAACCGAAGCGCGGACTACGAAGCATCGCCGTAGCTCGACGTCGTGCAACAGACCCCTCACCCGACCCGCGTCGGCTGGTGAAAGCGCCGTCGCGGGCCACCCTCTCCCCTTGGAGAGGGCAACCCACTTGGGGGGCCTTTCGTCCTTGACTCAAAAACCTTGCTCGGACTTCGTGTCTTCGTGTACGCTTTAATCAATGAGCGAAGGGCGTGAGGAAAAAAAGGGGTTGGCCCTGCTGAAGGGTTTGCTGCAACACTATCCGTTTGTCCTGAAGAACTTCAAACACTATTTCCAGAACCTTTATCGGCGTGAGATTCGGCGCACCAATGTGGTGGCGCCGTACGCGGCGATTCTTTACGTCACGCACAAGTGTAACCTGGCCTGCACTTACTGCACACAGAAGGAGCCGGACGTCTTCAGCCAGGAACTGCCCACGGCCGAGACCATCAAGTTGCTCCGCATCGCCCGCAAGGAAACCGACTCGATTCTTTTCACAGGCGGGGAGCCGACGCTGCGCAATGACATCGAGGAACTGGCGCGCGCGGCGCGGCACGATTTGAAATACCGCTCTGTGCTGCTGATTACGAACGGCACGCTGCTGCACAAGCGGCAGGGATTGTTTGACTCCCTGCACAGCCTGGTCGTCAGCCTCGATTCGCTCGAAGCGGATTCGACCAAGCCCATGTCGAAGCCCGCGGTTCTCGCGAGAGTGCTCGAGAACCTGCAACTGGCCAAATCGCGCTTCCCGAAGGCCTCGGACATCACCATCAGCACGGTCATCGAAGAATGGAACATTGCTGACATCGAGCGCATCATGGACTTCTGCGGCGAGCAGGGATTTGTCTTCGCCACGCAGACGGCGTTGAACGAAAAACTGCCCAACCTTCGTTTGCGGCAGAATCCCCGCTACCAGGCCCTGGTGGATAAGATTGTGCAGCGCCGCCGGGAGCGCGCTCAGCCCATCAACGGCACGCCCAAGCTGATTCGCACCCTCCTCGAGTTCGGCGATTTCCAATGCTTCCCTACCATGTTTCCGCGCATCTACCCCAATGGCGACGTCTTCTACCCTTGCGAACCGCTGAAGAAGATCGGCGGGAACCTGCTGCGCGAAGGATCATTCAAAAAGGTCTTCGCGCGCGGCCGGAAACTTTACGGCGACATCCCCGACTGCCACGGCATCTGCCATCTGTTCGGGAACGTGCTCTCTTCCTACTACGCAAAGGACTTCTGGGGATTGGCGGGGGACACGATTCGGTAGGGGCTGGGGGCTAGGGACTAGGGACTAGGGACTGGAAAATAGGCGCCTTAGCAAGGAATGGAGGTCAGCGAGCCGGCGTTTATTCTTATGCCCGATTCCCTAATTCCTCGCCGCTTTCCCTAGCCCCCAGTCCCTAGCCCCTAGTCCCTTAGCACGGGCAGTTCCTTCCGCAACAGGTTGCGCACCGTGTTTTCGGCGACCCGTGCCAGGTGCTCGGCGAAGACGCCGTCGTAGCGGAAGCGGGCGGTGCGCATCTCATTTGATTCCCAGGTAATCGTAAGGTCCCAGGTCTGCGCCTCGGCTTCGGGCTCGCACGGGGAAGTAACTGGGCGCGCCTCGAGTTCGCGCACCCGGACCATCGGAATCTCCTCGAGAGTGTGCTCGCGCTCGTCAACCACAAACAGCCGATCGGGGTTCACGAAAATGCTGACGATTCGAGCAGGGCGATCGGCTCCGTGGGGGATGAACGCCCCGCCATTCAGGACCACGAGGGCATCGAGTTCGCGGGCCTGAGCGTCGACTGATTTTGCTTGCGGCTTGGCGCGGACCAGCAGGCCGAAAGCCATCAGCGCGATGCCGAAAACCAAATCGACGAGCCCGCCTTGGGCGTGCCTATACCGCCAGCCCAGCAAGCAACCGAGCGCGGCCACCAGCAGTCGAACCGCAGACCACTCCCAAATTTTTCGGCGCAAAGCCCGGATTTTGGGAATTATCAGGATCGCTGTGAAAAGCACAGTGAGCGCCGCTCTTTTAAGCGCCAGGCGGAACCGGACGCCGGTGGGAACGACAGCCTGAGAGTTGTGTTCATCAGCCATGAGACTTCTCGGCAAACGATCCGGTGTGACAACTCAGATTTGTATGTCATTCCGAGGAGCCGCAGGCGACGAGGAATCTCGCCCTGCCCTGAAAGCACTCAGAACGAGATTCCTCGCTTCGCTCGGAATGACAGCTTGGAGGCGTTTTCACATAGGCTCAAACACCGCTTTTACGGTTTGTTCTTGTTCAAGTACTCGACCACTTGCTGCGGGCTTGTCACCAGCGTCACGATCTCCATGGCAGACGAGGTCCAATGCGGACAGGTGGAATTGAGCTGTCCCTCCTGCTCAAGGCAAGCAATCACCGGCTGCCAGTAGGGTGACATTACCAACAGGGGTTTACTCCCTCCCACGGTCTTCGAGAGGCTGGCTTTGTTCATCATTTCCCAGACCAGCGCAAGTTCCGCAAGGGTGCCTGTCCCGCCGGGGAGGACCACATAGGCATCTCCGCGCTCGATGAGCGTCATGATGCGCTCGGGGAAAGACTTCGTGCGCACCTCCTCGATGATCCAGGGATTCGCCTTGCTGGTCCAAACCTCGCAGGTCACGCCGATGGTGTGCCCGCCGGCCTCGTGAGCCCCTCGCGCCGAGGCTTCCATTAATCCCCGGTACCCGCCGTTGCAGACGGTAAACCCGGCTTCCGCCAATAGCTTCCCCAATAGGCGAGCGTCTGCGTAAGCCTGGCTCGCTTCGCCGGGCAGTGAACTTCCGAAAACAGTTATGACCTTCACATTCGCTAATCTGCGGCTCAGCCTGAAATTCTGTCAAGAACAAAGTAGTCTTGAAAAACCGGCTTCTAAAGGGGCTGCCATATACGGTAAGATATTCAAGAAGCACGAGGAGGAGCCTGGATGTCGTACGATTTGGCAAGCGAAAAGCAGCAGGCGCACGAACTGATCGAGCGTTTGCCACCCGTTCAACTTGCGGCGATTGCCGGCCTCCTCAAGGCAATGGTCGATCCCGCTTGCCTCGCCATAAACAACGCTCCCGTTGACGATGAACCGGAGACCGAGGAAGAACGTCGCGCCGTAGCTGAAGCTAAGCGATGGCTTCAGCTTAACCCCGGGATTCCATTCGAAGAAGTGCTGGCCGACTTCGGCCTCAAGGTGAGCGACCTTTAGGAGAGACCGGAGGATTCCACCGCCTCCGCAGTCGAAGTTAACTTCCCCGGCGCGAAAACCAATCATATATGGCCGCAGCGATTTGGTCGAGGGTGGCTTCAGCTTGCGCTTCCTCCAGGGGATGGCTGTTTCCAATGATGGAGAAGGCAAGCCGCTTGCCGAAGGGCAGATCCATGTAGCCGGAAAGCGCGTTCACTCCCTCGAGAGTCCCGGTTTTAGCGTGGATGCGCCCCTTAAGGCGCGCCCCCTTGAAGCGGTCTGCTAACGTCCCGTCCACGCCGGCCGCGGGCAGGCTGTCACGGAACACGTCGAAAGACGGTCCGCTTGCCATGTGAATCAGCAGTTTGACGACGGTTTGCGGAGTCACCAGATCGTCTCGGGAGAGGCCGGAGCCGTCGGCGAAGACCGTCTCGCCCGGACGGGCGCCGATCTGTTGCGCAAACTCATTGAGTACGTCCAGGCTGTCTTCGAGGCCGCCACGCTGCTTCACCTGGCGCCCGAGCGTGCGCAAAAGCATCTCGGCGCAAAGATTCATGCTCTCCTTGTTGGTCAGCTTCGCGATCTCCCGGAGCGGTTGGGACTGATGCTCGGCCAAGACCAGGCGCGGCGAAGCCTGGGTGGGAGCACGGCGGGCCAAAGCCGCATCAAGCTGCGTGACCTGCCTAACCTCGACCCCCCCTTTAACTATCGTTCCGGAATCTACGAGAGCTTTCGAGAAGAGTTCGCCCACCAACTCCGCCGGATGCGCGATCGCCACATGTTCGTCAGCCTCTCCCGAGCCCAGAGGGATTTGGCCCCAAACATCCAGGCGCGTGGAATCGAGCGCGCGTTCAACGAACAAGTGGCTCTCACTTCCGGATGCGGAAGTTACGAGACCGTTTTTGATTTGGTAATAATCCGTCACAGGGTCGAGCGAAAGCTGGGCAGGGTCGCCGAGTTTCAATCCCGGCTTGATTCTGAGCAGCAGAGCATTCGAATTGAATATCAGGGCCGAGACCGCCGCCCCGTAGCCCCACTCGAGATCCTCGGCAGTCCAGCCGTGGGTATAGGGCTCGAAATCAAAATAACTTTCGTCGGCCACCAAGGGGCCCGTGACCTCGATCACGCCATGCGCTCTCACCTGCGCTGCCAGGTCTTCGAGAGCCGTGCAGGCGTGGTTCGCAGCTTGGCAGGGGGTCGCAGGCGGCGGCAAAACGTCTCCACAAAGTGTAGGGTCTCCCCTCCCAACAAGGTAAAGGCGCGGCACGATTCCCTGGGCGGGCGGTCCGGAGTCGCTTTCCACCGTAGTGCGGAAGACGAAACTCGGTCCAAGCTTTTCAAGTGCCGCTGACGTGGTGAACAGCTTCATATTCGAGGCGGGGTGGAATAGGTGCTGGGCATCGCGGTCGAAGAGAATTCTCCCGCTGGGCAGTTCCGCAACTTCGACGCCCCAGAAGCCGCGTGAAGCGTCGCTGGAGCGAAGGATCTGGTCAATGCGGGCGGCGAGCGAAGGGTCGGCACGCTGCGTCGCTCGGTGCTGCACGGCGACGCCGGGCTCGATCGCCGCGAGCAGGCACAAAAGCGCAGAGGCCATGAGGCCGCGAGAGCGAAGCAGGCGGTCCAAAGAGCGGTTACGGGTCGGCAATCGACAGTCGACAGGCACAGAAGGCAAAATAGCGTCCATGCCTGCCATCTTACCAAGTCAGTAGTCGGGGGTCGAGAGATGAAGAGTTGAGGGCTCGCGTAACTAAGCCCCGAAGGGGCGAGCTAGCAAAGCCCAGGCCAACGGCCCATGGGCGTTAACCTAATACCTCGAGGGACGGCGGTGCAGGCCTGAATGACCGCTAGTACAGGCCCGGAGGGCCGACAGAGAATAGCCCACATCGTAAGCCGTGGGAGCGAGGAGCAATCCTGCGTTACCTTAGCCCTGGAGGGGCGGCAGAGGCTCCCGCAGGATGTCTGTCGCCCCGTCCGGGGCTGTGAATATTAACGCCGCATCGGGTCCCACGGCTCACGCCGTGGGCTATTATCTGCCGCCGCTCCGCGGCTCTGGATGTCCACTCGCTTTAGGTTAACGCCTATGGGCCGTCAGTCTGGGCTCTCTGCCAGCTCGCCCCTTCGGGGCTCATGCGGGATGGGGTAGTTTGCCAGCCCATAATATTTTGAGTACGATGGCTCATCTGAAATTCAACTGAGGTCTGAACTTATGCGGCGCCTTCTGAAACGCCTGATCTTTTCCATACTGATTCTGCTTCTACTCTTGGTGGCGGGCATGGGCGGATGGTTTTACTGGCGCGCTCGCGCCAGCCTTCCCCAACTCGACGGAAGGGTTCAAGTGGCCGGACTTTCCGCGCCAGTCGAGGTGTTGCGTGACGCGCGCGGCGTTCCTCACCTGCGCGCTTCGACGCCCCAGGACTTGTTCTTCGCCCAAGGATACGTAACCGCCCAGGACCGGCTGTGGCAGATGGACCTGAGTCGGCGGCTGGCGAAAGGAGAACTCTCCGAAATCTTCGGCGAGCTGACGCGGCAGATGGACATCGAAAACCGTACGTTGGGTTTCCGGCGGGTTTCAGAGCGCGCCTTAGCGGAACTTAGCCCTGAGGCGCGGGCGCCACTTACCGCGTATGCCAATGGCGTTAACGCGTTCATCGCCACCCACCAGGGCCTCCTCCCCATCGAATTCCTCCTGCTCCATTATCAACCTCAGCCGTGGACAGAGGTCGATTCCCTGGGCGTGGCGCTGAATATGGCTAAAACCCTGAGTACAACATGGGGAGTGGACTTGATGCGCGAACGCGTTCGGGCGAAGCTTGGACCGGAGCTTTCGGCGGATCTCTTCCCCGACCACTCGCCTCTGGACGTGCCCGTGGCGGAACTGCCGGCGGGGAGCAGGCTGCCGCCCCAATGGAAAGACGTGTACCCGCCGCCGACCTGCCTTGAACCCGACGTGCCGCACAGGCCGACGGCCAGCAAGGATCAATCACCCCCTCACCGCCTCCTCAGCCAGGGAGGGGGATCAGTCGAGCTTGACCCTACACTTGCGGCGCTGCTTTGCGAAGGTGACGAGACCACAACAGCACTGGGAAGCAACAACTGGGTTGTCAGTGGCGCGCACACCTATTCCGGCAAGCCTTTGCTCGCCAACGATCCCCATCTTGGTCATAGCGTTCCCAGCGTGTGGTACATGATTCACTTGAAGGGCCCGGGGCTGAACGTGAGTGGCGTCAGTTTGCCGGGAATGCCGACGGTGGTCATTGGCCACAACGAGAGAATCGCTTGGGGCATGACCAATACGGGTCCCGATGTGCAAGATTTGTACGCAGAGACTTTCAACCCCGCCGAACCCAACAAGTACCTCCACAATGGCGCCTGGGTGGACGCGGAGGTGCGAGACGAGATCATCAAGGTCCGCGGGAAGCCGGATTACCGGCTCACTGTCAAAGTTACGCGCCACGGCCCGATTGTCGCGGAGGATTGTGGCCGCGCACTGGCTTTGCGTTGGACGGCGCTCGAGCCCCACGCACTTTCATCGCTGTTTAACGGCGCGTCCGGAATGGGCATGGCCCAGAATTGGGAGCAATTCACCGCCGCCTTGCGCGACTACACGGGCCCCATGCAAAACTTTGTCTATGCCGACGTGGATGGAAACATCGGTTACTACGCTGCGGCATGGGTGCCGTTGCGAAAACAAGGAACCGGCGCTGTACCGGCGCCCGGCAACACAGACGACTACGATTGGACTGGTTACATTCCGTTCCAGGATCTTCCGCATTCCTACAACCCTGCCAGCGGCCTGATAGCCACGGCGAATGGCCGCGTGGTACCCGACGGCTACCCCTATTTCATCACCAGCGAGTGGGATCCCCCCTATCGCACGGCGCGCATCTTCCAGTTGCTCCGCGCGGGCAAGGCGTTCACGGTGGGCGATATGCTGCGGATTCAGACTGACATTCTCAGCTTGCAGGACAAGTGGCTGGCCGGACAACTTCTGAACGCGGCCTCGCACGTCGAACCGCGAGACCCTGACGCGCAATACGCCGTCAGCGTGCTGCGCGGTTGGGATGGCGAGGCGAGGATGGACTCCGCGGCTACTTTGGTGTGCGAAGCGACCCGCGCAGCCCTGCGGGAACGAATCCTCAAGCCCAAGCTCGGAAATCGGGTGTCGGACTATCGTTGGGGAATGAGTTCCACCTCCTTTGAGAATGTCTTAACGAACCGCTGGACGCGCTGGCTCCCGCCCGGTGACGCGTCGTTTGACGACACGCTGATGCAGAGCCTGGAAGATGCAGTAAAGGAGCTTATTCCCAGCCTCGTGGCTAGCCGCAGCCATGAGGCCTGGAAATGGGGCAATACCATCCCCCTCACCTTTCACCACCCGTTGGGCCAAGGCCTGCCCCTTCTTGGCAGACTGCTCAATGTCGGCCCGTTTCACCAGGCCGGAACCAGCACCACAGTGAAAGCTACAACCTCCAATCACGGCCCTTCCATGCGCATGGTCGTCGATTTTTCGGACCTTGAACGTTCGGTTCAAAACCTTACCCTTGGAGAGTCGGGCCAGGTGTTCAGCCCCTACTACAAGGACCAGTTCGACGCTTGGTACACCGGCCGGAGTTTTCCAATGCCCTTCAGCGATGCGGCGGTTGAGCAGGCCAGTGTTCACAAGCTGGTTTTAGAGCCGCGAGAAAGACAGCGTTGATCTTCAGGCCAGCACGGTAAGTGCCGGCCGAAAGGTCGGGGTGGGCGACCGACGACAATAAGTCATGGTTGGCGAATTTCTTAAGATCTTATCATTCTGTACTTGCTTTTGTTTCAATTGGATGATATCCCTAGCCCCGATTGCAAAATTCTTCCGCCCATGTAGTATGCGAAAATAAGTCCAGGACTGGAAGAACCTGACTAGGAGGCAATGATGCCTGTCGCGAACCAGAGCAAGCAACCGAGAGTCACCGTCACGCTCGCGATTTTCCTCTTATTAGCCGCCGCCGTTTTGCTTCCGTCCTCGACGGTTTTTGGCCAGCAGACGTATGTTTCCCGTTTCGATACGTTTGTTGGGTACACGTTCCTCGACAGCCCCCATGTAAGCCTTTTTGAGAACGGACTTCAATATCAATTCGGCGTGCGGCCGAAAACGTGGTACTCATTGGGCTTCGACTATAGCTTTTCGACCGGGAATTTGACTCTCACTCCCAACCTCCTCACCACGAGCTTGCAACAGGAATTGGGGGAAGAACTCTCGATAATTGCCCCTAGTTATCCCTTGTCGTCCTTGTCCATAGTGAGTCGTTCCGCGACCCAATCCTTTGCGGCGGGACCTCAGTTGGCGTATCGTCACTTTTCCAAGATCACACTCTTCCTTCGACCTGACCTCGGTGCGATTTACGAGCGCGCGACACCGCACCCGGTCGGCGAAATTCCCATCCTCGTCGTGGCGCAATTGGCGCCGTCGGGATATAAAACCGATTGGACTATATTCGGTGGGTTCGGAGGCGGCGTTGACTTTCTTTTCTCCAAGCACGTAGCCCTGCGCGTGCAAGGCGACCTCGTCTACAATCATCTGTTCAGCGATCTCCTGAAAGATGGCCGGATTACCACCCGCTTCTCGATCGGGCCTTGTTTCAATTTCGGGAGTAACATCAGGAAGTGAACTGAATAACCCCCTGGTTTTTTGATATTCTGTATTGTGGCCGAAACCTCCAGGTTGACATCTGAGGATAATCCTGCGTTTTGCCGGGCGGCAGTACTCGTCCTTTTGTTACTAGCCGCGGCGGGCACGCTGCGGGGGGCTGAAGAACTTCACGCCGCGCCACTACAACTGGAATATCGTCTCATCTTGACGCATCCCAGTCTGCACCTTGTGACCGTCGAAATCAGCGCCGGCAAGACATCGGGTGATTTCCTCGACTTCGTGATACCGGCTTGGGCGCCCGGCCGTTATGCCATTTACGACTTCGCCAAGAACGTGCAGGAATTCGAGGCGGAGGGCGCGCAAGGGCAGCCGCTGCCATGGACAAATCTCGACAAGCAGACCTGGCGAGTCGACGTGAGACAGGCGGGGGACAGCATAAAAGCGCGCTATCGCGTTTTCGTCAACGACCTCAGCGGCTCCTTTTCCCAGTTTGACAGCGCTCATGCCAACTTGAATGGCCCCTCGATCTTCATGTACGTCGCGGGACACAAGCCCGACCCGATTACGCTGAGCGTGGACGCGCCGAGGGATTGGCAGTTAATAAGCGGCTTTTCTGATGACACAAGCCTCAGGACATTCCGCGCGCCGAATTACGACCGCTTGGTTGACACTCCTATCGAGGCTTGCGCTGAAATCAAGCTGGCCCATTTCCAGGAACGGGGGAAGACTTTTCGCGTCGCGTTGCACTCCTACGGCGAGGAAGACATTGACTTGTCGAAGCTGCGCGAGGGCCTTCAGAAGATTGTGCACGCCGAAATGGCCCTGATGCCCGCCCCCGATTTCGAGCACTATACTTTCATCTTTCACTTCGCTCCCGGAATCCCGATGGGCGACGGCATGGAGCACCTGAACTCGACCGAGATCATCATCCGAGGCACCCTCAGCGTTGGGCTTGCGGAGGCGCTCGAAACGGCCGCGCATGAGTTTTTCCATGTTTGGAATGTTAAGCGGCTGAGGCCTGTCGCGCTGGGGCCCTTTGACTATACGCGCGAAGTCTATACTACGTCACTGTGGCTCGTGGAAGGAGTGACCACCTACGTCAGTTATCTCGTCTTGTTGCGTTCGGGGCTCTGGACGCGGGAGCAATTCCTGGCTCGCCTGTCGGATGAAATCCGCGCCCTGGAAGAAGAACCCGGTCGCACACTGATGTCCGCGGAAAGTTCCAGCTTTCACGCCTGGTTCTACGATCGCGCGCCGCAAATGCAGGAGACCAATTTCGCAAACTCCACCATTTCCTATTACAACAAGGGTGCGCTTCTCGGCATGTTGCTCGACCTGGAGAT
>JBELAJ010000118.1:0-18119 GCA_049508935.1 Terriglobia bacterium | reverse complement strand
AGCTTCTAAAGCGGAAAGAGAGTCAGGCATCGGAGCCTCCTGTCTGAGCATCTATATACGCTCAGAAATATAGCACAAAAAAAGAAAATCCACCGCTCCTAACTTCCAGGTCGCGCACCCCCTGCGGACCTATTGCCTTGAAATCTGTGGGGTGAAAGGGTAAAGTCTATTGGGTAAATATCAAGGGCGGTTGCTGTCATTCCAAGCATTTACTCGTTGCGCTCTGGCGTTTGGCCTACCTTAAGGTAGCAGTCTTGCGGGCTGAGCTGTGTCCCTCCAAGGCACCGGTGCCATTTACTAAGGGCAGAGAAATCAACCGCAACAAGGGTCAAAGCCGGAGGTTGTGAAAAGCTCCTGCTGTAGCGGATGTTTCTGACTGCTCTTGTCATTCTAGCGGATCGGCGCGCAGAAAGCGCCGCTACGGCTGGAGGTGCGAAATGTCTCTAAACTCCACCTTGATTTGGCGGAAGGTCTCCTACGAAGCGCAGGCACTCTTGGCGTTGTGTAAGCTCCCTTTTTCAAAGCAAGCCTTGCTTGAGCACCTCTCGCGTTGTATGCCCACGGTCAACATCGAGACTACCAACATCTGTAATGCCAACTGCACGTTCTGCGCGTACCAATACCAGGATCGACCGACCGGCACTATGACGCTGGACTTGTTTCGACGGGTAGTCGATCAGTACGTCGAGTGCGGCGGCGGACCATTAGGACTGACGCCCACGGTTGGGGATCCACTGGTCGACAAGCACCTCCTGGACAGGCTGGCTTATGCGAAATCCAAGCAAGCGATCACCTCAATCTCCATGTACTCGAATATGATCAGCCTGAATCGTTGGGGCGCTCGGGCGCTGGTAGGAAGCGGGCTGAGCCATCTGGTAGTGTCCACCTCGGGATTCGACGAGGAGATGTACCAGAGAGTATACAGGTCGAAGATGTACAAGCAGGTGTTCCGGCATATCAAGGAGTTCGCGGTGGAGAATCGCGCTGCGGGAGGCCCTGTAGACGTCACCATCGATATGCGCATAGACCGGCCACTTGCGGAAGTGCAAGCCAGCCGCGATTACCAGGAGGTCAGTCATTTGATTGGAGCAGACCGGATGGGCGTGAAATTCCGTTACGACAGTTGGGCGGGAAAGATCCAGCAGAGCGAACTGACGGGTACAATGCGTCTGCGAAGCAACGCCGACCTCCGATTCCCCCGGATTTCGGCGTGCTCTCAAATGTATCGGGGGCCGGCGGTTTACTGGGACGGCAAGGTG
Source organism: Terriglobia bacterium (assembly GCA_049508935.1). Classification (GTDB taxonomy): domain Bacteria; phylum Acidobacteriota; class Terriglobia; order UBA7540; family UBA7540; genus CAVROP01. The sequence continues at coordinate 16,860 of JBELAJ010000118.1, read as the reverse complement.
GGTGCATGTGCTTGCAGGGACGTGGATGCCCGCGAGCTTCTCATTGGCGATGTCAATACCCAACACCTGGGTGAAATCTGGTTCGGCCAAGAACTTCGAAAGTTGCGGGAGGAGTTCTTAACGGACCGCTGCCGGCAGATTTGCCAGGGCTGCTCACATTACAGCAACTTATCGGTCTACCTTAGGCGCGATTTTCGCGAAAAGCTCGCCGCCCTGCGGCCGGTCCCTGGCTATGATGTCAGCGTCGATTCGCTTCGGTAGTTAAGGGTGCTGGGTCAATGGGTGAAGGGCTGAATTTCGTATCGAACCGCTCGCCGCAACTGAAAGGCGGCTGCGCCGCCAACTCCGCTGAGGCGCTCGGGGCCAGGAGAAAAATCAACTGTCGCAATCAAACACAAGTAATCTGAGGTTGCCCCACGCCGACCTTTCGGTCTTGGGTCGCCTGCCCACCCTGGGTAGTGTTTCGATTCTACTGGTGGTGGGGATTCTGCTGGCGCATGGGGATTGGCAAGGAGCCGGCAAATTCGCGATCATCGCTTTCGTGCTCTTCAGCACCCTGGCTGCCCCGCAAACCCTCGATTTCATTGCCATGCTGGCCTTTCTGAGTGCAGCCATGCCGTTTTTCAACGCAGCGGGAACGGTCAATAGCTACCGTTGGGCCGTGCTGGTTATCTTCGCCTTGGGGCTGATTCTGAGAAACAGCATGGGGGTGAGCGGTTCCCGCTGGCACCCCTTCCAATTCAGCCTCGGGCTCTTCGTCTGTTGGGCCCTCATCTCGAGCACCTATTCGGTGAACAGCCTGCTGACAATCTTGAAGGCAGGAGCGTTTGGTTGCTTGCTGCTGGGCTCCCTGCTTAACGGGAGATTGGAATCCCATGCCGGCCCGGAAGCTCCCTGCAAGATTATCGATCATCTGTTCTGGTGCGCCCTGCTGGTGGGGGCGGGCTGCGTCCTTGCATTCGTGGGTATTCTACCTCGCGGCTGGTGGAATTACTTCGAAGGTCCTTTCGGGAACCCCAACTTCCTGGCGGCCTTCATTCCGTTTATCGCCCCTGTCCTGGTACTGAGGTTGTTCCAATCGGCCAAGAAGGCGCCTCTGGTGCGCGTCTTGAACTTCGCGTTCGCGGCGATGTTTTTGGCATTCCTGGTGATGTCAGGATCGAGAACGGGGATGATCGCCACCTTCGTGGGTTGCGCGTGGTTTCTCTACTTTTCCTCTCGCAAGGCCTTCGGCTGGTTCGTGACAGTCGGGTTCCTCGCCGCGGTCATCCTTGTCGCTTATTTCCCCGCGTTTCTCGGCAGCTTGAACCAGACCTACGTGGAAAAAGGCGGCAGTCGCGTGCTTCAATCCAGGCAGAAGCTGCTCGAGGATTCCTGGGCCGCGGCTACAGAGAGTCCGATCCTTGGGGTCGGGTTTGGCGCCACCAAAGGCGCCAGCGAAGATTGGCAGTTTTCGTTCGCGAGCGTCGGATCGGGTCGCGAGAAGGTGAATAGCTTCCTGGGACTGGTCGAGGAGGTTGGCCTGGTGGGCGCCGCACTTCTCCTCTATCCTCTGACCTGGATTGTACTCAACTCGGTTCGTCGCCTGGAGCTTATCCAGAAGTTCCATTCCGCTGGGGGCGAGTTCTGGCCCGTCCTCACCCTTTCAGCCTGCCTGGTTGGGGGCCTCACCGACTCCATGGCTGAGGGTTGGCTGACTGCGACTGGGATGTTCGCAGCCGTAATGTTCTGGCTCATTTATGGCGTTTTGTCCGCACGTTTATTGATGCCGTTTCGAGCTCTGGAGCGGGAGATGGCAGCAGGCAGGTAGGCAGTGGGCTGCCTTCCTCATTCTCGCCTCCTGATTCTCTATTCTTGCTTCTTTCCCCTGAGTTCCCAATGAAGAAACGCGTGGCCATTTTGCTTCCGGTGCCCACACCGTACCGTGAGCCTTTGCTGGAGCAGTTCGCGGCCTGCGGGCTTTACGAGACCTTGGTGATGTACAGCCGCAAAACACAACCGAGCCAGGGTTGGCGGCTGGGCACGCCCGCGTACCCGGCCCATTATCTCAAGAACTACGCACCGCGCTCTTGGCACGGGGGCCTCCTGATCGGAGCGATCAATCCCGGGGTGTGGCGAGAACTGGGCGCCTTCCAGCCGGATGCGGTGATCGTCTACGGCTATACCAGCGCAACAACGTTGTTGGCTATTCTTTGGGCCGTGAGTCACGGGGTTCCGTTGCTGGTGCGCGGCGACTCAAACCTTCTGGACGAAGAAGGGAAGCCACGCCGCCTGCTGGCGGTCAAGCGCCTCTTTCTGCGCTGGCTCACGCGGCACGCTTGCGGCTTCCTCGCGGTGGGCACATCGAACTCTCGCTATTGGATACAGTACGGCGCCAAGCCGGAGCAGGTCTTTCCGGCTGGCTACGCGGTGGATAACGCTTATTTCCGCAGAGAGGCAGATCGCTACCGCTCCGGGCCTGAACAATTGAGGTGCAAAAACGGCTGGACCCAGCGTTATCTACTGCTCTACGTGGGCCGCTTGTCCTGGGAGAAAGGCGTTGACGTGCTGATCGAGGCTATGCGGCGTATCTCCGCCATGCGCTCGGATATCGGGCTACTGATTGCGGGGGATGGGCCGGAACGAAGGACGCTTGAAAAACGGGCGCGGGCTCTGCCCCAGGTTCACTTCCTCGGGTTCCAGGATTGGACCCGGCTACCCGGTTTCTACGCTGCTGCCGACCTGTTCGTCCTGCCCTCCCGGCGGGAGCCGTGGGGCATGGTGGTGAACGAGGCCATGGCCAGCGGGTTGCCAGTGATGGCGACCGGGAGGGTGGGAGCGGCGCAGGACCTGATCAGCGAGGGTGAGAGCGGGTTCGTTGTGCCGGAAGACGACGCCGAAGCGCTAGCCTCCGCCATCGACCGCGCCTGCCAGAGTGTCGAGCGCCTGCGCGCCATGGGCGCTAGAGCTCAGCGCCTCGTCGAATCCCGTAGTTACGATGTCACGCTGAGTGGCTTCCACAAAGCGCTTTCTTCCTGCTTATGTCACGACAAACACACGAACGTACAATAAACCAAAGTTCTATAGCACGGGCTTCGCGTGTCAGTCGTGATCGGCTCTTCCACTTTGGAGTGACCCCATGTGCGGAATCTTCGGATTAGTCGGGAAGCGGACGGCAGAGCTTGGCCGGGCCCTCGGCCAGGGGACGCGTGCTTTGGCACATCGCGGTCCGGATGACGAAGGGACGGAGTTGCTTCCGCTCGCTTCTGATCCCGACACGTGCGTCGGCTTGGGTTCGCGGCGGCTCGCCATCCTGGACCTCTCTCCGGCCGGGCACCAACCCATGCACGATCCGGCCACGGGGAACTGGCTGACTTTCAACGGCGAGGTCTACAACTTTCAGCAGATTCGGTGCGAACTCGAAAAACTTGGCCACCGCTTCGTCTCCAGCGGCGACACGGAAGTGTTGCTCAAAGCTTATGGACAGTGGGGCGAGGCTTGCCTGGAGCGCTTGGTGGGCATGTTTGCCTTCGCCGTTTGGGACGCGCACAAGGAGCGCCTTTTCCTGGCCCGTGACCGCTTGGGAGAAAAACCGCTCTATTATTACGAGCGTCCCGGCCTCTTCACCTTTGCCTCTGAAGTTCGCTCCCTGCTCGCCGCGGGCCTGGTGCCGCGCCGCCTGTCGACTGCCGGCTTGGCTTCCTACCTGGGTTTTGGAGCCGTGCAGGACCCTCTGACCATTATTGATGGTGTGGGTTCGCTGCCGCCCGGCCACACCCTGACCTGGGAAAAAGGCCGATGCAGCATCAACAAATACTGGAGCCTTGCCGAGGTGGCGGCGCGGCCGCCCGCCACGGATTCCCGCGAAGAAGCGCTCAAAGTGATTCGCGAGCGCCTTCTCGAGTCGGTGTCGCAGCGTTTGGTCAGCGACGTGCCGCTGGGCATCTTCTTGAGCGGCGGCGTGGACTCCAGTTGCGTGGTCGCGCTGGCCCGCGAAGTCCGCTCCGAGCCGCTCGATACTTTTTCCGTGGCCTTGGGCGACACGGACTTCTGCGAGGCGGTTTACTCCCGTAGCGTGGCGAGTGAGTTCGGCTGCCGTCACCACCAGATCGACCTCACCGAAGCCGGGCTGCTGGAGGAAATCCCCGGGGCCGTGACGGCTATGGACCAGCCCACCGTGGACGGCGTCAACACCTTCATCGTTTCCCAAGCCACCAAGAAGGCAGGCCTGACCGTCGCTTTGAGCGGCCTCGGCGGAGACGAGCTCTTTGCGGGATACGCCACGTTCAATTCCGTCCCCAGGATGATGCGATTCCGTCGCTATGCGGGCTGGCTCGAGCCGCTGGGCAAGGGAGTGTACGCGCTGCTGGGCCGCGCTCAGACGAACCGCCCCGCTAAAATCCGTGCCCTGGCCGCGGGTGATTATTACGCTGGACAGCCCTACTTCCTTTCTCGCGCCCTATTCCTCCCCGCCGGCGTTCACGCGCTTCTGCCGCACTCCCCGGCTCAGAATGGCCAATTCGGCGCGCCCTGGAGTTTGCGCGAGGTGGCGGAAGCGATCCGCTGCCTCGATCCCGTCAACCAGGTTTCGGTGCTGGAAGGTTCGACCTACATGGCCAATACCCTCCTGCGCGATACGGATTGCATGAGCATGGCCAACTCTCTCGAGGTGCGCACCCCCTTGCTGCACCACCCCCTCTGGGAGTATGTCCTGCCTCTCGCCGGCAAGCTCAAGCTCGACCCCCCGCTTCCCAAGCCTCTGCTCTTGCGCGCCGCCGGCCGGCGCTTGCCCGGGGAAACGTACCTGCGGGCCAAGAAGGGCTTCACACTTCCCTTCGAGCATTGGATGCAAGACGGGTTAAAAGCTGAAGTCGAGCGGGAGCTTCTTGACCCCGGCCTGAGCGAGCACTTCGCGTTGAGCGCGCGCCGGGTGGCGGGCATCTGGCAGGCTTTCCTGGCCGGCAAAACCAGTTGGTCGCGCCCCTGGGCTCTCTTCGCCCTGAAGCGATGGATCAGGACGAACATTCCGTAAAAACGAAATTCGACAATCGAATCTCGGCAAACCCCCAATCCGATTTCGACCTACCCATGAGGGTGAGCGAGCCCTTTGCTGCCCGAATTTCAAATTTCGATTTTCGACTTTCGAAATATGAAGATCGTTATTAACGCAGTCTCGGCTAAGATGGGAGGGGCGGTCACCTACCTGACGAACGTTCTCCGCCGCTTACCCCCACCCGAGTGTGGGGATGAGTTTGTGGTTTACCTGCCCCCGGAGACCGCCGCGAAGCAACAAGGATTGCGTGAGAATGTGCGGCTCCTGCCTACCATGGTCGGGCACGCGGCATGGTGGAAACGGATATGGTGGGAGCAGGTGACGCTGCGCCGATGCCTCCGGTCAGAACACGCGGACGCCCTGTTTTCCTCCGCGAACTTTGGCATGTTTCGCTGCCCCGTGCGCCAGCTTTTGCTTGTACGGATCCCGCTGTATTTCTCCAGGATCTATCTCGAAACGTTCCTTCCCAAGCACCCCTTCAAGACCAGGCTCGCTTTCAAGTTGCGCCGCTGGCTCTGCTGCCAAAGCGCCCGAGCCGCCGACGTGGTAATGACCCCAACTCAAGCCATGCTGGATGAACTCATGGACTTCGTCGAGGTTGAGGCCCCCAAGAGGCTGGTCAACTTCTACGGAGCCGCCCCGCCGCCTCCGCCCCAGCCCAGCCTCGGGAGTGTGCCGCCGGAATTGCCCGCAGTCGGCCAGCGAGTGATTCGTCTGACGTACGTTTCCCTCTACTCCGAACACAAAAATCTGTCGACGTTGTTGAAAGCGATGCCTCTCCTTAACCGGAACGGCGCGCCCAAGTTCGTTCTGAGTACGACCGCCGATCCCGGTTGGCAGGGTGGGGCTTGGACCGTCACTCATGATGAGGACCTGGCGCTGGGTCGCGCGCCGGAGTTGGCTGCTTGCGTGAACTTCCTGGGTCCCCTCGGAAGCCAGCAGGTCCAGGAGCTCTACAGGCGAACCGACCTCGTGGTTTTTCCTGCGCTCTGCGAGTCGTTCGGTCATCCCATGGTCGAGGCCATGGCGCACGGCCTGCCCATCGTGGCCTCAGACACGCCGGTCAATCGCGAAATCTGCGGAGAGGCGGCGATTTATTTCCGCCTGCTGGACCCGAGCGATTTGGCCGACAAGGTCAGATCCCTGTGCGCCGATGAGGCCTTGCGCAGGAAACTGAGCGAAAGCGGACGCGCCCGCGCCGCCAACAGTTTCAAATGGGAAGATCACGTGGCGCGATTGGTCGCCGCGCTCGCCCCGGCTTAGCAACTGATCTGACTCCGGACTCCTAGCTCGGCGAATTCGCGATGTTGAACGTTTACCGAAACCGGCTGAGCCTGCGTAATCGCATAGGACGCGCCTTGTGGATTATCGCTTGGTTTCTGCTGTACCGCCCTTCCCCGTGGTTCTGCGGTGCCTGGCGCCGAGCGCTCTTGCGTCTGTTCGGTGCGGTGGTGGGGGAAGGCGCCCAGCCTGGCGCGCGCTGCCGAATCTGGGCTCCCTGGAATCTGACCATGGGAAGGTACAGTTGCCTCGCCAATGACGTCGACTGCTACAGCGTGGCGCCCGTGAGAATCGGCGCCCACGCCACCGTGTCGCAGTACGCGTTTCTATGCACTGCGACCCACGATTACGAAGATCCCGAATTCCGGCTGATCACCGAAGCGATCGAGATCGGGGACTACGCCTGGATCGGGGCGAGGGCCTTCATTGCGCCTGGGGTAAGCGTGGGGGAAGGCGCCGTAGTGGGTGCGACCGCCTCGGTTTTCCATGACGTCCCCAAGTGGACCGTGGTAGGCGGCAATCCGGCCAAAGTCATTAAGCCGCGGGTGATGGCCGGACCGCGGGCAGCGAGTGGAGAGTAGCGGATTGTCATGGGATGCGATTTGGTGGCAATCATCCTCACCAAGAACGAGGAACTCTGCTTGCCGGCCTGCCTCGAGAGTCTCGCCGGGGTTGCTTCGGAGGTGTTCGTCATCGACTCACTCAGCACGGACCGAACCGTGGAAATCGCCCAGCGATACGGCGCGCGCGTCCTGGTGCATCCCTTTGTCAACCAAGCCAAGCAGTTCAACTGGGCTCTGGACAATATCCAATCCGGCGCTGAATGGATTCTGCGCATTGACGCCGACGAGCGTTTGAGCCAGGAATTGCGCCGCGAGCTTCAAGGCCGTCTCTCCCACCTGGCAAACGAAGTGACGGGCCTTCTGGTTCCTCTCCGGATCCATTTCCTGGGGAGACCGATGCGCCATGGCGCGAGCTACCCGGTGTGGCTGCTCAGGGTGTGGAAGAAAGGTTCAGGGAGGTGTGAGGACGCCTGGATGGACGAGCACATCGTCCTCTCTCAAGGTCGCGCGTTGAAAATTCGCGGTGACCTCATCCACGACATTCCGAAGAGCCTCTCAGAGTGGACCCTGAAGCATGACGGGTACGCCTCGCGCGAGTGCAGGCAAATACTTACGCCGGCGGGCGACGAATGCCTGCCGACAAGCCCCCAGGCAAGACTGAAGAGGCAGCTAAAGAAAGGACTCTATCTTCGGTTGCCTGCCTTCTCTCGCGCGTTCTTTTACTGGTTCTACCGCTATTTCCTCCGACTCGGGTTCCTGGATGGCAAAGAGGGGCTGATCTACCACTTTCTGCAGGCGTTTTGGTACAGGTTCCTCGTCGACGCGAAGCTTTATGAGGTCCGGAAGAGCGACTCCGTGCGCACACCCACAGAGTCTAGTGGTGGTTGAGCGCGCACGCTGCTCTCGCGCATAAGAAAAAGACCCTAGGCGGATATATTGAACTCGACGGTGGAGAATCAAGCCTTTCGAGACGCCGCTGAGCACTCGGGCATTTCCCCTTGCAACGTGGGGCTGGGAGAGGCTTCGGCGGATCGCAACTCGCGAACTCGAGAATGGCGAGCTTCCCGTGACTTTCTTAAAATGAGGAAGCATGATACGACCCAAGTATCCTAAAAAGGCCGATTTCAACCAAATGGCTTGTCTGACTGTCGAGTATGCAATCGGCGCTCCACTCACGCTATCGAAGTCTAAAACTCGAAACAGAAGCGCAGAACATCAAAGAAAAAACGAGATCAATGGCGAAAGGCAAGAGCGGCGAGAATAAAGCCCAAGAAAAGTCCAACAGCAAGAATCAAAGGTCCGAACGGATAAGAGAATACCTCTTCGACTTCGGTTGGTTCTTCCTGGACCTGTGGTTCGTATGGCCCGCCTCTCATGTCTGGGCTATCTTTTTCGCTTCGTATCTCATCGGTATTCATCTGCTTACCTCATCGTTGGAGTCCAAGCGCAAAGCGATCTTTGGCGTTCTTTGGCTTGGATGCACCGCGTTTCTAATTTGGATTATTCCCCCTACTGAATCTGAAACTCATGGATTTTTGATACCAGCCGATGCGCCGGCCCCCCAAGATGCGTGTAAATTCAGTATTGCACCCAATACAGCTCGAATCTATTTCGGAGGGAGCGAAGCTGCCACATTTAAAGGCACGGCAGTTATAGCTCTGGAGGTTGCAAATCGGCCCATCTTGGCGTTCCGGCTTACAGACAAGGGACTCGTCGTAACTGGAGAAATCCACACACAAAACGGCATAACCGCTTTTCTCGTAAACAACGAATTTTGGATAAACCCGAATCTGAGTTTTCATTCAGAGCATCCCGATCGAAGCACTCTAATCGTACGCGACAATATGGGAATAACAAACTTAGAGATCAGATATTTGAACAGCACCGCAATAGTATTTACCGGCCATTTCTTTTTCTCCGACATCGGAGAAATCCTTATCACTGACAAATCTCTTTCTGTAAAGAGCAAATCTGCCAGGTCGGTAATCTCCTCCTTCTGCGAAGAAGATACCCTGAACTATCCGGTGCTGATCGATATAACATCAGACGGAAGAATCTTCATAGGTTCCGCTAAGTTATGATTCCGGTGTCCGATGTTCTTCAGTTTCCTTTCTTATGTTGAAGGTAACCAACCCTACAGGCCAGGGCAGCCAAAGGTAGAGAACAAGGGCAAATACAGAATTCCGTAGTATTTTTCCGCTAGGTAGACAAGTACCACCCTGCAGGAAAAAATCAACAAAGCAAAAGGCTTGAAATACCGGTCGTAACTGGCTATCTTTTCCGCTTCTTTTTCGGAAGAGTCGCAGCCTGCTTCTTCTCACGGGTGATCTTTGGAACTCTCACGACGTCAGCTAGTGCAGCCTTGAACTTCCGCATAGCCTCCTGCGGATCGGTTACCTCCCTTAAGGCTGCAGACCCCGGGAAAGCAGGTTCGCGCCACCGGCTAATTAATCGGCAGCACGCACTCCCCCATTGTGGGCGCGGTGCCGCTGGGCTGGGCAAAGATCATACTGAGCCGGTCGAGCAGTGAGAATGAAACCGTGTCAGTCGTATCCTCGACAATGCCTGTGGCGCTCGTGCCGATGGTCACGTTGGGCGCGGCGTTTGCCTTGTTCTTCCTGATAGTGAAGGTGGCCGGGTTGGTCACCGGGGCTGTCACTACGTAGCACATGAAATCCTGTCCGGTGGCGGCGCGAGGCAGGGGAACATCGAGGAGGTCACTGCCATAACTCTGACCGTTCCAAGGACCGTAATAAGGAGAGGCTGTGGACGGCGTACCCGACGTACCGGGAAATGGAATCATGCCCGTGAAGCCTGACGGGGTAGAGAATAACACGGAAATTGAATTGATTTTGGCGCTCGTTGAAGCAGAAGAGTTGGTAATTTGAAAGTCCGCCTCTTGCGTTGCCCCGGTGGTGAAGGTGTAGGTATCCGTATCGTCGCAGTAGGGCGTATTGATCGCCGCGCTTGCCGCAATCGAAACAGACAGTCCGGTAGACGACGCCGAGCCGGTTCCGGTGGCTTGCAACAGGGTTATGGTCATTCCGGCATCGGACGGCTGCGCGGTGGCAAGGCTCACGCAGAGATGGTTTACCGTCGTGGTATAAGGTATCGGCATTCTTACGTTCGCTTCTGTCGCTGAACCCGCGTTCGCAAAGCCCAGGTAAGTAGTCGTTGAGGCTGCGACGGTTCCTTGGTACGTCAAGCCCATCGGCTGGCCGGTAATCCCCACCACATTCGCCGCCATTCCGCCATAAAGGTAGAGTCCGTTTGAGCTGATCGTCACGCCCGCATTCGTTTTGACCGGGACCGGATGCGGAACGTCTCCCAACACCTGAGCGGGGGTGTTCACGGTGCCGACAACCACAGGTGGACCGGTATATAGGGCCGATTGGGTAAAGTTTTCATTGGCGTAAGCCGCGCTTGCGTATGCTCCGCTAGTATATTCTTGGATAATAGTCATCCCTTGAATGTCAAAGCTGACGGGCGCAACGAATCCGACATCTGAAGTAGCAGAGGCTCCGCCCCCAAACCAACCATAGGTTGCGGAGTTGGACCCGCCCTTGGCCCCTATTCCTAGGATGCCTCCGGTCACCAGCGCCCCGCCAAGTTGCTGGCAGTTCTGTGCATTGCCCTGAGCATTAACGCCCTGTGGCGCATAACCAGGGCTGCACTGAGTTGGAATCGAGGCAAGAGCCGTTGCCGTACTTGCATTTCCGGTCAGAGGGCCGACGAAACCGGATGGATCGTTGAGGGCCACGGGCAGGTTAAGGTCAAGCCCTCTTGTGTCGCTGGAGTACATGCCCACTTGGTTGCCCCCGGTCGCGCCATATGCGTAGTCATACCCGCCGCTCCAGAAAGTCTTTCCGGGTCCAAAGGGAAGAGCCTGGCCTGGGTAGGCGACGTATGCTCCCGGCAAGTACGACAGGTGGATGCCGTGCGAGTCGTCGGGTGCAACATCCACCACCAGAGGGCCGACAGCCATGCCACTGTACGAGCCCACCACAATAGCGCTGTTCGTTACGCCAACTTCCGAGAACAGCACCAGGTTCCCCGGCCAGAACGTATCGTCCGGATAAACAGTAGCACTGGCAATGGTGTAAGACGTTGGGCTGCCGACCGTGTCGGTGAAAGCGCAGACGCCGTTCGAGCCGCAAGCAGTGGACGCCGATATTCCCGTGGCGACTGCCCAGTTCCCAATCGAGCCCGTCGTGGGTATAACACCTGGCGTACGTAATAGGTCGTAGCTTGTGGCGCCTGTACTCGAAAGCGCAGGCCAGACCGCAAAGATTTCTGCGCTGCTGCTTACCGAGGAGGGACCATTCGTGAGATAACCTGCCAGCAGGGGCGCGGTGACGCCGCTCGACGTATGACCCACGACGTAATACCAATACCCGGCGCTCCCGCCCGTCGCACTCGTGCTGAATACGCTTCCAGGCACAGCAATTGGCGCAGAGCCCTCGGATGTAACGGCCGCACCCAAAGTAATCACTCCCGCTCCGCCGAGCGCGTGCCCGTTGCCGTCGTTGAGGGGATTCACACAACTGCTACCCTGCTCCCAGTGCGTCCAGCCGTCGATGTCAGTAGAGTTGGCAGTGCGAAGGCCGAACTGCGAAAACGCCTGAACGACCGTACTTGAGATAGTCAGGTGGTTGCTGTTGCCCCAGTCAATGCCGTTACCGCTGCAATTCATTGAAAGGTCGGAGTTGTGTATGTAGGTGATACCCGCTCCACCGTTTTGGCCTGATCCCCAAACCGCCGAGCCGCAGTAGCTGGCGTTGCAGGTGATGATCTGGCCCAAGACGTTAGGGCTAGAGACCGGAGAGGGCTGTGGGTCCATGTCGTAGAGGTGGTCGATCTCTATCGCCATGTCGTTATCGTTCTGGATGAAGTGGCCGAAAGTGTAGCAGTTCGAGCCGCTGCTGATTTGGCAAGCTCCGCCTACGTCCACGAAATGCGTTTTTGTCCCAGTAACCCGGAAGGCGCTGTTCTGCGAGGTATTCGGCCCGCCAGCCGCATGCAGGCCGTAGATGCTCGTCCCTACTGGAACGCCCGAGGTGGACGAACCGATCCACCAGCAGTCCGTCGCACCGCTCAGGTTGCAGGTGATCGTTGCGCCATAGCCCCACACCGTCTGATGCGATTGGCTGACACCCTGATTGATCTGGGAGGAAACCACGTAATTGCCGGGAGGGAAAAGAATCGCGCCGCCCACACCGGCTGCGGTGAGCGTCGCGTTGATGGCGGCAGTGTCATCCGTCGTACCGTTGCCGGTCGCACCGTAGGCTTTCACGTTGAAGACCTGGCTGCCACGGTCGGTCACCCATTTCGCGTTCACATTGTAGCTGGGCGTGCCCGTGGGCAGTTGGGCAAGAGAGGAGGCCGGCTGCCAACTGCCAGCGGCCACTATGAGCGCCAGCCCGCACAGCAATAACCTGGCACGCGGCGCCTGCCTGCGGGTGCATATCGTTCCCCCTGCGGCCCATTCGAGGCGTTGGGCCACCGATTCGTAGAGGCGGGCTGGAAAACTGGAACGTTCTCTTCTGACCATACTTTCACCTTCCTGTGGCCGCGGCGGAAGCCGCAAGGTTGAGATTAACGCCGTCGTCGCTTCGATTCGGAAACCATGTCGCACGGCTGCCGCTCATTCAACTTGGCACAGAGGCCGCACGAATGAATCGGTCAGGACCGTGCAATTGCCCGGCCTGCCGCGGACCGCGCCCCAATGGCGCCATCTTTCGTTGGGCTTCGACAAACCGTCTAGTCGAAGCAGATGTCGAGCCCAATACTTACGCTAGCACCTTGAATTGGAAAAGTGGGAAAAGAGGTTAACAACGTGAATGTTTTTTTTATGTGCTTGATTGTCAAAGGAATGGCGGAGCGGAGTTATTTCACATTGTGAAAATCCCTTCCTTACTTGTAGCGTATTGACACATATATGCAAAAGTCTGCATATGCCCGCCCCAAAGGGCTTTTCGACCGATGCGCATCCTGCTCCTGAACGAGTATTTCCATCCTGACGTGGCTTCTACCGCACAACACAGCGCCGAACTGGCGCTCGCACTAGCTCGCGAAGGTCATGACATCACGGTACTTACCGGCCGGCGTACTTACGAGGGGGGCGAGCAACTCCTCGCCAGAACGGAGATGTGGCTGGGCGTGCGCATCTGGAGGGTCTGGAGTGTGGGACTGGCCAAAACCGCTCCGTGGCAGCGCGCCCTGCATTTCGCCAGCTTGCTAATAACCCTTGCATGGCGCTTGCTCTTGCTGGGATCTTTCGATACTGTGGTGGCCATGACGACCCCGCCGCTGATTTCATGGTTGGCCGCAGCTTTCGTGCGCTTGCGGGGCGGTAGGCTGATTATCTGGGTGATGGATTTGAATCCCGATCAAGCGGTGGCGGCTGGTTGGCTGCGCCAAGGCTCCTGGGTCGCGCGGCTGCTGGAAGGCTTGCTCATCAGCAGCTTGCGGCGAGCCGACCGCATTGCCGTGCTCGACCGCTTCGTGCGCGACCGGCTGGTGCGCAAGGGCGTGCCTCAGGGCAAGATCGAGGTAATTCCTCCCTGGGCCCACAACGCTGCGGTGCGCTATGACCCCGAAGGACGCAAGGCGTTTCGTGAGAGGCACGGTCTGGGTGGAAAGTTTGTGGTCATGTACGCTGGAAATCACAGTCCCTGTCATCCCCTTGATACTTTGCTGGGGGCGGCGCAGCGTCTGGCACAAAACCCTCAAATCGTTTTTTGCTTCGTCGGTGGAGGCAGTGAGTTTCAAAAGGTGAAGGCATTCGCGCGAGCGCAAGAACTTGAAAGCATCGTATGCCTTCCCTACCAGCCGCTCAGCCACCTCTCCGCCGCCCTCTCGGCCGCCGACTTGCACGTGGTCGTGATGGGTAATCCCTTCGTCGGCATCGTTCACCCTTGCAAAATCTACAACATCATGAGCGTGGGAATTCCCGTGCTTTACATCGGCCCTTCCGAGAGCCCGATTGCCGACTTGCTGAGCCCCGGCTCGACTGCGGCGTGGGCCTACTTGGCGAGGCACGGCGAGGAGGAGAGCGTCGTGGAACGGATCCTGGCGGTATACGGACGCGATCCCACACGCTCTCCGGCGGAAACGCAAATCGCCAGACGGTTTACACAGGAAGAGCTTATCCCGAGAATGACCGAATTGGTCACCGGAAGTCGAACCGGCGACGCAGTCAGCGATCGCTCGATCGCTATCCAGGCGTCACCGGGGGAGCAGGCATGAGAACCTATTTAGGACTACTTCTAGTTGCCGCGCTGTTTAGCTGGCTGATCACGCTCGGAGTGAGGGCGCTAGGCCAGCGGGTGGGCGCTTACGGCAAAGCGCATGGCGGCCGTGAGCGGTCGCAGGTCCCGCGCTTAGGCGGCCTTTCGATTTTCCTGGCCACGCTGGCGGCTTGGGGCGTTCTGCTCTTGGTGCCGAACGACGTGCGCGTGCGCTTCCTCGCCGAGTGGCGCGCGGTATTGACCTTACTGGTGCCAGGGACGCTGGTGCTGATTATGGGCGCCTACGATGATGTGTGGGGCGCAACGCCCAGGCAAAAACTGACGGTTGAAATCTTAGCCGCGGGGATGGTCTGGTGGGCGGGCTTTCGCATCGTAAGTCTGCCCGTCCTCTGGTACCGCGTCCAGAGTCCCCTTGTGAGCCTCCTGCTCACCGTCTTGTGGATTGTGGCGGTGACCAACGCCTTTAATCTGATTGACGGCCTTGATGGGCTAGCTGCTGGAATCGCGTTCTTCGTCGCCATCTGCGTTTTTGTGGTTTCTCTGATCCAGGCTAACCACTTCGGTTGCATATTGGCCATCACCTTGGCGGGCGCCCTGCTCGGCTTCTTACGATTCAATTTTTCCCCCGCCACAATCTACCTGGGTGATACGGGCAGCCTTTTCCTGGGATTCTTCTTAGCCACGCTGGCGATTCACAGTTCACAGAAGAGCTCCACGCTGCTGGCCATCGTGGTCCCCTTTGTGGCCTTCGGCCTCCCTCTGATGGACACGACACTTGCCGTGGTGCGCCGTTTCCTGAGCAGGCGCCCCTTGTTCACCGCCGATCAGGATCACATCCATCACCGACTCCTGCAACAAAGCCTGTCGCCGCGCGTGGCGGTCCTGCTGCTATATGCGCTGGCCGCCTTGTTTTCACTTGGCTCACTTCTCATCGTGCATTCCACGAGAAGCGTGGTGGCGCTCGTGGCGGTGCTAGCCGGCGCCTCAGGGTGGTTTCTGACCAGCAGGGTCCAATACGAGGAGTTGTCGGAACTGAACGTATACGTGACGCGAGCCGTTCAATCGCAGCGGCACGTGCTGGCCAACCAGATTCTGATTCGCAAGGCATCGCGGCAACTGGAAGCAGCCGCGACGTTGGAGGAGAGTTGGCGGGTTCTGGTCAGTACTCTCGAAGCTCTGGACTTCGATGAGGTCTCCTCTGAGCTTCCAAAGTGGCCGAATGACCTTGTGCCGTCTCTTCCCGGATGGTCGCGCAGGTGCGAGGATCGCTCTCAGGACCGCTGGCACGTTTCCATCCCGCTCCATGCAGGTGAAAGGGTGGTGGGTGAGTTGCAGCTTTATCGCGACCTCGCAAGGGGTCGCCTACTCTTCCAGTTCTCCTCGCTGCTGGATACGCTAGTACCGTCCTTGGAGAAGCAACTCAAGCGCTGCTATGAGGCGCAGGAGAAAGGCACGGCCGAGGGACGCAGCGTGCTGCGGAGTCCAACCGTGCCACCCAGTATCCTCGCCAGTGATCGCAAAGCATGAGACATGTCCTGCGGGACCTTCTCTCGCGGCCGTAGAGCATTCGGGCGCTATCCCGCGGGCGGGTTTCCGCCTCCAACGACGGAGTTCCCAGACATATGTGGGCCCTCAAGAAAATTGTCTCCCGCTTTCTCTTCCCTATCCCGTTGTGTCTGGAAGTCCTCGCGATCGGCTTGCTGCTTTGCTTCACGCGGAGACAGAAGACGGGGAAAACGCTGGTTGGGCTCGCCGGAGTGCTACTCTTCCTTTTCGCCAGCCACGCCGTCTCCACCCTGCTTCTAACACCGCTCGAGGAGAGGTATCCTCCTCTTTCCATACAGCCGGGAGCACCTCCCGCTGCTGAGTTGAAGGATGTGAAGTTTATTGTTGTCCTTGCGGGGGGCTTCACGGGCAATGTCCGCCGCCCAATGGAACTCCGGCTTGACGACGGTTCGACGGCGCGGCTTGTGGAAGGCGTCAGGGTAAGCAAAATCTTGCACGGTTCGAAGCTCGTCCTCTCCGGAGGGCCGGCTCCTGACCGGGTCTCCTCGATTGCTCAAGTCATGGCTCAAGTCGCGCAGGAGCTTGGCGTCGACCGTCGAGATATGGTTCTCGAGGAACAATCCAATGATACGGAAGGGGAGGCGCTCAACGTCGCACCCGTCGTAGGGAAGCAGCCCTTCATCCTGGTGACGGAAGCTTCGCACATGCCTCGTGCGATGGCTCTCTTCAGCAAACAAGGCGCCCACCCGATTCCCGATCCCATGGGCTATTACACTCGGCCTGGACAGCCCTTTTCGCCTCCAGATCTGTTCCCTGACGCCGAGGAACTCCGCGGCTCGCAACGAGCGGTTTACGAGTATCTGGGCCTGGCGTGGGCGAAGATCCGTGGGAAAATATAGAACAGATTGGACGTTCAAAAGTGAGCACTTCGCTATGACCCGGCTCTCTTCCGGGCTCTTCTGCCAAGCCGACCGACCTATCGGTTGCGCACACCCTAGCCCCATCAAAACGCCCCCCGCGTCCGGTTTGGACCCTTCCCCTGCCTGGGGTCCGAGGGCGCTGGAGTTGCAAAATGAGCGCAACCGGCAGCATCAATCCGTTTGGGCTAAGACCAGGGCCAAGTGGATTCGGCGGAACCGGTATTACTACGAATGTCTCAAACGCTTGCTCCGTCACCTGGTCGAGCCGGGCAAGCGCATCCTGAACATTCGCTGCCAGACGGGGTTTC
>JBELAJ010000117.1:0-18199 GCA_049508935.1 Terriglobia bacterium | reverse complement strand
TCCCACGGAGGTCATGAAGCCAGTGAGAAGCTGGCACGAGGTCTCCAACATAGTGACGGAATGAAATCGCAACCCTTTTCAAATCCAGTATTTCACTCAGCCGGCCGCGGAAGTTTGGCTAAAGGAAGGAATGACGGGAACGGCGCGGATCTATGGGAAGCGCTATCCGCTGGCCTTGCGGGCGCTACGGGCCGGCTGGCGGTGGGCAGGCAGCCTCATCTGGTGACTGCCCCCGACGCATCGCGATAGCATAGCGGATCACCATTGGGCGCGAGAGCACGTCTCTCGCGCCCAGGCGGCAGTAGCTAGTGCTTTACGCGGATCATCAGCTTTGTTTCATCCAGCTTCTTGCTGCCCTTCAGGCTTTTCTTGGGGGCAGGTTTTCCCTTCTTCTCTGCCATGGTTTTATTCTCCCTTCTCTTGATTTGTGCTACGCCACGCCGCTGTAGCGGTCATCGATAAAGAACTTCCCGACTTGCGCCGACGCCGCTGGAATTACCGAAGCGGGTTCCTGCTCATGAGCTTCGTTTCGCCGAGCTTCTTGATGCCCTTCAGACTCTTTTGGGCTTCCTTCTTGGGGGCAGCTTTTACGTTCTTCTTCTCTGCCATGGTTCTATTCTCCCTTCTTTTGATTTGTGTTACGCCACACCCCTGCGGCGGTCATCGAAAAAGAACTTCTGAACTTGCCGCCGCACGGCTAGCAGTACCCAGGCCGCACGAAGTTCAGTGACCCCTTCGTATCATCAGCTTTGTTTCTTCCAGCTTCTTGATGCCCTTCAGACTCTTTTGGGCTTCCTTCTTGGGGGCAGCTTTTACGTTCTTCTTCTCTGCCATGGTTTTATTCTCCCTTCCTCTGATTTGTATTACGCCACTTATTCCTGTGGCGGGTCTTCTTGAGATCTTTCTGGAGCGGTGGTCCCACTTGCTTCTTCTTCCCCGGCACACTTGATCTCTGATCAGGACGGCTAACTTTTGCGCTTACGACCTTATCGTTATTGGAGCAGGCACGTTGCGCACCAACCCGGAATTTTTCCGAACTGCGGTTGATGCCCGGTGGTTTCAATAAGTTGCGGGGCGCAGTGGCGACCGTTGCAGAAGGAGGGTGTGGTGAGAGGAAAGGGCTTGAGGGTAATTCCTACCCTAAGGGTATTTATTCCCCCTTATCGCCTGCGCAGAGAAGAGGGCACTTCGTGAGCTGGCTCCCCCCTTTATAAGGGGGAGGGACTGGTTGACAACTACAAGGAACGCCACGCTAGATCTCATATTTCCGGCAGAGATACTTCAACTTGTCCTTGTTTAACCCCAGCAGGCGAGCGGCTTCCACTTTGACCCCCTTGGCTTCCTTGAGCGCCGTCTCAACCCAGCGTCTTTCGAAGGCTTTCACCTCTTCCTCAAGCCGGATGCCGGAGGAGGGGAGGCAGAATCCATCCGGACACGGCTGGGAGGCAGCTTCGCGGATGTCGCGCGGCAATTGTTTCAGCGGGATCTCATCTTCGTCCGTCATGACCACCATGCGCTGAACCAAGTTCTCGAGCTCGCGAACGTTCCCCGGCCAGGGGTAACGTTTCATGGCCTCCATCGCCTCGTCGGCCACCCGCTTTGGGGGCCAATGGTTCGCCGCGCAGTAAACTTTGATGAAGTAATCGACTATCAGCGGGATATCATCCACGCGCTCGCGGAGAGGCGGCACAAAAAGCGTCAGGACGTGGATGCGGTAGTAAAGGTCTTCGCGGAAGCGACGCTCGCGCACCAACTTCTCGAGGTCCTCATTGGTAGCGCTAATCAGCCGGAAGTCCACCTTGATGGATCTCGTTCCCCCCAGACGCGTCAAAGCGTGTTCGTCGAGGACCCGGAGGAGCTTGCTTTGGAGGGGCAGGCTCAATGTCCCGATTTCATCCAGGAAGAGCGTTCCGTGGCGAGCCAGCTCGATCCGCCCCTCCTTGGTAGCAACGGCCCCGGTGAAGGCCCCTTTCTCATACCCGAAAAGCTCGGCTTCCATCAGGGTTTCGGGGAGGGCGGCGCAGTTGACGGGGACGAACGGCCGGTCGCGTCGCTGGCTATTGTCATGGATGGCTCGTGCCACCAGCTCCTTGCCTGAGCCGCTCTCCCCGCGAATCACCACGGTCGTTGAGGTGCGCGCCACTCGCCGGATTGAATCGAACAGACCTTTCATCGCGTCCGTCGAACCCAGCAAGTCGCCGAGCGCGTCCTTGCGCCGCAACTCTTCCCGCAAAATCTGGTGTTCCCGCTCGATCTGGAGTTTTTCAATGGCGCGCAGGGTGATGATGCGCAGCACGTCAGAATCGGCGGGCTTCAGTAAGTAATCGTAAGCTCCGGCATGCAATATCCGCAGCGCTGTGGATTTGGTGCGGTCCCCGCTGAGGATGATGACTGCGGTATCGAGCTCGCTCTCCCCAAGTTCCTTTAGAAGGTCGAGGCACTCTCGAATGCCTTGCGGGGAAGATTTGACCTCGAGTAGGAGAACGTCCGGCTGGCGTTCGCGGAGCATCTCGTACGCCCCGTCGTAGTCGTTGGCTTCCAGCACTTCAAAGCCGGCTTGCCGGAGCGCGGCCGCGATCCTGGAGCACTCCTCAAGATTGCTCTCGACAAGCCCTACTTTCCCTATGGTTTTAGCAGGCGGCATGGCAGGTGACCCCAGAACCAGGCGCCGCTCGCTTCCAGACCCCGCGTGGAAGCGAGCCTCGATTACGGGGGTGATTTTAGGGGGTCTGCTGGTACCCTGTCAATAACAGGTTTACGTCATTCTCAGCGCCTCCCTGACCTTACTCCCGCTGCCTGGGTCGCCCGGCATTCCAAGACACAAGCAACCGGGTTGTTGACGTGAGGGTTAATGGCAGTTCAAGTTACGGGAGTGCTTTCTTCTTGACATTGGGCTTTCGACCGACTTAACCTTACCTCGCGTCCATCTCCGGGGGAGATTTCCATCGACGTTAGGCGGGAGTACGACGGTAAAAAGGGGGAACCCTCATAAAATGTCCGCGTAGAACGATGTTGCTCCCCTTCGCCCTGGAATCTTCCAATGGAAATCGGAACCAGAGGCGGGCTCGGATATTCAACTCCAAGTTCGGAATCGGTTCGCGCAGAACTGGATCGGATCTTGGCCAGCGCCCAGTTCCGAAGTTCCGAACGACTATGCCGATTCTTGCAGTTTATCGTCCTGCGCGCGCTCGATGGCGAAGGCGACCAACTTAAGGAGTACCGCCTCGGCGTGGAGGTCTTTGGCCGCCCCTCTTCCTATGACCCGCGGCTTGACCCGGTGGTTCGCCTCGAGGCCCGGCGGCTGAGGGCTAAACTGCAAGCCTACTACCAGGCCGAAGGGCAACAGGATCCGCTCCGGATTGAGGTGCCCAAAGGCCGCTATGCCCCGTGTTTTGTCGCAGCTCCCCCGTCGCAGGCAGCCCTGCGCAGGGACGTGGCCGGGCCAGCCGGTCAGAGAAGCCCTCACCACCCCTCGCTTAGCTCGCTTGGCGGGAAGCGGAACCTTGCCGCCGTGGCAGTCTTGGCGAGCAGCGCACTGCTGGTGGGAGGCTTCTACTATCGCTCCCATCAAGCCAAGCGCCTGACCGGCAAGGAGACCATCGTTGTCGCCGATTTTGCCAACAGCACCGGCGATCCGGTGTTTGACGACACCCTAAAGACCGCGCTCGCGATTTCCTTGCAGCAGTCACCCTTCCTCAATGTGCTCTCCGACAGCGAAGTCACAAAGACGTTGCAACAGATGACACGTCCCGCCGGCACGAAACTCACCGCCGACGTAACCCGCGAGCTTTGCCAACGGGCGGGCAGCAAGGCCTATATTGCCGGAGCCATCGCCAGCCTGGGCAGCGAGTATGTGATGCAGCTGAAGGCTGTGAATTGCCACTCGGGGGACACACTGGCGCAGGAGCAGGTGACCGCCTCGTCCAAGGAGGAAGTGTTGAACGTGTTGGGCGAGGCCGCGTCCAAGCTGCGCGGCGAGCTGGGCGAGTCGCTGGCTACCGTGCAAAGGTTTGACGTTCCTCTGGCAGACGCCACCACGCCTTCGCTCGAGGCTCTGAAAGCGTACAGCCTGGGCAGAAAGGCCGATAACGAAAAAGGTCACGCAGGCCTGCCTTACGATCAGCGCGCCATCGAGCTGGATCCGAGCTTTGCCGTTGGCTACGAGGCTGTGGGCAGTGACTACAGCAATCTCGGCGAACAAGGGCGGGCCAATGAGTACCTTACAGAAGCATTCAAGTTGCGGGCACACACCAGCGAGTGGGAAAGGCTAAAGATCACCGCCGATTACTATCTGGATGTAACCGGGGAATTGGACAAAGCGGCTCGTACCTATCAGGAGCAAATTACGACTTACCCGCTCCGAAGCGCCGCGTACAACAATTTGGGCCTGGTGTATGCCTTACAGGGACAGTATGAGAAGGCGGCGGAGTCCACGCGCCAGAATATCCGCCTCACACCGGTTCGTGCAGGTTCGTATGGCAATCTCGCCAACGATGCCATCGCCTTGCAGCATTTTGACGAAACGCGCCGGATCATCCACGACGCGCAGGCGCGAAAAATGGATCATTCGGTGTTCCACACGATTCTCTATGCCCTTGCCTTTTTCGCAGGGGATTCCAGGGGGATGACGGAACAGCAAAACTGGTTTGCCGGCAAAGCCGATTCCGAAGACTGGGGGCTCGCACTCGCCTCCGACACCGAGGCTTACCGTGGTCGCCTGAGCAAGGCGCGGGAACTAACCCAGCAGGCCGTCGATTCCGCAGCACATGTGGACAGCAAAGAGAATGGAGCCATCTATCTGGCGAACGCCGCTCTGCAACAAGCCGCATACGGCAATGCTGCGGAAGCCCTCCGGTTAGCGGCAAAGGCCTTGAAACTGGCTCCCGCGAGTCCTGGCGTCGAGAGCGAAGCCGCCCTTGCATTTGCCATGGCGGGCGATGCGGTAAGAGTCGAATCCTTGGCACAAGACTTAGGGAAACGCTTTCCGCTGCACACCCAGATTCAGTCGCTTTGGCTGCCTGCCATGCGGGCACAATTGGCGCTGGATAGAAAAGACCCCGCTACCGCCCTTAATACCCTGCAGGCTGCTTCACCAGTCGAGTTGGGACAAATCCAGTTTGTCCACAATATTTCCTGCCTTTATCCCGTGTATGTGCGGGGTGAGGCGTACTTGGTGGCAGGACAAAGCAACGCTGCAGCTGCCGAGTTTCAGAAGATCATCGACCACAGCGGCATTGTCTGGAACTGTTGGACGGGAGCGCTGGCGCATCTGGGTGTAGCTCGCGCCAACGCCTTGCAGTCGAGATCTTCGCAGGGTGCGGAGGCCGACGCCGCCCGCGTGCGCGCGCTGGCTGCTTACAAAGATTTTCTCACGCTCTGGAAAGACGCCGACCCCGGCATTCCCGTCCTGAAAGAAGCCAAGGCAGAGTACGCGAAACTGCAGTGACTTCTGGATGTGGGTTTTCCCCGCTGCGGAGAGGTAGGTTGTTCGTACTTCGACTTATACTGCCGTCCAGGCCCATCCTGCCAAGCTGTTGAAAACACAAGCCAGGCTACCGTAGCACTACCGTAGTTTCCTTGACCCCACCTCATCTTTCTTTCAATGATCTTGCTCATGACGATTGAGCTCAAGCACCGGGCGAACGGACAAGCGGAAATGGTCATAGCGGAGCGGTCTTTTCCGATCGGGGAGCAACCTCCGCTGGCAGTCATTCCGAAAGAACTGCTGCGGGACGTGCGTCTCTCCGAGTTGCCCGAGGGGATCGCAGTGAAACCCTTGGGAGTGTCCCTGGTTGGTGGTGAAGGAGAGCAAGTGGACTGCTGGTTGTACGGCTTTCGTGACGGGTACGCCTGCGCACGAGTTCTGGTAACCGCGAAGGCGGGACCGTCTGTTGGGCTAAACGCATTGC
This sequence comes from Terriglobia bacterium, assembly GCA_049508935.1. GTDB lineage: Bacteria > Acidobacteriota > Terriglobia > UBA7540 > UBA7540 > CAVROP01. The sequence continues at coordinate 12,290 of JBELAJ010000117.1, read as the reverse complement.
AGGAGGCGGTCAGGGAACGGCAGGGAAAACAGGAAGATGTAGAACCAACTGAATCTGATCCCGACGGGCATTCCGAACTTTGTTTTCTGCTTGACCTCAGGGAGGACACGCCGATTCTCGAAGCATTGGAAAGAGTTGAGCAAGCTCTCAGGGAGTTGAATGCCCGTCGGGCCGAATTGCTTGCCGCCACCCAGTGGCTCCGCCGGTCGGCTGCGCCTTAGCACGGCTGGGAAAGACAAAGGTCCGGGCAACAAGAAGGATCACGTGTCGAGAACTTTGCTAGTCGCCGCAGGGGCATGCGGAAAGGGTTCTGACAAGAGTTTTATGAAAGTACAAAGACCAACAGGAGGTGAGTATGAAATCGAAAAAGTGGACTGTATTTGTTGCCGGCGTATTCGTGGCGCTGGCGGTTGCAGTGGGATGGGCGCAGAATGAGCAAACAGAAAACCATCCCCCTAACTACACCGTTATCAATCTCGGCACTCTAGGTGGTACCTTCGGTGCCGGGGAGGGCATCAACAACTTGGGCTGGGTGGGGGGCGTTGCAAACCTGGCGGGAAATACCAACCAGCACGCCGTCCTGTGGCTGCCCGGACTGAAGATAGACCTCGGTACGTTCGGAGGGCCAAACAGCGTGTCGTATTTCGCACCTAACGAGCTTGGCCAAGCCACGGGTGAAGCGGAGACTTCCGTTCCTGATCCCTTGGGTGAAGATTTCTGCGGTCACGGCACCCACCTCAAGTGCCTCGCGTTCTTTTGGGAGTTGGGCTTCAAGGTCCCGCTCCCGACGCTCGGAGGCAATAATAGCTTGGGCAGTGACATCAACAACTCAGGTCAAGTGGTTGGAGAGGCAGAAACGGCGCTTCATGATTCAACCTGCGTAGCCCCCCAAGTCCTCCAGAACTTGCCCGCGGTTTGGGATCACGGCCGCGTCCGAGCACTCCCCACGTTCAAGGGCGACCCGGACGGATACGCCAACGCCAACAACGACGCCGGTCAGGTGGCCGGCGGCTCCGGGAATTGCAGTACCAATGCCGCAGCTCATGCCTTGCTCTGGGAAAACGGTAAGGTGATTAACCTCGGCTCTCTCGGAGGCGTGATGAACAACAACCCTTACGACATCAATGACCTGGGTGAGGTGGTCGGTACCTCCGACCTCGCCGGAGACAGCACCTCTCATGCTTTCCTTTGGCGCGCGGGCGAGATGAGCGATCTCGGCACGCTTCCCGGAGATGTCGGCAGTTGGGCCTACGGCGTCAACAACCGTCACCAAGTGGTTGGCGATTCCTGTGATGCAAGCGGGGACTGCGGCGCGTTCCTCTGGCAAAACGGCACCATGACGGACCTCAACACGCTTATCCCTGCCAACTCCCCCCTGTATCTGCTCGTGGCCTTAGATGTTAATGATGGCGGAGCGATCGTGGGTTATGCGTACCAGCCGAGTACCGGCGACTATCCCGCGTTCCTGGCGGTTCCCGTCCGGGGTGGAGGTAATAACGAGGCTGCTTCGCCCGATGCACAACTCAAGTTAGTTCCCAAGGTCACCCTGCCGGATAACGTGCGCGAGCAGTTAGCTCAGAGACATCGAGGCCGGCTTAAATTTGCGCCGACCGGGCCCCAATGATGGGTGTGAAACCGGGGTACCGCAGAGGTAGCGCGGAGGCGCGCGTCCCTTGCGTTCCTCCGCAGCTCTTCTCCTTGCCCAAGCAGTTAGCCCAGAGACATAGGGATCGTCGGCTAGATTGCGCGCATTGCAGGAGGCGGTCAGGGAACGGCAGGGAAAACAAGAAGATGTAGAACCAACGGAATCTGATCCCGACGGGCATTCCGAACTTTGTTTTCTGCTCGACCTCCTGGAGGACGTTCCGATCCCCGGAGCAGTGGACAAAGTTGAGCAAGCGCTCAAGGAGTTGCATAGCCGTCGCATGTCGCTGCTAGCTACCGAACCGTCTCGCAAGTCGGCTGCTACTTAGGTACGGAACTATACAAGGAGAATCGCCATGCCCGCCGCGAAGAACCTTTCGGCCGTGTTATCCGGATTCACAGAGCGCGTCTCCCATTTGAGGGGAGACCTGACGGGGAAATTAATGATGTGGTTGCGCGCAGGCGCGAACATGGCTGATTCGCTTCGCGAAGATGGCGACCACCATCGCAGGAACTATGGCTCCCGGTGTCTGAGAGCGCTTCCCCCTTTGCAGGGACTACTCAAAAGGTTTTCGGCGGCAGGGACAAAGCCCTTCCGCGTCGGCAGGCTGGCACCGTGTTTAGCTTCGTTGCTGATCTTAGCGGCACTAGGCGCAGCCAGAATCCCCGTTGACGGGCTCGGGGTCGGAGCGAACGTCACGCTGGCCCCGGTCATCACGACCGTAGCCGGGGGAGGTACCGGCTGCTCCCAGCAGACGGACAGCTTGGGGGACGGTTGTCCGGCTGCCAGCGCGGGATTGAACAACCCTTTGGGTGGTGCGGTGGACAGCGCGGGCAACCTCTACATTGTGGACTACGCCCACGAGCGCATCCGCGTCGTGAACACGCAGTCGAGCAGCATCACAATCGCGGGAGTCACGATCCCCGCCGGGGACATCGCGACCGTGGCGGGCGACGGCACAGGCGGCTACAGCGGGGACAACGGTCCGGCCACCAGCGCGGAACTCTATGGTCCCAATGCCGTGGCGGTGGACAGCGCGGGCAACATCTACATCGCCGACGATTATAACGGCCGCATCCGCAAGGTCAATACCAGCGGCACCATCACCACCGTGGCGGGCAACGGCACAGGCGGCTACAGCGGGGACGGCGGCCTGGCTACCAGCGCGGAACTCAATGCTCCTACTGGCGTAGCAGTGGACGACGTGGGCAACTTGTTCATCGTGGACTATGGCAACCAGCGCATCCGCAAGGTCAATACCAGCGGGACGATCACCACCGTGGCAGGCAACGGCACAGAAGGCTACAGCGGGGACAACGGTCCGGCCACCAGCGCCGAACTGAATTCCCCTTGGGATATGGCGGTGGACAGCGCCGGCAACCTCTACATCGCAGACAATGGCAACGCGCGCATCCGCGTCGTGAACACGCAGTCGAGCAGCATCACAATCGCGGGAGTCACGATCCCCGCCGCGGACATCGCGACCGTGGCGGGCAACGGAACATACGGCTACAGCGGGGACAACGGCCCGGCCACCAGCGCCGAACTGGATAGCCCCTACGGCGTGGCGGTGGACAGCGCCGGCAATGTCTACATCGCGGACAGTGACAACCATCGCATCCGCGCGGTGGACACGAGCGGCACCATCACCACCGTGGCGGGCAATGGCACAGCCGGCTATAGCGGGGACAACGGCCCGGCCACCAGCGCGGAAATCAGTGGTGCTTTTGATGTGGTGGTGGACGGTGCAGGCAACCTCTACATCGAGGACTCGGGCAACAATCGCGTCCGGAGAGTGTCCCCCCAAGTGGGTCTTGGTTCGGTAAGCGTGGGGCAGAGCAGCCCGACTTTTTCATTTGCCTTCAGCTTCTCGGCCACCGTGCAGGTAGGCAGTGTCGCGGTGCTAATGCAAGGTGCCAGCGGGAAGGATTTCCAGTTAGTAGCCTCGGGCACGACGTGTGCGGCGGGGAGCTATAGCGCTGGGTCGTCGTGTACCGTAAACGTGACGTTCAGTCCGCTGGCGCCAGGAGTGCGCAACGGTGCGGTGGTTCTGTACGGCGCGACACCGGCCAACGCAGTCGCCACGGCATACATCTCGGGAACCGGGGTTGGCCCGGCGATTGACTTCGGGCCGGGCATCATTAGTACGGTCGCGGGCGACGGCACCGTTGGCTACGGCGGCGACAACAGTGCGGCCACCAGCGCGGAACTGGACGAACCTACTGATGTGGTTTTCAATGGCGCCGGTGATCTCTACATCGCGGATGATTTAAACCAGCGAATCCGACAGGTAACCCCCGCCGGCATCATCACCACGGTGGCGGGCGCCGGCACGGCCGGCTACAGCGGCGATAACGGTCCGGCTACGAGCGCAGAACTGAACATCCCCTATGGCGTTGTGGTGGATGGCGCTGGCAATCTCTATATCGGGGATACCTATAACCACCGGATCCGTGAGGTGACGCCGGGCGGCATCATTAGTACGGTGGCGGGCAACGGGACCCCCGGCTACAATGGCGATAATATCCCCGCCACGAGCGCGGAGCTGTATTTTCCCAATGCGGTGGCCTTCGACACTGCGGACAACCTCTACATCGCGGACACCCATAACAACCGCATCCGTGAGGTAAGTGCAGCGACGGGGGTAATCACCACGGTGGCGGGCACCGGGACCGCGGGCTACAGCGGTGACGGCGGTCCGGCGACCAGCGCGGAACTGGACGATGCCAGTGGCGTAGCGCTGGATGCCGCCGGCAACGTCTACATCGCCGACTATCTTAACAACCGCGTCCGCATGGTGAGTGCGGCGACCGGGGCGATCACCACGGTGGCGGGTACGGGGACTGCTGGCTACAGCGGGGACGGCGGTCCGGCCGCCAGCGCAGAATTGAACACACCCCATGACGTGGTAGTGGATGCCGCTGGCAACCTCTACATTGCGGACTGGGGCAACAACCGCGTCCGCCGGGTGAATGCAGCGACGGGGTTGATCACCACGGTAGTGGGCACCGGAACCGCTGTCTACAACGGCGATAATATCACCGCCACCAGCGCGGACCTGAACCCCCTTGGCATGGTGTTCGATAACGCCGGCAACCTCTACATCGCCGACGACTCTAACGCGCGGATCCGCAAGGTCGATGTTTCCGACCCGCCTTCGCTTACCTTCGCCACCACCAACGTAGGCTCAGTCAGCGCGGCGCAAGATGTCATCGTCGAGAACCTGGGCAATGCGGCCCTGAACATCTCGCAGATCAGCACGGCGGCCAACTTCAGTCTGGGGGGCCCCGATACCACGTGCAGCAGCAACAGCCAAATGCTGAGTCCGGCAGCGAGTTGCCTACTGGGGATCGAGTTTGCCCCCAGCACAGCGGGCCCAATCAGCGGCAATGTCACGCTGACCGACAACGCCCTGAACGTGAGCGGTGCTACCCAGCAAATCCCGTTGTCAGGTACAGGGCAGTCGATCATAACCAGCTACACTCTGAGCCTGACGGAACTGGGGACCGGCACGGGCACGGTGACAGACAATAGCTCGCCAACGCCGTTGATCAACTGCAGTGAGTCCAATGGGGTCGTAACCGGCACCTGTTCGGAAAGCTATGCCAGCGGAACCACGGTCGTATTGACGGCGAGCCCGAATTCGTCGCCCGCCTTCCAAGGGTGGGGCGGGGCGTGCACGGTGACCGCGTCGAACCAGTGCTCCGTAGTGATGAATGCGGCGAAGTCGGTTACCGCGGATTTCGCCACCACGTATACTCTGAGCCTGACGGAACTGGGATTGGGCGCTGGCACGGTGACAGACAATAGCTCGCCAACGCCGTTGATCAACTGCGGTGAGGCCAATGGGGTCGTAACCGGCACCTGTTCGGAAAGCTATGCCAGCGGAACCACGGTCGTATTGACGGCGAGCCCGAATTCGTCGCCCGGATTCGGGGGCTGGAGTGCACCCCCTTGCACCGTGACAGCCTCGAACCAGTGCTCGGTGGTGATGAATGCGAATCAGTCGATTACCGCGGATTTTGTTGCTCCTCCCGCTTCCGTCACTTTACAGTTCACTCCGGGGACGAATGTGACGCAGATGGCCACGTTCTGCCCGAACAATTCCAATCCCTGCATAGACCCGAATGCGGATGCGTTGACGTTGACGATCCCGCAGGTGACTTTGGGCTTTTCTCTCACCGTCATGCATACGGAAATTGTTTCTGACGGGCTTTGCCCGTCGGGCGGAACGGCACAGACAGACTTCGCTTGCCGCTTAGTGAGCTTCTTCAATTATGGGACCGACCCGAATGGTAACACCATCGTGCCGCTTTGCTACCGCTATGCGAACGGGAATTGCGTCCACTACCTTGTGTACTCGGGAACGCCGGGGACGGAACCGCCGACTACTTCATATAGCGGCGGGGTTTATTGGAAAATTGGATATAATAACGCTACCTTCGTCCCGCCGGGACCGTATTGGACGGGCGCCGCAGCCCCGCGTATGCTCGACGATCCGGATGTCGATCAATTTTCTCCTCCGTTGCCCTTCGGCACCAATTGCAGCGCGCCTATGCAGGTGGGTACCCCTCCGACGCAATACTCGCCTACGATTTACTGCCAGTTCGATGCAGACATCACGACGTTCTTCATCCCGGGATCAGGGTTGGACCCGATCGGCGGCAAGACCAAACAACCCGATGATCTGGTGGTGGCGTTCCTACCGACCTCCACGGGAAGTAACCCTGTCCAGACGCCTGCCACGCCGACTGCTCCGACCCTCACTGGTAGTTGCGTCAGCGGATGCGTGATCAGCGGCAGCACGATTACGTTTACCGAGGGCACGGGGGGAACATTCGCGGTCCCGCCGACAGGTTTCCCGACGCCGACCCTGACGGAATCAGGTGCGCTGCCGAATGGACTAACGTTCAACGGGGCAGCCGGATTGATCAGCGGCACGCCTGCAGACGGGACGGCCCGCACTTACTCCATCACCTTCACCGCCACCAACAGTGCGGGCTCCGCCACGCTGAGCTACACTCTGCCGGTGAACCCGGCGGGGACACTGACCATCACCGCCAGCAGTCCCTCGATGACCTATGGCGGGACCGTGCCGGCCATCACGCCCAGCTACAGCGGGTTTGTGAATGGGGACACGATTGCGAGCCTGACCACCCAGCCAACCTGCTCGATTACGGGGAGTCCCACGAAGGTGGGCACCTACACCACCACCTGCTCCGGAGCGGCGGATGCGAACTACAGCACGATCAGCTATGTGAGTGGCACGTTGACGGTGAACCCGGCGGGGACACTGACCATCACCGCCAGCAGCCCCTCGATGACCTATGGCGGGACCGTGCCCACCATCACCGCCAGCGGCAGCGGGTTTGTGAATGGGGACACGATTGCAAGTCTGACTACCCAGCCAAAATGCACGAGCAGCGCGGCCAGTAGCACCCCAGCGGCGGGCACCTACACCACTTCCTGCTCGGGAGCTGCGGATGCGAACTACAGCGCGATCAACTATGTGAATGGCACGTTGACGGTGGGCCAGGCGCCCCTGGTCATCACCGCCAGCAGTGCCACGATGACCCCTGGAGGCACCGTGCCGACCATTACTGCCAGCTATAGCGGCTTTGTTAATGGGAACACGGCCTCGAGCCTAACTACGCAGCCAACTTGCACCACTACGGCGACCAGCGCAAGCCCGCCAGGCACCTACCCAAGCTCCTGTAAGGGAGCCGTGGACCCCAACTACACGATTACCTATGTGAACGGCACGGTGACGGTGACGGCGAGCGCTTTAGAAATTTCGCCAACCAGCGTGAACTTCGGCACATTGTATCTGGGGGAGCCCGCCGCCCAGTTCGTCACTCTGACCAACAAGGGCACTACACCGATCACAATTTCGAGCGCCAGGATCACGGCGCCCGGCAACGCCCTCGGTGAATTTGGCGACATCACCTTCTGTCCTCCGCTGATTGATGCCATGCCGGGCACATTGCCTGCGGGGAAGAGCTGTACGATTGCCGTGGGCCTTCTAGCCGCTCTGAAGATTTTCAGCCCAACGGCCTCGACGGCTACTCTCACCCTTACTGACAGCGCTACGGGCAGTCCGCAGCAGGTGCCGCTGACGGCCCAGGTGATCGACCCGCAGGCGACGCTCAGCACGTATTCTCTGAACTTCGGCACGCAGAAGGAGCACACCACGAGCACAAAGACGGTGACGCTGACCAACACCGGCTACACGCCGCTGGACCTCACGAGCATCGCCATCAGCGGCGGCAGCTTCACGCTCTCGAGCGGAACCACGTGCGCCAGCGGCATGATGAATCCGTCGGCAAGCTGCACCCTTAACGTCACTTTCACGCCGGAATCCAAGGGCTCGTTCGTCGGCAAGGTGACCATCACCGACAACGCCTTCTTCAGCCCGCAAGTGATCACTCTCGCGGGAAAAGGAGACTGATATAGATGGAGGGCGCACTACGCCGAGTTTCGACAGTCGCGGCCATGGGCTCCTGTGATGTACGAGGGTAGGGAGCTTGTGAGGTAGCAATGAAATGCCGATGAGAATATTCACCCAAAACGAGCCGCTGAATGGCCCAGAGCTTGACCGCCTCGCAGACTTCCTCGAAAATTGCAATAGCGGCAGGGCGACGAACGTCGAGGCGCTCGACGGGTTCTTCGCCGCCCTCGTTGCAGGCCCGGAGACCGTGATGCCAACTGAATACTATTCGGACTGGAACAAGACTAATCGCTGGGTATAGAATGCGTCTATGACTAGACGCGGCGGTAGGTAATACGGCGGCGAGCATCATGGAATGCCCACAGTGCCATTCCGATAATCTTCCCACGGCAGCTCGTTGCGCCAAATGCGACACTCCTTTTGATCTTGACGCGCCGACCATGGCAGCGGCAACCTCCGCGATTTCGATCAGCGACGCTGAAAGCGTTGCCAAAGGTCCGCTGCTTTCTTCCAATCCGGCCGCGGCGTACGGCTTTACTTTTTCGCCAGGAAGAACGCTCGGAACCCGATATGAAATCGTCAACTTGCTCGGGCAAGGTGGGATGGGTGCGGTTTACAAGGCGATAGACCGGGAACTGGACCGCGTGGTTGCTTTGAAAGTGATTCGCCCCGAGATGGCCGTCCATCCGGAGATTCTCCGTCGGTTCAAGCAGGAACTGATCCTGGCCCGCAAGATCACGCACAGGAATGTAATACGCATTTTCGATCTGGGCGAAGCCGATGGCATCAAGTTCATCACCATGGAATACATCGAGGGGCGGGATTTAAGGTCCCTCATGACTGAAAAGGGCAAACTGAGCTTTGAGGAAACCGCCCGGATTGTCGAGCAAGTATGCCTCGCACTTGAAGCCGCGCACGCTGAAGGTGTCGTGCACCGTGACCTGAAGCCCCAGAACATCATGCTGGACAATCAGGGCAAAGCTGCCGTGATGGATTTCGGCATCGCTCGTTCCCTTGAATCGGACGGAATGACGCTAACCGGAATGCCCGTAGGCACTCCGGACTACATGTCTCCCGAACAGGTGATGGGCGAGCACGTTGATGCTCGGTCTGATCTTTTCACGCTGGGCGTAATTCTCTACGAGTTGCTTACGGGTTCCATGCCCTACAAGGCCGACACAACTCAGGCTACAATGTTTAAACGCACGCGGGAGGTTCCGCGACCGCCGGCCGAAGCCGACTCAACCGTTCCGCGATTTCTGAGCGACGTCGCGGTGAAGTGCCTGCAAATCGATCCGGCGCTGCGATATCAATCCGCGCGCGAGATTTTGCAGGATTTGGAAGCTTGGCGCGGCGGAGCGACGCGCAGCCGTCCAATCTCCAGCGCGCGGCGACCGCCCGCGCTTTTAGCTTTGAGGAAAAAATGGATAGTGGCTGGAGCTGCCGTGGTCGCATTGGCGACCGCTGGACTTGTGCTCCGTGAGCGATTCGTATCGCCCGGGGAGCAAGGTGCATCTGCCCCTGCGGTCTCGCTGGCAATTCTACCTTTCCGCAATGCATCCGGAAACCCAGGTCTCGACTGGCTTGGATCGAGCGTGGCGGAAACGCTGAGTACAGACGTCGGGCAGTCGTCACATCTCCGTATTGTCTCTGCCGAGCGCGTGAGCCAAATTCTTCGCGATTTGCGTATTTCGTCCGACACGTCGCTCGATTCTGCCACGGTACAGCGGCTGGCTGAGTTCAGCAACGCCGACAACATCGTCTGGGGTCGGTACGTCCGATTCGGAGATCAAATTCGCATTGACGCGACTATCCAGGACATGAAACGCGAACACACCACCACGCTGGCGGAGTCCGCGACCGAAAACAATATTCTTACCGCGATCGACCGCCTTGCCGGCGACATCCGTTCGAACCTGGCCCTCTCACGCAGCACGATCAAAGAACTTCAGGGACAGTCCTTTAAACCCTCAACCAACTCTCTTCCAGCCATGCGCGATTACGACGACGGGCTGCAGCTCGCGCGCCGTGGAAATTTCCTTGATGCGGCCAAGCGATTCGAAGCCGCCACAAAAGAGGATCCCAGCTTCGCGCTGGCTTACTCGGAACTCGCGAAAACATACGCCAGCCTTGGCCAGGACAACGATGCGGAGCAGGCTTCTCGGAAGGCAGTTGAGTTGAGCGACCAGCTTCCCCCGCAGGAAAAGTATCTGATCCAGGCAAGCCACGACCAGATTCAGAGGGATTATCCCAAAGCAATCGAAGCCTACGACAATCTCGCAAAAGCCGCGCCCGATAACGCCGACGTGCTCTTCGAACTCGGTGGACTGTATCAGAATTCGAGCGCGTACGACAAGGCCCGGGAAGAGTACACGAAAGTGCTGACGCTTGATCCGAAACGTGTTGAGGCTCAGCTCGCGATGGGACGTGTTGAAATTCATAGTGGCAACCCTCAGAAGGCGCTCGAATACTTGACGCGCGCCCAGGCCCTGGCAGTCGAATTCGGCAACGACGAAGAAAGAGCCCAGATTCTTCAGGCTATTGGCGTGGCCTATGCCGCTCTGAACAAACACGAAGACGCGCTTCGCAATTTTCGGGATTCACTCGAAATCAAGCGCAAGCTGGGACTAAAGAAGGGCATCGCCATGAGCCTGGACGCGATGGCATCCTCTGAAGATGTTCTGGGAAAGCCGGACCAAGCGCTCAAGGACTACAAGGAGGCGCTGGATTTGTGGCAGGAATTGGGCGACAAAGCGGGAACCGGCGACGTCCTGAACGACCTTGCTCAGTTTTACGTCGACCATGGCCAGTATGATCAGGGGTTGAAATTATTCAAGGAGTCGCTCCAAGCAGAAATCGACGTAGGAAATCAGAGCAACCAGGGATTAGTTTTGAACAACATCGGCAACGTGTACTTTTTCAAGGGCGACTACCAGAACGCACGCACCTATTTCGAACAGGCCCTGCAACTTGGCGAAAAACTCAAGATCTCCAGTAATATTGCCGACACGCTTCACAATTTGGCTGACACTTCTAGCAAGATGGGTCAATACGACCTGGCAGTCGAGCAATACTTGCGCGCGCTGGATTTGCGGCGAAGCACCGGAGATAAGCGTAGCGCTGCCATCGAGTCCTCCAGCATGGGCACTTTGTTCAGTTATCAGGGCCGCTATGGCGCCGCTCTCAGCTCAGAAGAAGACGCCCTCACGACATTCCGGGAACTGCAGGAGCGAGGCTATTGGCTAGCAGAAATCCTCGGCTACTACGGCAACGCTCTTGCAGAGGTCGGACGAAGCGACGACGCGCAGAAGAGTCTCGACGAAGCAATGAACGTGGCACGCGAGTCGAAGAATCAAGCCACAACTGCCGAAATTCAGGGCTACCAAGGCGACAGCGCCTTCTATCGTGGAGACTACCAAGCCGCCGCTGCCCTTTACGATGAGGCTCTTAAGACGGCATCCCACACCAGCGGTTTGGATTTGATTCTGGTCTCGAAGTTCAATGTCGCAAAAGTCGCGGTCAGGCAGGGTCGCTTTCAAGCGGCCGCAAGCTCACTCAGTAAACTGTCAGAAGACGCGGACAGCATGGGGTTGAAGTATGTATCTGTGGAATGTTTGATTTATCATGCAGAAGCTCTCATGAACCTCAAGAGCTACGAGCCGGCAAGAAAAGAGCTGGAGAGCGCCCTAAACAGAAGCGAGAAGCTCGGCCTGAGGGCTTTGCTCGCCGAAAGCCATTACCTGCTGGCGCGTGATCTTGAACGCGCCGGCAAAGCTGCTGAGGCCCCAGAACACTATAAACAAGCCCGCAAAATTCTGGATGATATTCAAAAGGATGCGAAGACCGACACCATCGTGAAACGAAGCGATCTCAGCCCGATCTACGCTCACTCCATCAGCTAGGTCTGCTGGGGCACATCCTTGGTATGATCTTCAGGTATTCTGTGATTCGGACATTTGAGAATCAGGAGTCGCGGTACAAGGACGGTACAAGGTAAGCACGTTCCGTAGCATGCTCACCGGTTCCTTACAGGGCATTCGAGAGCGACCGCCGCCTTGTATTTACAACGAGATCCATCTAACGGGTGTTCACCATTGAGTTGGAGTGACGCTTTACGTGCAAGTTGCTGCAAGCTAACGAGGTTTGCGACGCTCGGGCAGTTTTTTGCGCGTGACTACAACAATCTTCCGGTGCGGC
>JBELAJ010000116.1:0-18235 GCA_049508935.1 Terriglobia bacterium | reverse complement strand
GGCTCTGAAGTGGATTGCGCTGCCGGCGGAGTTACTCACCGCGCGCCCCAAGCGTTTACGCTTTTTGATCTTCAACACGCCGGGACGGCTGGTGCGTCACGCTCGCCGCTTGCTGCTGCGGTGGGCAGCGGCAGCCGAGGGTATTGCCGCCTACCGGGAAGGGCTGCGGTTGTTGGAGGCAGCAGCCTGAGCGGGTGCCAAAATGGCCGAGTTATCGAAGGATTTGCAAGCCACTTTTGCAAAACCCTCTGCGCGTGTTTCGCTTTTGCGCGGTGCAAAAACTGTAAGGAGTATTCCGCTGAGCCGAGCACCATAACCAACCCGCCGAAGCGCCATGGAGACGCTTCACTCTAGCGCGGTCCCGCTAAGCAACGGGAATTGCCGCCGAGTGAACCGCTCTGCGTCGTTATCAACGGATTGGGGGACATGTTGAGTCATACCTCAGTTTCGCGGCTGGAGGCACGGGCGTCCCGCCCGTGTCAGGTCATAACCAAAAAGGCCATGCCACGGCGCTCAAAACTGAGGCATTTCCATCTTGACAAGCTGAGGACATAAAAACTGGTAAACACAGTACGCTAGCGCGAGGCGACATCGAACCCAACCGGCGGTCTCAGCCCGCCGCTCCCTAAGTTGCGAGAAGCGGCAAGCCTTCAGTGAGCATTACGTTCAGTGCTTTCCGGTCGGTCTTGCCGTTTGCGCCCAGCGGCAATCTTTCGATGAATCGCACCTGACTTGGGACCATGTACTTAGGCACTCGGCTCTGCATTCCCTTTCGGATTTCAGCCACCGAGAGTGTGCTACCCGCCACGAATGCCACGATCCCCAGTGCAGAGCCATTGATTACCGGCCACGCGACCGCCGCCACGGATTCCAGGCCGCAGATCTCGCGTAGATGCGCCTCTACCTCCTCAAGTTCCACCCGATTGCCGAGCACCTTCACTTGGTTGTCGGTCCTGCCGAGGTGGTGAAATCTTCCCGCGGTGTCCTGGGAAGCCAAGTCGCCCGTCAGGTACCACACCCTGCCGTTGATGGATCGAAATCGTTCGGCGGTCCTTTGCTCATCCTTGAAGTATCCCTTCGCGACTTGTTTGCCCGACAGAGCAAGCTCACCGCTTTCTCCGCGGGGAAGAAAATGGTGAGTTGAATCCACAATCGCGGCGTCCATGCCGGTGAAAGGCTTTCCAATGGCGACTGTCCCGCGGCCCTCAGTCACTACCAGCGGCACGCCACACCGCTGCCCGATGCAAACAACGGTGGCCTCTGTTGGGCCATAGAGATTGTCAACCACACTGTTTGGGGCGGCTTTCTGCCACGCCTCGGCGTAGCTGGCAGGCAACGGCTCACCGCAGAAGATCGAATAGCGTAGGGACGGGAAGGCTCCGGCGGTCAGCATCTTCATCTTTTGCATGAGCCCCACTGTCGAGGGCACGGAGAACCATGAAGTGAGCGCCTTTTCCCTGATGAACCGCGATGGCCCCATCAATTGACCGGCCGGAACCACGTGCAGAGACGCGCCCGAAAACCAGGTAGTGAACATGTCCAGAACCGACGGGTCAAACGTGAGTTCGTACGCCTGCGAGACGCGATCCTGCGCGCTGAACGCATACAGCTCTCGCATGGCGGAGAGGAATGAAAAGACATTTCCAGTGGAAATCATCACGCCTTTAGGCAAGCCCGTAGTGCCGGAAGTAAACATGATGTACGCGAGGTCGCCCTCATCAAGGGCTTTAGGGGGACGGAGAGGGGTCGATGGCGGCAAGCTATCGAAACCAGCGATGTGTGCTGCTGTCGGCGATGTTCCGACCGAAAATGACGTGCTATGGCCGGGGGCCAAGAGGTGTTTGGGACTGCGTTTGAGAACTTGAGGCGAAAGAAGCGTTGAGCCTTGATCATCCACCACCAGCGCATCGAGTTCGGTCGCTTCCAATATCCTGAGCAGTCTTTGTTCGGGCCAGTTGGGGCTGAGAGGAACATACACCGCGCCCGCCCAGCAGGCGCCCAGAAGTCCGGCATAGGCCACCCAGCTCCGCGAAGCCAGTATTCCCACACGCTTGGCGTCCGATGCGAACCCCTGTTCCAGCGATGCGGCGATACGCTCGCTCAGCGCTGCCAGCTCGCCGTAGCTGAGATCGCGCCGGTCCACCGAGAGCGCAAGCCGTTCCGGGCTGCGCAAAGCATTCTCATAGAATGGCAGAGCGATGTTAAAGTTCATGCTCGAAAGTCGATCATGGGCACTAAGGCATGCCGGAAGCGGAGCCAAAGGCCCCCGTATATTTGCTAAGCAGGCGAAAGTTAAAAGTGAAAACTTGTGGATCCCGCCCACGAAGTTATGCGGAACTTCCATTATCCACTTTCCGCCAACCCATAGGATACTCCTGGCCGCCTCCCAATGCAATTGTGAGTCGAGTTTGCAGTGCAAGGTGCTCTCGCAGGCCACGAAAGGTGCCATTCGTGCCTCTCGCGAGAACCCAAAAGGACACAACCGCCCCTCTTTCGACCCGTGTTTCCGATACTTTCCCGGGCCCTGCCTCTCCCCTCGGGGAAATCCGATCCGGTGGTCGGCTCGCCTAGCCCGCTGGTGATGGTACTGCTTCTGAGTCACGGCGGTGAACGCCCCAGAATTACGCAGCCCGTCGGGCTTAACGATGGTAAGAGCCTCTCGCCACACCAACCGTCTGGAAAGCAACCCCAGCGTCAACTTGGCAGCCGCCTTTGCCCACGAGGTTTGACCTTGCGCTCCAGGTACCAAGCCATGGCTTGCGGAGGAAGAGGTTGCTAGCAGCCAGGGCGCACCGCGGCCGCAGGCTGACCCTGATGAACCTCAGGGCATCCCGCAATAGATTGAATTTGGTTAGCAGCACATCGCACAGGGAATCGAGTTTCGGCATCCACGACAGGATCGCATACCCCGGACGTTGTCGTCACTTCAAGGTGTGAATCGGGCCGTATGGAATTATTGCGGACGGCAGCTTACGAAATAATCAATTAGCCCGGAGGCATCTTTCACATTTGATTTGATCTTGACAACGGAGTCACACAGCGATATAAAGTCATCGCCAGCCACTGGGGCAATATCCTTTTGAGGTTGAAGACACATAATGAGGTTGGGAGTCATCAGCCGCCTTTGCTTGTCCAGAAAGGGGCTATGTGCCCTGCTCACCTCAAGCAAGAATTGCTCTATAGTATTGGACCTTCCAACCGTCCCGGAGGATGTCGATGTCCTTCGCAAGGCACAGCCGGAGGTTCTACTCTTTCACACCAGCGGCGATGTTTCGGATTTCGAAGTCGTCTCCCGACTGCATAAGCTCACGCCCAAAATCAAAATCCTGCTCCTTCTAGACATGGCCGACGAGGAGACAGAGTATCAGGCGGTCCGGGCGGGGGCCCACGGATGCGTCTCAAGGGCCACTGACGTGGACAGCTTACTCAAGGCTATAGACGTTGTCGGACGGGGCGACATCTGGGTGAGCCGCCACGTGGCGACGCGGCTCATCAGTAAGCTCGTGCAGGCGGGGATCGCGGATAGCACAATCTCGAACGGGCTCACGATCCGGGAATGGGAGATCCTGGCTCTGCTTGCCAGCGGTTCCCGTAACAAGGAAATTGCTAACCGCATTTCCGTTTCAGAGAATACGGTAAAGACCCACCTTTGCACCATCTACCGGAAGATCAACGTGGACTGCCGACTCGCGGCTACGCTTTATTATTACCAGCATGTAAAGTCGAACGGAGAATTGCCCCACAAATCTTCCGCGCCCCAAGCGAAGCTGAAGAAGAAGGATGTCCGTTCTGATCAAAACGAGAATTCGTCGGCCGAATGAATTTGAGGTCTGATGGACGTGATCTCGGGTCGGCGGTGCCTCGCAGGGATTCCCTCTTCCCCGGTTCTTCGAGTCAGGAACAAACGCTTCACAGCGTGCGTCCCCGCTCCTTCAGGAATATCCCGGAATCGCTTCTGCTGTTGGCGCTTAGCAAGCGGCACCATCAGACCCACAAGATCTGCCTCACCCGAAAGTATTAGTAAGTCAGGGCAGCACGAAGCCGTTTCCTACTAGTCCATTTCTTCGCTTACACTTGTGTTCGCCCGGCCTGGTAGTAGGAAGATCGGGGGATGGAATGGGGGGTCCACCTCATACCATTGATGCTGCAAACTCATCCTGAAAGGTGATTGCCTTTCCCGCTCCAAACACTTAAAAAGGGGAAGAATTGGTTGTAGTCAGCCGTGACTACCTCAACGGATTTAGAATGGCTACCCGTATGCGAGAAGCAAAACGATTTGCGATTCGATGTCCTGTCACTGTCCACCTTTCGAACGGACCGAACCACAAGGTGAAAGTGCAAGGAGTGCTCTACGACATTGGAGTTGACGGGGCCCTATTGGTGTTGGAGCAACCCGTGCCGCCAGGCACAAAGATCAGTCTGTTTGTACACTTTCGGGGCCCGGAGAAACAAGTTACGACGATTCACTTTGAAGGATTCGTTCAGCGTCTCCACGAGGAGCCACGATTCGAAACTGCCGTGAGCTTCCAAGGGACGGGTCGGTTCCTGCAAAAGCGGCTCAGTGATCTCAATGCGAAAAAGGCTGCCAGCACCGATGAAGCAAGCTGAAGGAGAGTTGAGAGGAAGTCAAGGATCAACTGTCGGGGGGGATGGCTTGGGCCGACGCGCTGCAAGGCCGTCGGCAATTTGCCCTCAAGAACGGCGGGGACGTTCGTAAGCGCGGCTCAGGGAGGGGAAGGCTCCTGGGAGTCACAGGGCGGAGCTATATGTTGGCGGGCGACACCAAACCACTTGAGGATTGCCGGCAGGGGAGCGTAGGTTGGTTTGCGATCTACACCCGACACGACCACGAGAACCTGGCGGCACGTTCTCTGGCCTACAAGGGATATGAGGTATTCCTGCCTCAATACATCTCGGTTCGCCAGTGGAGTGATCGAACCAAGGAACTATCCTCGCCACTGTTTCCCTGCTACCTGATTCTTGCGAGGGAAACTTGAACAGCGGCTCAGTATCCTGACCACGCTAGGCGTCCTGGGTTTGGTGGGATTCGCAGGCGTGTCCGCGATCATTCCCGACGTTGAGGTCGAGGCCGTGCGCCAAACCCTTGCGGGTTGCGCGCACGTAGAACCCCATCCGTTCCTGAAGTGCGGAGATTGGGTTCGAATCAAGCGCGGTCCGCTGGAAGGCATCGAGGGGATATTGGTGCGCAACAAGAACCGATTCCGCCTGGTGCTGTCCGTTGAACTCGTCCAAAAGTCCGCAGTGGTGGAAGTAGACGCGTGGCTGGTAGAGCGCGCGCCAAGACCCGAACGGCGAGGGTCCGGACGTTCCTTCACATTCAACCCTCGCCCGTGCCCCCGAGGGACGTGGGGTTCTGTGGTCGAATGTCCTGACGCAGGAAGCAAGCAGAACAAATCCCCCACAGGCAAATCATGAGGAGCACCAAAATGATACTGTCGGCTGGCATACCGCGTCGCCCCATGAGAAGGCTCATTGGAAGCAGGTTTGTGGCCGCCGGTGCATTTGTCTTGGCCTGCTGTCCGCTCCTGGCCGCGCAGACCTCTGCCGCCATCGGCCATCCCTCAGAAGTCGTATCGGGATCAGCCCCGCCGACGGCTTCCTCCCTGGCGCTCCCTGACTACATCATTAGTCCGGATGATGTCCTGATCATCAGCGTGTATGATGCTCCTGATATTTCCGGTGAGTACCGTGTCAGCCCATCCGGCCAAATCGCGCTACCCCTGCTCTCTGCACCTATCGTAGCCGCAGGGCGGACCCCTGCTCAGCTTTCTGAGCTTATCAGCGAGAAATACCGTGAGTCAGAGATCTTCAGACATCCTCGTGTAACGGTGGCCGCCAGGGAATCTCGCGTCCATGCCGTCACCATAGCCGGGGCTGTGAAGAGACCCCAAATCTATCCCGTATTTGGAAAGACCACGCTATTGGACGTCTTGTCACAGGCAGAAGGCCTTGCCGATGACGCTGGCAATTTGGCAATTGTAACCCGAGGGGTGATTGCCATGCAGGCCATCAAGCCGCCCGAAGCCTGCGGGTCCACAAGCAAGCAGGCTTCTTGCGATAGCACCTTCAGTGTGGATCTCACCCGGCTGACGGAGACCGGCGACCCGCTTCTCAACGTTGATCTGTACCCTGGCGACAGAGTCACAGTTCAGCGCGCCGGGATCATTTATGTGGTGGGCGCTGTGAATCGGCCGGGAGGGTTCCCTTTGAAGACTGGGCAGGAGGACATGACGGTCATTCAGGCAGTGGCGCTAGCCGAGGATCTGAAGCCAACAGCGGCCCGAAAGAAAGCCATGATCATTCGGAAAAGCCCGGCGGCGATAAATGGGCGCGAAGAAATTGCAGTGAACCTGACGAATGTGCTGGCAGGCCGCGAACATGATACCCGTCTGCAGGCCAGGGACATTCTTTTTGTCCCAGAAAGTACGGGTAAGAGAGCCTTACACCGGGCCGCCGAGGCCGCCATCACCGCCGCCACTTATGGGATTATCTATCGCTGGTGAGAATGCGTAGTGCCCATCCGACTCTGCTCGACGGTTATTACCTTTTGAGGTGAAGGACATGCCTGAAAATGAAGCGATGTCGCCGCGCGGGCCAAGGTTGCCAGCAGCGGCACACTCACCCGCCGGCCCACTCCTCGATATCGAGGTACAAGAGTTCGACAGCTTCAGCTATCTGCGAACTTACTGGAACATCATCAACAAGCGTTATTGGACAATCATAAGCGTCGCCCTCATCGTGACACTCCTGGTTGCGATCGCCTCCTTTAAGATGACGCCGATCTATGAAGCTACGGCACGCCTGGACATCGAGGCCGACACGCTTCAGATTCAATCCCTGAACGACTTCTTTCGTCAGATCCCGACCGACGAGGCCTTCATTGGGACGCAAATCCAGGTTCTCGAGGGCGTTAGCCTGGCAGCGCGAACAATTGAGCAACTCGGCTTGGTGAAAGACCCGCGGTGGGTCGCCGCCATCCAGCAGAGCAGCGGCCCGTTTTCATCTAAGCTCCCTACTTCGCCGGACGGGCTTCTGGGGCCATTCAGCCGCTGTCTGCACGTCCAGAAGGTGCGCGACAGTCACGTGGTAAATGTCAGTTTCGAGAGCGCGGACCCCAATCTCTCCGCCAAAGTCGCAAACTCGCTAGCGGACAACTACATCGAATACAACTTTCGGCAGAAGTACGATGCCACTCGTCAGGCCTCCGGGTGGATGGAACAGCAGCTTGATGAATTGAAAGCCAAAGTCGAGAAGTCCCAGCAGGCTCTGGTCGATTACGAGAGACAAAACGCCATTGTCAATATCAGCGACAAAGAAAGTGTTGTCGAGCAGAGAATGGCTGATCTGAGTCGAGACCTGACTAACGCGCAAAGCGATCGGCTGCAAAAGGAGTCGGTCTATGAACTGGTGCGCTCGAACGAGTCGCAAGTCGCCTTCGTGGCGCAAAACGACCTCTTGCAGCATCTGGAAGAAAAGTATGCTGACCTGAAGTCGCAATACGTTGATGCCTTGCAGCAGTTTGGGCCCAAACACCCCAAAGCTGAACGGCTGCAGAGTCAGGTGGATGAGATTCAGTCGCTGATCGAGAGAGAGCGAAAACGGATCGTGGAGAGGATCCGGAATGATTACATGGCCGCTTTAGGGCGGGAGGGGCTCCTCGCGGCTGCCGTCGCCAAAGAAAAGGTCGAGGTGGGAGCAGTGGACCAGCTCCTGATCCAACACAATCTCCTGAAGCGTGAGTCTGAAACGAATCAACAGCTTTATGACAACCTGCTGCAGCGGCTTAAGGATGCGACGGTTTCGGCAGGTCTGCGCGCAACGAATGTTCATGTGTTCGACCCGGCAAAACCTCCCAAGTCTCCGGTTCGTCCTCAAAAGCTTCTTAATATCCTCATCGGCCTGATGGTGGGACCGGTTCTCGGTCTCGCGCTCGCCTTCGTAAAAGAAGCCGTGGACACCTCGATCAAGAGCATCGATGAGGCAGAGAGATTGGCTAACGCTCCGGCATTGGCGGTTGTCCCACTCGCCCGTGATACGCTTCGGCGACCAACTCCATCGCTTTCGGGAAACAACGGCAGGTCGGCCGCAACGCAGGGATTAGCGCTTTTGAGTCGACCCTCCTCGGCAATGGCAGAATCCTTCCGAACTCTCCTGACTTCGGTGATACTCTCGAATGCCCCGCAACCGCCCCAGGCGTTATTGATAACCAGCTCTGCAGCCGGTGAGGGGAAGACGATCACAGCGGTCAACCTGGCGATAGCACTCGCTCAGAGGGGAGAGCCAACCCTACTCATCGATGCGGACCTTCGCCATCCCAGCATCGGCGAGACACTCAATCTGCCTAATGGAACAGGTCTCGCAGGCTTCCTAACGGGGGCGCACAGCATCGAGAAGGCGCTGAGACAGTTTGCTCCGGTACCCACTCTTTGGGCACTCCCCGCCGGTCCCACGCCCCCCAATCCGGCGCAACTGCTTTCCTCCTCTACCATGGAGTCAACGCTCCGAGAATTACGCAAGCGGTTCAAGTTCGTGGTGATTGATTCTCCTCCCGTGCTTCCGGTCACGGATGCGATGATCCTCTCGAACTTGGTGGACGGGGTGGTTTTTGTCGTAGAAAGTGGAGCAACCGCCCGAGGAGCTGTGACGCGGGCCCGCAAGATTCTGCAAAATGTCGGAGCAAACGTTTTGGGCATCGTCCTCAATAAGGTGGACGTGCGCCATGACGGGTATTATGGCAATTATGGCAATTACTACTACCACTCGGATGACAAAGAGCCAACGGCGGATTCAGAAGTGGCCAGTTCACATCCTCCCGGGTAGCGGAACCGCGGGGGTGACATCTTGGTTGCCTCCTGGATTCCTGGTCGCGCGGGAATGTCGAAGGGAATGCTCCGGGCCAGAAGAACCCTGATCATTGCTACCCGCTAAATCCCTACTTCTGTCAACCAGTCCCTGCCCATGCGCTTTCTCTTTGCGAGCTACATTGACTTTTCGCTAAGGCCGCGGTGGCGTTCAGGACTATTTCTTGCTTTGGCGTCGCTGGTGGCGCTCGTGGGGAGCGCGGAAGCAATAAAGATTGCGGCGGTCACAGCGCTCGGGAAATCGACCGAGATTTCTGGGGTCCAGAAGGGGCTTGCCCTGGATCCCGATAACCCGGCGCTTCACGATCGGCTCAGCCAGCTTCATGGCGATTCGCTGGGGCTATCCAACCTCGCCGAGGGCGTTCGGCAGGCGCGTCGAGCCACGGCGTTGAATCCCAACAAATCCGACTACTGGCTGACCCTCGCCTCCGCTTGTGAATCCGTCCGTGACAACGCTTGCGCAGACCAAGCGCTTCAGCGCGCGCTCGTTCTTTCCCCCATGGTGCCGCTGCTTTGGTGGGTTGCTGGCAACCACCATTTGCGCACTGACCGGCCGGAGGCCGCTTTGCCCTGCTTCCGCCGCCTGCTCGAACTGAGCCTTGACTATGCGGTGCCAACTTTCGATCTCGCCCTGCACACTTATGGCGACGCGAAGCTGATTCTCGAGAATATCGCGGGCGGTGGGAAAGACCCCAGGCTGGCGTTGGCCTTTGCGGACTTCCTGAGCGCGAACAACGACTTCGACACTGCGCATCAGGCTTGGACCGAGACCGTCGGCAGGGGCTCTCCGTTCCCTTTTGTGGCCGTACAGCCCTACCTTGAGCGCTTATTGAGTCACGGCCGCTACCAGGAGGCACAGGCGGTTTGGTTGGACCTCGAGCGGCGGGGCGTCATCGCCAAACCCCCGGCGAGCGAGCAGGGTAATTTGGTCTTCAACGGCGGTTTTGAACAACCGCCCTTGGGCGCGGGATTTGACTGGCGCACGCAGCCCTCGCCCTACGTTTCCGTTGATTTCACCGACGCGTCACCCTTCGAAGGGACGCATTGCCTTCGCGTCGATTTCCCGGTCGGCGAGAACGATGAATTCGAGCCGGCTTACCAGATCCTTTCTGTGGCCCCTAACCAGGCCTACACACTCGCGGCTTACGTTCGCAGCAGGGACATCACCTCCGACAGCGGGCCGCGCTTGCGAGTGACCGATCCGGGCTGCCCGAGCTGCTTGAATGCCTGGACTGATACAACGGTGGGTAGCACTCCCTGGCACACGGTCACAATGAAATTCTCTGCCGGCGCAAAAACGCAGGCAGTTCAGGTTTCGGTTTGGCGCCCACGCAGCCGGACTTTCCCCATGGATATTTCGGGGAGCTTCTGGCTCGATGCTGTTTCCGTGCGCCCGGAACGGCCGTGACCTGCCGCCGCTTCGGAAATTTGCGTCCGGGGATTTGGCTTCCGGAATTAAGGATCTGGGATGCGCCCGGAGGCCGGGCAGCGCGGCATATTTTTGGCTTCCTGGTTTCCCGCACTTAACGGCATGGCATCACCACTCACGGTTAACACTACGATTCGTCCTCCCCACTCGGCCATCGTTGAAGGGCTTGCGCCGCAGCCGCCGTCCTACGTCCTGGTGTGGACTCTACTGATAGCCACTTTGCTCGCGGCGCCGTTGGCTTTTGGTGCTGTCCAGGAATGGGCATGGGGGGGGGTGGCGGTCGTAGCATTTCTTCTGCTCCTTTTCTGGTCGATTGCCGGGGCGCGGCAAGGTCGTCTGAGGATTTTCTGGTCGCCGCTCTTGATACCCGCGGGGCTCTTCTTCCTCTTGGGGACGATCCAATTCGCGGGTCACCTCACGATGGATCCCATCGCCACACGGGAATCCCTGCTGAAGCTCGCCACCGACCTTATTCTTTTCTTCATGGCAGGACAACTTTTCAGCGCACCGGCCCTGGCGTGCTCATCCCTCGCCTCAGGCTGGACGAGCGGTGCCCCGCCTCGTCGGGCCGGGGAGGGGAGCGGCGACCTCGCCGCTCCTTTCCTGCGGTGGACGGTCATCGCGTACACGTTTCTCCTGGCGCTTTTCGCCATCTTCCAGTTCTTTTCGAGCCAAGGGCTGATTTACTGGACGGTGAAGACCGCGGGTTGGACTTTTGGGCCCTACGTCAACCGCAACCATTACGCTGGCCTCATGGAGATGTTGATTCCGCTGATGGTGGCGAGCCTTTTGCCGGCGCTCCGCCAAGGCGCCTCGGCGGTTTTACTCGGCTTTATTGGTTTGATCCCGATCGTGTCCCTGGTGCTGGCGGGTTCGCGCGGAGGCTTTATCTCCTTGGTTGTGGAGGTCCTGCTGGCAGCGGTGCTGGTTTTCCAGTGTGGACCTCGGCACGCGCGTAAAGTCACGGCCTTGCTGGGGGGGGCTGCGATCCTTGCCGCCGCGCTCCTATTCTTCTGGATGGCGCCGCGCCAAATCGCGGACCGCCTAGCGACGATGGGGGACGGCACACATTCACCCGAAGTGGAATTGGGCAACCGGCTGGCCGTGAGCCGCGACTCCCTCCGGATTCTTCGCGATCATCCCTGGATGGGAACGGGCCTGGGCAGTTTTGAAACGGTCTTCCCCAAATACCAGAGTCTTCCCAGCGACCTCATTTGGGACCACGCCCACAACGACTACGCCGAGGCCCTCGCGGAAACGGGCGTTGCTGGTGGAGCCCTGATCTTGTTCGCGCTGGGATTGTTCTTCCGGCTGGCGTTCAGGAATTTGCGCCAACGCCTCAGGCAGCGCGAGGGATGGCTTCCAATCGGCGCGGCCATCGGCTGCTGCGGACTGCTGGTACACAGCTTTGTTGACTTCAACTTCCACATCCCGGCCAACGCCGCGTGGTTTGCGGTGTGCGCGGCCATCTCTCCAAATGCGGAGCCGGTCTTAAAGTCCATGCCTCTTGGTTTCATGCGGGAGAAAAAACCGTAGACTTTGAGAACAGGTCGGCGTCACGCTGCTGAAATGTCAGCATCCGCCCTTTTCATTTCGACCCCTATAACCCGTGATCCAGGCGGGGGTTGGTCACACATTTGGACATCCGGGATGCTCAGAGCCTAATTTAGGGCCATCGATGCGAATCCTGTTGGTCGGTAACATGACTTTTTGGCACGTCGGTTTATGATGCAACCTGAGGCGCTTCAATGATTCCTGGTGAAGGGGGAGAGGCGAAGTCGACCGGGGCAGCCAGTTCATCCCTGACATCAAAATCCGCGTGGAGCGCTTCCGCCACCCTCTGTTCTGGGCTGGGACGGTTAGTAGCCGGCATACTCATCGCGCGCTTGTTAGGACCAGATGGCGCTGGGCGCGTGGTATATCTGCTATGGCTCTCCGACACCGTGGCAACCTTCGCGAACTTTGGTTTTCAAACCACACTCACCCGCTTTTCCGCAGACCTACGCGGGCAGGGGAAGCCTCATCAGGCTGCTTTCCTGGCACGCTGGGTTTTCCTCCGCTCCATTGCCCTGATGCTGGCAGGATTGGGCGTCTTGGGCACCATCGCCCTCTTCTCGGGTGACTGGCGTGCGCTGCACTCCGCCTGGATGGTGCTTACCGTCTATTATTGTTTGCAAGGACTGAATCTTCTCTACCAAGCCTTCCTCGCCGGGTGCCAGCGGTTCGCTCTTATCGCAAGGGTGAACCTCGCGTCTGGTTTGCTGCTGGTGGCTGGTGTCGCCGTCGGGACCTATGCATTTGGAGTCCCTGGAGCGATCGGTGGCTACTTGGCAGGCGTGGCCCTGCCAGCTTTCCTGAGCTTGTCAATGGTTAGGACCGCTCCGTGCGATGTTGATTTGAAACCCTCCCTTCGCCGGCGGGTCTGGAGTTATGCCTTTTACACCTGGCTGGCGGCAGTCATCTCGGCGTTTGTTTGGTCCCGGATGGAGTTCCTTTTCCTCAAACACTACTGGGGAGCACATGAAGTTGCGATGTTCAGTGTGGGACTGAGCCTGGCCGCACTGGCGCAGCAGTCTATGATTTTCTTCTCAGGGTTTTTGATGCCGCATTTCTCCGAACTGCATGGGAGGCAAGAAATGGTCACCCTCCAAAACCAGTATGCCCGGGTGACCCGCCTCATGGCCTTCATTCTTGCTCCTACGTGCTTTTTGCTGGCTGCCGTGACCCCTGTCCTGCTTCCCCGGATATACGGTAAGTCCTTCACCCCCGCCGTTGCGCCCGCAATTGTGACTATTGCCTTTTCGGTGATGGGATTTGCAAGCGCGGGCTCTAGTGTGCTTTACGCAATGGAAAGAACGCGCTTTATTGCTTTGGCTGGCCTATTAGGAGCTGTCCTTTCAGTCATGGCTTGTTTTACCGTCATTCCTCAGGCTGGGGCTGTGGGTGCCGCATGGTCGCGTGGCATCGTGCAGTTTCTGATGATTGCCATCACCGTATGGTATTTCTTGATGCGGCTTCACATGGCATACCCCATCAAAGCCATCGTGCAAATTGCGAGTTGTGCGGCCTTTCCCTCCCTGGCGGCGTATGCCGTCCTTCGCTGGCAACCGAACCCGGTCATGATTCCCATACTTCTGCTCATCGGCGGGGGCGTTTACCTCATCCTTATTCACGTTCTTCGGGTCATGCCGGAAGAGGATTACTTCGCCTTGGTTCGTGGCGCCGAGAGGTTTTCGTCCGCCGCCGCTGGCAGCTTTCGTTACGTGGCGACTTGGAAAAGACAGAGCACATGAAGATTGCCTATGTTTGCAATGAGTACCCTCCACGGCCCCACGGCGGGATTGGCACGTTCGTGCAAGCCTTGAGTCACGGGATGTGCACGCGAGGACACGAGGTTACAGTTGTGGGTTTGGGAGAGGCATACCAGGAATACAAGGATCAAGGTGTCCGAGTGACCACGCTGCGGGCCAACAAGACCCGCTATTTAGGTCCCCTGATCGCCCGGATCGGATTACACCGATGGCTCTCTTCCCGCGTCAGGTCCGGGAAGCTTGACATCATCGAGGCGCCCGAGTTCGGAGGATTCTTGCCTTTTAATGTGAGTGGATGTCAGGTTATACTGAGGCTACACGATTCCGTCACCTGCATGGCCCGGCAAACCCGCGAGAATGTTCGTCGCAGTGTATCTTTCTACGAGCGCCGCACGCTTCGGACGAACCTCTACTGGATCGCGGTTTCCCGGTTCATCCTGGATTTGACTCAAACAACCTTCGGAATTGCCCCCAAACTGTCAGCGATTATTTATAACCCCGTGGGACCGCTTCCGAATTCATTCCCAGAAGTGCCGGGCCTGCCTGCGAGTTACGTCCTGTATGCCGGGAGCGTTTCCAGGCGAAAGGGTGCGCTGGTGCTGGCGGAAGCTGCCCGCGATTTTATGCCTACCCATCCTGAGCTTCATCTGGTATACGCAGGCACACTTGTGGAAGAAAATGGGCGCTCGATCGCAGAAAATATTCGCGAGATTCTGGGGCCGGATCTCGCCCAGCGCGTTCACTGCCTGGGCCACCTTGATCGCGCCGCTGTCTTGACATGCATGACGCACGCCAAGGTTTTTGCTCTGCCGAGTTTTGTGGAAGCTTTCAGTTTATCTCCTCCCGAGGCTATGGCTTGCGGCGCGCCCGTCGTCTATACGAAGGTTGCGTCGGGTCCCGAAGCCGTCGAGGACGGAATAACCGGGCTCTTGGCTGATCCCCATGCCCCCGGGGATGTCGGGCGCAAAGTTGCCTGCCTCCTGGATGACCCGGATTTTGCCACGCGCCTAGCCACAAATGGCCGGAAGACAGTCGCCCAGCGCTACTCTCTAGAGAAATGCGTTGAAGCTACTGAGGAATTCTATCGGGAATGTCTGGATCACCGAAACACAGGAACAACAACCTGATGGCCGCGCACTATTGCCCGATATGTCGGGGCGATGGGAGCTTGATTCGAACTCTCCCTGCGGGCACTCTCCGCGCGGGGCTGGAACGATACTTCAATCCGCCCGTTCCCGATGACGTTGTTTTGGATGAGTACACGCTCTGGAGGTGTAAGACCTGCCTTTTAGAGTTCGTTTCGCCTCTGCAGCCGGGGAGCGACGAGTTCTACAACTGGGTGACGTCAAGGCCCGGCTATTATCCGGAAGATAGGTGGGAATGGCAACTAGCTATACAGGTAATGCGCTGTGGCAGGCAATCCAGCGAATGTCCGCGGCTGCTGGAGATTGGTTGCGGGTCTGGGAATTTCCTCGACAAGGCGAAATTCCAAGCCGGCGTGGTTGCGGTTGGCCTCGATACAGCACGGGGGGCAGTCCTTGAATGCCTCAGAAAAGGCCTGGAGGTTTATCCCCTTCCCGTCGAACGATACTCTGAGGATCAAATCCAACGTGGCGCCCGATTTGACTACATTGTTTCATTCCAATGCCTCGAGCACGTAAGAAACCCGAAAGAGTTTTTCAGTGCGATGGTGAGCTTATTGGCACCCCACGGAGAGATCTTCATCAGCACGCCATATTGCCCAATTGCCATTGAGCACATGAACTTCTATCCCTTGAACAACCCTCCCCACCACTTGACGAGGTGGAATGTCACTGCGTTTCGGGAGTTGGCGTCAGCATTTGGCCTGCGCGCGCGCTTCTATATGCCTCCCCCCCAAAGGGCCATCGTGCGCAGTATGGTTGCGGCTCACGTTCGGTTCCATGGCTACAGGTCCACTACCACTAAGCGTAGCTTGATTCTGACTTCACTGCGGCATCCCTTTCTGGTCTTGGGGGATTTCGCGTGCCAACTATCCCGCGCGCGAGTTGACGTTGAGCACATTTGGGGCGACAGGAACCTTACCTCATCGGGAGAGAATCCTTCGTTAGCTTCGACAACCAAGAAGAAAACCGCATCTGACGAGGTACTTGTTAGATTCAGTAATAGATTCTGAGAGGCGGGATTGATAGGGCAAAAGCTCATTGGCAAGGTGGCGGAGGAGATGTTCGTCGCCGGGGCTCCAAGCGAAGATAGGTTGACCGTTTGTGTAGCGATCCCTACATATCAACGTGAGGGAGTCCTCGTCGAAACTATCCGGCAAGTTCTAACGCAGGATTCTCCTGCGGACGAAGTGCTGGTTATTGACCAGAGTGCCGACCATGAGTTCACGACTTCCCAGGCTTTGAGCGCATGGCACCAGGAGGGCTGGATTCGATGGATCAAGCATTCTCCGCCCAATTTGCCGGGAGCAAGGAATCGGGCGCTGCTGGAATCGCGGAGCGACATCGTGATTTTCATTGACGACGATGTGATCCTCTCGCCCGGATTTGTGGAGGCCCACAGAAGAAGCTACGACGACCCGCGCATAGATTTGGTGGCCGGCCAGGTCCTCAACAAAGACCGGCAGGTTCATACCGGAGCAGTTAAGGACCATGAGCTACAGTTCCCACGCAACCATGGCGAGCGCGCATGGATTAAGGGGGTATTTGGAGGGAATCACAGCGTCCGGCGACGTCTTGCGTTGGAGGTGGGTGGGTTTGACGAACGATACGTGCAAAATGCGTTCAGGGAAGAGACGGACTTCGCTTTTCGTGCCACGGCACAGTCCAGAGGCATGGTTCTTTTCGAGCCGAAGGCGAGTCTGGCCCATTTAAAGATGTCCACTGGAGGCTGTCGTGCATGGGATATTCTACGCATGCTCAATATCGGTTGGACCACTGGGGATTACTATTTTGCTCTAAAGACCTTGCCCTCCACGCGGTGGGTGGGACATATTGCTAAAGGTTGCTTTCATCGCCTCATTAATCGATATAGCGTAGGACACCCTTGGGTCATCCCCCTCTTTCTAATTCGTGAGGCGGTCGGCTTGACTCGCGGTGCGGTGTTTGCTGTTCAAAACAGAAAACTGATCTCCTCCCCTGCATCGCGCAGCAGGATTGCCAAACAGGAGCCATAGCTACTTTGCCGGATTACCTTCCGAGGAAATTACCAAAGTATCTTCAAGGGGTCGACCAACCAGTTGGTGCCGAGCGAAAAATCCCGTTGTCCCATTTAGTCGTGTTACTGTTCTTCCCCATGGCCCTTATCTGCTCACTCATCTTCTATTGGCCATTGAAAGCGCTAGGGGCCTTTCCGGTTTTCGCCGGAGCCTGGCTCTTTGCAGGAGCTTTCTGTTGTTTCATGTGCAAGAGTATGGGAAGACAAGCCATATGGATTCCTGTGCTAGTTTTCATTTTGGGGCACGCCGTGGCCTCGGGGGTGGTCCGGGAGAACCTTGGGCGTTTCGGTAGTGTTCATACTGGATCTGATGATCTTCTTTACCTATCTATTGCGAATCGGGTCACCACTCAGGTAAGGCAAAGCCCCTGGGACGTCGGGTCGGCAAGAGAGGCGATTCCCGAAATGAATTATACAGGCTACCCCTTTTTCCTGGGTTATTTGTTCGCGCCGTTGGAGGATTCGGAACCAGTTCGCTTTGCCGCCACCACGGCAGTGAACTTGAGCGCAATTTGTCTGATATTCTTTTGCGTAGTTTTTCTTGCCCAAAGCCTCGGACCCGTTGACGTGAAACTAATGCTCCTCATCATTCTCGCATCGTTGCCGGAGTTGTTGTATTTTTCTTCCCTCGTACTAAAGGACTGCATTGTGGCGGCTTTGATGGCCAGCATAGTGCTGCTTTTGGATCCCGTCAACAAACTGTCCCTTTTGATTAAGCTTGGGCTCTTGGTCATGCTCACGGCAGCCTTGTGGAACCTGCGGGCACCGTACGTACTGATTTCTTTTTGCGCTTTGCCTCTGTGGCTCTCAGCCCGGCAGAAATCCATTAACCGTCCCATGGTAAGTCTCCTGGTGGGAGCCTCTTTGATTCTTCTGTACCGGTTGGCCAGTAGGTTCATTTTCTCTTCCTTTACAACTGTTGTTCCAGAGGTGATGTATGGTGGGGGCGCCGAATACCTCGTCACCACTGGTTTTGGATACGCAACAAACCTTTACAAGCTTCCTGTAATTGGCCCCTTCGTATTCTGCATGTTTGCTCCCGTCCCTTTAAACCCTCTCGGACTAACCGAGATGCCGTATTTCACGGATGTTCTGCGAAGCATTGGCACTTTGCTGGGTCTCGGCCTTCTTTTCGCGGCCTTTCGAAGCAAGGTCTTCAGGGTGATTTGGCAGCCCATCTTTCTAATCAGTGTCTCAATGTACGGTCTCATTATCTTTGCAGTCGCTCTGGGGCCGACGGATGCTCGGTTTAAGCTTCCTGCTGTCCCGTTCCTCGCCCTTATGGCTTACGCTTCTAGTAATACTAGGTTAAGTATCTAAGACGTATCGTGGAATTTCGTCAGGCACCACGGGCAGCGTCCAATGATTCTAATCAACAGCGTTAAGAGGCTCTTCCGAACGCGTGGCAGCGTCCA
>JBELAJ010000115.1:0-31649 GCA_049508935.1 Terriglobia bacterium | reverse complement strand
GAGCTGCTCTCTACGATTCTGGACGATCAGCAAGTCCCTTATTTCTTGCGTAGCGCTGCCGCGTGGAGCTTAGCCCACATCGGCGGTGAACAACCCATCAGACGACTGATTCGAGCTTTCGCGGATGTCGATTTCGACATCCGCCAAGAGGCTCTTGATAGCCTTGTGAAACTGAGCGCCGGCGCTGTACCTTTTCTTATTGCGAGTCTGAGAGAAGCGGAAGATGAATCTGTAACGGCTGGGTCCGCCGAAGCGCTCCGTCAATATAGCAATAATGCAGACTTCCCCGTTGGTGAACTGGTCGAGATTCTCAATGGTGGTGGCTCGCCCTGGGCGGCGTGGCTGGCTGGCGTGGTACCCCGCGATAGAATCGCGGGTGCTGTTGCACCACTACAAGACAGCCACCCGCAACTACACTATGCAATTACCGTTTTATGGTCATTTGTTGAGAGTTGGATTGCCCGCAAGTGGGAACTCCGACCACGAGCCGAATTCCCCGAGGATCTCTGAGAAATGTTGAAACTCGGAAATTGTGAGATGTCGTACTCCACGGATCGCGGTGTACAGGTGTGTGGAGATAGCCGCGAGGTTCTTTCCCAGCTTCCGGTCGATTCGGTTGACCTTATTGTTACGAGTCCTCCTTTTGCCCTGCTCCGCGAGAAAACCTACGGGAACGAATCCCAGGCTGACTACGTCCAATGGTTACTGGGTTTCGGAAGTGCTGCGTTTCGAGTTTTGAAAACTACTGGGAGCTTTGTGCTTGATTTGGGGGGGGCGTACGAGCGGGGAAGACCTGTCCGCTCACTTTACAACTATCGAGTATTGACGGCCTTCTGCGATCAGTTGGGGTATCGTCTGGCCGAGGAGTTCTTCTGGTATAATCCTGCAAAATTACCTTCGCCAATCGAGTGGGTGAATAAACGGAAGATTAGGGTCAAAGATTCCGTCAATACGGTTTGGTGGTTTTCGAAGTCGGACCTTCCCAAGGCGGATGTACGCAAGGTACTCGCCCCGTACTCGCCTCGCATGAATGCGCTTTTGAAGAATGCCGAGAAATTCTATAGGCCGAAGTCAAGGCCCTCGGGTCACGATATAAGCAGCCGGTTCGACAAAGACAACGGTGGCGCGATTCCCAGCAACTTGCTGCAAATTGCCAACACCGACAGCAATTCTCACTATCTGAGACTCTGTAAAACCCATGGCTTTGAAAGCCACCCAGCAAGATTTCCCGACGCACTTCCGCAGTTCTTTATCGAATTCCTAACCGACCCGGACGACATGGTGCTCGATGTTTTTTCCGGGTCGAACACCACTGGCTTCGTTGCCGAGCGACTTGGGCGAAGGTGGATGGGGATTGAAATAAATCGGGAGTACGCCACAGCTTCGGCGGTGCGGTTCATGGAAGATTGGGAAGATGTGCGACGAGAAGCCGCACTGGAGCAAATTAGGCGGG
The DNA here is from genome assembly GCA_049508935.1 of Terriglobia bacterium. Classification (GTDB taxonomy): domain Bacteria; phylum Acidobacteriota; class Terriglobia; order UBA7540; family UBA7540; genus CAVROP01. The sequence continues at coordinate 30,196 of JBELAJ010000115.1, read as the reverse complement.
GCGAGTGCCCGAATCTTTCGGCGCTTCGGCCGGCGATGGAACTGCCGCTCCAAGCCGCTGAACCAGTCTTGTAGTAAGTGAAATGCGCCTCGCCAAAGACCACCGCTCGCTCAAGGTGAACGATACGCTCACGCTGGGCGGCATCCCGCCCGAAACTTTTGAATACCGCCTGGGCAATCGCAGCGCCCTCGAATGGGTGATTGACCAATACCAGGTGACGGAAGACAAGCACAGCGGCATCCGCTCCGACCCCAACCGCCCCGACGACCCCGAATACATTGTGCGTTTGGTGGGGCAAGTGATCAATGTCAGCTTGGAAACCGTGAGAATCGTTAAATCTTTGCCCGCACTTTAACGGCTTGGGAGAGCGCAGAGTTTGTGCCTTTCAAACTCTGCGGCCTTTGCATTGAATAATTCCTCAATCATCAATGCCCGCGTACGAATACCTCACACGAAGGGCCGCAGAGTCCCAGCACCGGGGACTCTGCGCTGTGGTCGAAACAAGATCTAGCGAAAGCCGCCTGCAATGAGCAGGGTTTCACCGCTGATCCAAGAAGAGTCGGAAGAAGCAAAGAATACCGCCGCCGGAGCAATGTCCTCGGGCCGTCCCAGACGTCCCAGGGGCGTTTGCGATTTCACGAATTTGGTGACCTCGCTTTCCGCAAAACCCGCCGCGTACCATCCCTCGGTTTGCACGAATCCGGGATTAATGGCGTTAACTCGAATCTTGCGCGGACCGAGTTCCTTGGCCAAAGACTTTGTCACGGCGTCAACGGCTGCCTTGCTGGCGCTATAAACCGACGCGTACGGAGGGCTCAGGGTGCTGACAATCGAGCTGATATTCACGATGCTGCCGCCCTCGGGACCGAAGTGCTTCACCGCTTCCCGCGAAGCACGAATCAGGCCAAGCACGTTGAGATCGAATAGCCTGCTGAAGTGTTCCTCGGTAATGTTTTCGAGCGGAGAGAACTCATACATCCCCGCATTGTTAACGAGGATGTCTACCTTGCCAAAGGCGTTTTGGGTCTCGGTAAATAGATGCCCGATCTCCTGCTGTTTTGTGACATCGGCCTTGACTGCCATCGCCTTGCCTCCGTGGGCTGTGATCTCATCAACGACGCGATCCGCGCCCTCTTTGCTGGCGGAGTAATTGACAATTACCGCGGCGCCTTCTGCTGCAAGATGCTTGGCGATCGAGGCGCCAATCCCCTTCGACGCTCCCGTGACTATGGCGACCTTGCCGGCAAGCTTCTGTGACATGACAGTGCCTCCTACTTCGGTAGTTTTCTCCCCCATGTTAAGGATGTCGCGTGTGGCCCGAAAGATTCAACCAGAGTCTCGAGTGCCTCGGGGCTGGCGCAGCTCTGCGGTCTCTGTTCATTCCGGCTCCACGCAACGCAGGGCTTCGCCCCGCGCCAGCCTCGATATAGAATGCAATGTCGTCGCCACCCACATTTCCGCGGCCGGCCAGACCCACGTCGACAGCCCTCTCCCTTGGGGAGAGGGCCGTCTTATCCCGTCACTGTCTAGCTTATCATTATAGGCTTGACAGCCTAGTCCGGAGTCTGCTAACCTGTAAGAGCTGTGAACGCGTGTCTCACCTTTTGTGGGGACGGTTCCTCTACCGCCCCTGCCCCCGAACTTTCCTGACCATGGAGAATACTATGTCTTTACGCAAAGCTACTTGTCTTACCCCCCGGCGCGTCGACGCCGCGCGGCACAATTCCGAGCGCTCCACCGGGCCCCGCAGCGAGGCCGGAAAAGAGCGCATGAAGATGAACGCTTTGAAGCACGGCTGTGATGCGGCGGCCGAAAACGAGGCCGCCGTGATGCGGGCACTGGGCGAAGATCCCGAGCGGTTCGCGGCCCTGAAGCGGGAACTCTCGACCGCCTACGGCCCCGGCGACGCGCTCTGGGACCGGCAGACCGAAGACCTGGCTAAGCTCTACTGGCGGCGCAACCGGATCGAGCGCATGGAGACGGGGCTGATGCGGCGCGCCCTCCAGGCGGTCGAGGAGCGCGAGCGCGCGCGCCCCAGCCAGATCGCCGCCGCCACTTTCGATGCCACGAATTTCGCCGCGACCGACCTTGCCGTGGGCGAGCCTGCCGAGCGCTGCGTGCAACTGCGCCTGCTGCTGTCGCTCTTGGGGGTGATTCGCGAGCAGGTCGACCGGAGGGTGTTCACGCCGGGGCAGCCGCGGGTGCTCAAAACTTATCAGCCGGGGGCGATCGGCTGGCGGCCGGCGCGGCTTCGCTGGCTGCTGTGGCTGTTCATCGATCGGACCGAGTACCAGGCGAAGAACGACGAGCAAGGGTTGCGCGATTACGAGAACAAATGCATGGGCGGGGAGGCGGGTGTGGAGGCCCTGCACCAGGAACTCGTGCGCCTGCTGGAGGAGGAAACCGCGGCCGTGGAAGCGGCGTTCGGGGAGGAGGTGAAGGCGCAGGAGGAGAAGGACGCGATCGAGCGGGACGCGGGCCTGGCTCCGGCGGGGGAGACCTGGGAGATGCTGGCGCGGCAGGAAATGGCTCTCGACCGCTCGATTGATCGCAAGGTCAAGATCATCCTGACCATGCGCAAAGAACATGCGCAGCAGTGTAGGGGCGGTTCGCGAACCGCCCCTACGGGACCGTCAACAATCCCTCCCGGCGAGGAGTCGAACGACCGGGAGACGCAGGAACTGAGTAAGCTCGTGGGGCACGACCCTGCCTGCGAAAGTGGCGCGGGCGTCCCGCCCGCGGTCGCGGGGGCGTCCCGCCCCCGCAAGAACTCGCGGGCAGAGCCTGTCCTGAGCGGAGCGAAGGAATGCCCGCGCCACAGCGGGCGGGACGCCCGCACCACGAACCTTGCTGCGGACCACGGCGTTGAAACATCAAAATCGCCGGAACAAAGCGAGAATGTTATAGAAAACAAAGGACCGGCGGCGCAGGGGGTCAACGCATGAGGCGCGGCGGGTGCATTGAGCAATTGGAGACGGCGCGAGTTCGGAAAAATGGGGGCCTGACCGAACGTCTGGTCTTATGGCGCGGCGAGTTCTGCCGATGGGAGCGAATGGAGGAAGGAGCGGATGACGTTGGTTACGCCGGACCCGGAGACAAAACTGGGCTGAGGCCGGTTTGCGTTTTCCTTTGTCCTAGTCGAAGAACCATTCGCGGCAAGCAAGGCGTATCAGTATTCTGCCAGGCGCCAAAATCAAAACTGACGGTAATTCCCCGATGGATGAAACGTCACCTAACGGATTAAGCATGTCTTCGCCTCCCTTACTCGCGCTCATCCTGGAAGATGACCCGCGCGACGCAAGGCTGACGGCGAGCGTACTCGAGGGCGGGGGGTACAGAGTGCAATTCGAGGTCACGGACGACCTGGAATTCTTCCGGGACCGCCTCGAGCAAGCCGAGCACGATGTGATTCTGGCCGATTTCAACCTTCGCGATTGGTCTGCGCTCGACGCGCTGGAGGTCTTAAAGCACTCAAACAAGGATGTTCCGCTCATCGTGGTGACAGGCGTTCTGGGCGACGAAGCTGCGGCAGAATGCATCAAGCAGGGCGCGGCGGACTTCGTTCTGAAGGACCGCCCCGCACGATTGCCAACCGCAGTTAACCGGGCGCTGGAGGAAAGACGCCTTCGCCGTGAGAACGAGCGAGCTTTGGAATCGCATCTCCGGCTGGCCACAATTGTGGAGTCGTCTGGCGAAGGGATTGTTGGCACAACCTTGGAAGGCTTTATTACGAGCTGGAACAAAGGCGCAGAGACACTTTTCGGCTATTCCGCGAGAGAGATTTTGGGGCAACCTATTTCCGCCCTCGATCCGGCCGAGCGGGCCGAGGAGGCTCAACAAATCTTCGCAAGTCTTCGGCGCGGCGGTTCCATTGAGCAATTGGAGACGGCACGGGTTCGGAAAGATGGGAGCCTGGTGGATGTTTCGCTGAGTGTGTTCCCGCTCCTCGACTCCCGTGGAGAGGTGACGGGGGTGGCCACGATAGCGCGTGACATCACTGAGCGCAAGAGGGCCGAAGAGAAAGCCCAGAGCACCGCCCGTCAGATCAAGTCGATTCTGGAGGCGGCAGGCGAAGGGATCTATGGTGTGAACAGGCAGGGCATTCTCACCTTTGTGAATCCCACCGCCAGCAGAATTCTCGGTTATGCAGCGGAGGAACTTATAGGCCGCAGTGCTCACGCCATCTTTCACCACAGCCATCCTGATGGAACACCCTACCCGGTCGACAATTGCCCCCAGGCGCATTCAATCCTGCACACGGGCCGCCCGCTGCGTTGCGAGGACTGGTATTGGCGAAAGGATGGTAGCGGGTTTCCGGTGCAATTATGCGCCACGCCCATGAAAGAATCCGGGAATGTAGTCGGGGCAGTGGTCACTTTCAGCGATATTACTGAACGAAAGCGCGCCGAGGAGGTGCTTCGCGACCAAGCCAGCCGGGATCCACTGACGGATCTTTGGAACCATAGGACCATCCTCGCGATCCTGGCTAAGGAAGTAGCGCGTGCCTCCCGCACCCACACTCCCGTTGCCATCGCCATGATCGACGTGGATCGATTCAAGACAATTAACGACACCTATGGCCACCCGGCGGGCGACGCCGTATTGCGGGAAGCTTCACGCCGCCTGCGGGCGACGATGAGAACCTATGATTCCCTCGGACGATACGGTGGAGACGAGTTCATGGCGGTGTTCCCCGCATGCGATTCTGCTACCGCCGCTCGCCTTGCCGAAACCTTTCGCACTCGCGTCGACCACAAGGCCATAGAAACTCCAGAAGGTATAATTCCCATGACCCTCAGCGTAGGGGTGGCGGCGCTCGGGGACCTTGGTGAAGTAAAATTTGAGACGCTCGTCCGCATCGCCGATGCCGCCCTATATCGCGCCAAGACCGCGGGACGGAACCGCGTAGCTCTGGCTACAGCCGAAGACATTGAGAAAGGCGAAGCGAAGTGTCGCCTGGAAGGCGATCTGCCGGGCCTCGAGATACCCCTTACCGAACTGTCGGCTCTGCAACACCAATGGGATCAACTCTCCGCCGCTTCTCTCGAAACGAGCGCACAGCATCCGGCGGCCGAACACGCGGCAGCCCTGAGCAATCTCGAGTCCACTTGCCTGGAAGCCATGGAAGCGCTGGTGACGGCGCTCGATGCGCGCGACCACGAAACATTTGGCCATTCCCACCGCGTGCGCGCCTATACGCGCCTGCTGGCGCAGCTCGCGGGATACCCGGCTGAGCTTTTGCCGTGGCTCGAACGGGGCGCTTTTTTGCACGACATCGGCAAGATTGCAGTCTCGGACGCGATCCTGAGGAAGCCCGCCAAGCTCACTCCCGAGGAATGGGTGGAGATGCGCAAGCACCCGGAGGCAGGGCACGGAATACTTAGGAGCTTTCCTTTTTTGCGTCCTGCTTGCGATATTGTTCGCCATCACCACGAGCGCTTCGATGGGACAGGTTACCCCGGCGGACTCAAAGGTGCACAAATCCCACTTGGGGCACGCTTATTCGCCCTGGCAGACACTCTTGACGCCATGACTTCCGACCGACCGTATAGAAAGGCACCAGGGTTTGAAGCGGCCCGGAATGAAATTTTGCAAATGAGTGCTAAACAATTTGATCCTCAGCTTGTCGAAGTGTTCCGCCGGATTCCCATTGCCACCTGGATGCAGCTCCGCGCAGAGACTGGGGAGAATTCGACCTTGGTGACCTGAGAGTTAAGCCGGGCTTCGCACCACTACTCGGAGGCTAGACTTCTAAGCTCCTTCTTGGCGCCTGAATCGATGGCGCAAAGCTTCCCGAAGTTCTCGAAGGCGCAACATTGGCGCAGCTTCCTATTTCGGATTACCGTTGACCTGGCCGGATTCGACTCTGCGCCAGATGCAGTAAGCCAGCACGCCGGTGGCGACGATGGCGCAGGCCGCGAAGGAAGGCCCGGGTTGGGTGACGAAGGCATTCACCACGAACCACACCGACACTGCCACGAAAAGCAGCGGCGTAGCGGGATAGCCCCACATGCGGTAAGGGCGGTCCGCATTGGGCAGCTTGCGGCGCAGGATAAAGACCGCCCCGACACTCATGGTGTAGAAGATCCAGGCCGCGACGATCGAATACGAGTAGAGCGTCTCGTAGGAACCCGTGAGGAGGAGGACGCCCGTCCAGATTCCACCCCACAGGATTCCGGAGGCGGGCGTTTCGAAGCGCGGGTGGACCTCTCCGAAGCGGGCGAAGAACAGCCCATCCCGCGCCTGAGCGAAGGGCAGGCGAGCGGCGGTGAGCACGCAGCCGTTCACCGCGCCTACAATCGAGAGCAGCACGGTGGCGGATACGAACCCGCCCCCGATCGAGCCCATGGTTCGCATGGCCACATCCGCGCCAACCCGTTCCGTCATGGCGATCTGCGGGATCGACAGCACTTTCAGGTAGCCCACATTAGTAAGTACGTACAAAGCCGCGACAATCCCCATGCCGATGGCCAGTGAACGCAGCAGGTTTCGCTGCGGATTCCTCACCTCGCCGGCTACAAAGCTCACATAGGCCCACCCGTTGTAAGCCATCAGGCAAGCCGCCATCGCCACTCCGAATCGCGCCAGAGAAACTGAAGCGGCACCGGAGGAAGCCGCCGCGGGAGCGCTGTGCGGGTTCAAGAACGCGGCCCCGATCAGAACCAGCAGCGCCCCAATCTTGAGGTAAGTGAAAGTGCGCTGCACCCAGGCGCCTTCTTTAACGCCCACGTAATTGATCGCTGAAAGGGCCGCAATCAGCGCCAGTGATAAAACCTTGCTCATGGCAGGCGTCAGCGGAATGAAATACCGGGCATAGATTGAAAACGTGACCGCCAGCCAGGCGCTTCCGCCGGACAAGACCGCCAGCATGAATGTCCAACCTGAGACGAATGCCCACATTGGTCCGTAGGCTTCGTGCAGGTAGACGTATTGACCCCCGGTGGCAGGCATCATCGCCCCAAGCTCGGCATAGGCCAGCGCCCCAAAAAAAGAGAGCACGCCGGCAACCACCCAGGCGGAAATGATGGCGAAGGCAGAGGGCAGGTTCCTGGCGATCAGATTGGGCAGCACAAAAATACCCGATCCAATCACGATACCTATGACAATCGCGATGGCATCCATCACCCCGAGGCTGCGGGGCAAATCGTGCCTGCCTTCAGTCTTCTGCTCCAGCATCAACACTCCATGCCTGGCCGTTTATCCAAATGCGCGAAGCACCTTGAAGTTCGGAGTATAATTGCACTCATGTTACGGCGCAATCTTCTGAGCGGTTTTGTGGCTGCCGGGACCCTGTCGAGCCTGCCTGGGTCCGAGCAGCAAGCGGCGGCGACGGGCGGCGTTGTTCTCGAACGCCCTCTCGCAGGTCAACCCCACAAAGGCAAGGTGTTACTGGCGCTCCAAGCCCATTCCGATGACATCGCGCTCGAGGCCTCGGGCACGGTAGCCAAGCTCATCGAAGAGGGTTACACGGGCTACCTGGTCCGCGCCACCAACGATGACATGGGTGACTCTCCTGGGCTAGTAACGGCGGGAACGATCGGCGAGAATGTGCTCGGCAACGAGCGCGATACCGCCCGGATCGCGGAGCTTCTGGGCTGCCGTCGCCACTTCGACCTCAACTACAGTAACCACCGCATGGCCGATGTTTCGCTCAACGAACTGATCTGCCGGCTAATACTTATCATTCGCTTGGTCAAGGCGGATACCGTGGTTTGCTGGGATCCCTGGGCGCACGATGAGGAGAATCCTGATCATTACACACTGGCCAAGGCGGTGGAAGCGGCGTGCTGGATGGCCGGGCGGGCGCACGACTATCCGGAGCAGTTCGCCGCCGGGCTCGAGCCAAAGGAAGTGCAGGACAAGTACTATTTCGCACGGCGTCCGGAGATCACCCGGGTGGTGGACATCAGCAAGCAGATTGAGAAGAAGGTTGAAGTGAATCGGGCGAATGTGGCGAAAGGTCCCGCCGGACACCTCGGCTCGCGCCTAAGGGCGGAACTGGCGAAGCGCAATCAGCGCTTACCCCTTTTGGGTGACGACGACTCGACCGCCGATCGAAATTACATCCGGGATTTTGTCATGACCGGCAGCCGCGAACTAGGCAGGCAATACGGGGTCGAATACGCCGAAGCATTCCACTACATCCCGCCGGGCGCCGCCGGCGCGGATCGCGACCCTCGAGTAGAGAGCTACGTCCGCGAGCACGCCGCGCCGTTGAGGTAGTTATACGGCCAAGTGAATTGTTCCACGCCGTGTAGCGCGGACCTGTTTTGCAGGTCCGCGGTTCTTCCTCCATCACCACGAAAGGCCGCGGACCTCAAGAACAGGTCCGCGCTACCTTGCTGCTCGGATCGGCGATTACATTGTGAGGACAGCGCGGAACCGGGCCTTGCCCTCCGCAACGCGCTCATAGGCCTTCGGCGCCTCTGCCAATGGGTACTTCTCGACGATGGTTTTTACTTTTCCCTGCGCTACGAAATCCAGCGCTTCGTAGAGATATTCGGGGCCGTTTTGGCTGCTGCCGATTACTCTAATGCGCTTCCCGATGAGATCCATAAGCGAGACTGAAATCGGCTCGGCGTCAGCACCCATAGCGACGAGTCGGCCGTCCGGCCGCAGTCCCTTAATGCTATCCACCATTGACTTCGTCGAATTGGAAGTACTGAGGATGACATCGGCGCCTCCCGCTGCGGCGAGGCTCTTTCCGTCGCGCACGATTTCATCCGCGCCGAGATCGCGGATCATCTTGTCTTTATCGGGGGAGTGGGAAATGGCGATCGTCTCGAAGCCGGCTGCCTTCGCGTATTGCACCGCCAGGTGTCCAAGGCCGCCGATCCCGAGCACGGCCACGCGCTCATGCGGCTGCGGATCGGCCCAGCGGAGCCCGCTATACACCGTATACCCGGCGCAAAAGATCGGGGCTGCTTGCTCGTAGGGAACCTTGTCAGGAATCAAATACGTTGCGTCGGCATTCATCAGCATGTACTCGGCGTGTCCGCCTTGTGCGTCAACTCCTGTGCCCTTCATATAGGGACAGAACATTCTGCGGCCACGCTGGCACCATTCGCAGCGCCCGCAGGTGGATTGAATCCAGGCGGTACCCACGCGGTCGCCCACCTTCCGCGTCGTGACGTTGGGCGCCACGCCAACGATCTCGCCCACCGGCTCGTGGCCTAAGATTCGGGGAAACGGTCCGGGGAGATGTCCGAGGGTTTGATGTACATCGGTGTAGCAGATGCCGCTTGCATGCATTTTCACGAGCACCTGATTGGGCCCGGGTTGAGGTTGCGAAACGTCTTTGATCTGCCACGCACTGCTTACGGCGGGAACGACTGCAGCTTTCATAAAACCCCCTCCTGACTTCACTCGATGCGTCTGACTTTGCGTTCGCGAAGCGTATTGGATGAAGTCTTCTGAGCGAAAGTTGCCGATAAAAATAAAGGGACAGCTGGGAGAATCGAAACTTGGAGGTATTATCTTCCGCAGGACGCTTCCCGACTGGCGATAGACCGAGTGCCGTGAGAAAAGGGCTAGGTCCATAGCCGCGCGAGGGGCGCAGGCGTCCCGACAAAGAACCTCGGGACGCATGCGCCACCCGCGAAGGCCGCGGGGTAACGGAACCAACCCCTCACCCGTCCCGCACCGGCTGATGACTACGCCGGCTGCGGACCACCCTCTCCCCAAGGGAGAGGGCCGTCAACGATGATTGATTTCAGCCCTCTCCGCTGGGGAGAGGGTGGCGAGAGTAGCGAGCCGGGTGAGGGGTTTCGTCACAGAGAGCCTCGCAACTTCGGAATTCGGGTTTGATCTTTCAGAATCGTTTTGGGAACAAATCCGGTGTTGCCGGTGTCAATAGTGTTGAAGAAGGCAAGCGCGGTATTGAAGTCGGAGCCGGGGAGTGGTATCGTATGGGCGTGATAGACACCGCGCGCACCGTCGGCATAGCGCTTGATCGGGGGGTTGCCGCAGCCGTTGAAGAGGCGCCGTTGGTTGCGGAACTGCAAGCGGGTTCCGAAGCGGCGTTCTCTTACCTGCTGGGAGTCTATCAGAACCCGGTCTTCAACCTCATCTCTCGCATTCTTGACAATCCTGGGGAGGCGCCGGACGTTCTGCAGGACGTGTTCATCAAGGTGTTCAAGGGGATTAGGCAATTTCACGGCGACAGCAGTTTGAAGACCTGGATTTACAGGATCGCGATTCATGAGGCTTCGAATCATCGGCGCGGCTGGATGCGGCGGCACTGGCACGAGCCCCTGTCCATTGACGACACGGGCGCCGAAGGGGCTTTATCGGTGGCGGAAATCACGGCTAGTGGTGAGACTCCCTATGGGCTTCTCGAGCAGGCGGAACGGCAGGAGATTCTGCGGCGCGCCCTCGCCAGCCTGGCTCAGCCGTATCGCACGGTAGTGGTTCTCCGGGAAATTGAGGGGTTAGCTTACGACGAGATTGCGCACGTGACGGGGGTGGCGGAGGGAACGGTGAAATCCCGACTGATGCGGGGCCGGGAACTGCTCCGCCGGAAACTCATGGGTTGTTTAGGTAAAGCCGATGTTTGAAGGATGCGTTGAAATTCGGAATCATTACTCGGATCACCTGGATGGTTCTTGTGATCCCCAGGCAATGAAGTCGATTCGCTTTCATTTGAGCTACTGCGGGTCCTGCCGCCAGGAGCTCGAGGCGTGGGAGACCATGCAGGCAAACCTGCACGGCATGAGGCGCCTGCAAGTGCCTCCTGAGCTGGCCTTGCGACTGCGCGTCGAAGTGTCGAGGGAGGCCCATCGACAGTGGCTCGGATGGCTGCGGGTGTGGCTGGATAACGTCCTTCAGCCGGTGCTCTTGCCGGCCTCGGGCGGTGTCCTGGCGGCGGTGGTTTGCTTCTGCCTGATTATGGGCTCGCTGGTCGTGCCGGTCAGCAAGACCCCGGACGTACCTCTGGGCTCGCCGACGCCTCCCGCGGTTCTGGAGCTCGCGCCGATTGACTTCAATACGCCGGACGCGCCGGTGATCGTGGTGGTGCCGGTGGACGCCGGCGGCCGCGCTATGGGGTATCGTGTGCTGTCGGGCGCCACGTCGCCGGAGTTACTGAGGCAACTCGACCGGGTGATTTACTTCAGTAATTTCCAGCCCGCGACGTGGTACGGCCAGCCGACGGATGGGCAATTTGTTTTGTCCCTCCGCAGGATCACCGTCCGAGGCTAGTCTTTGGGTTGCATTCATCTTGGAGGCTCTCCCTACCATCTTGGCGTATCCCCGATCCTATCGAGGCGGCCCTGCCGGCCGTCCGGGGCAAGCACTGCCCCGGCGGCGCAGGCAGCGGGGCCGCTCTCACTCCCGCCCACCTTCATTCCCAGGTTCAAGCGCAGTCCGAATCACGACAGTTGTCCTGTCGCTCCTTCTGGCCGGGCTGCCGGCGCGCGCCCAACAGCAGGAAGGCAGGGTTGTTCTCGAGCCGAGCGAGCAGGTGTTTTGCGTCATGGCGGCTCTCAACGCGGGTGGCTATGACACCGGGCTGGGGCTCGCGAGCGCAGATGACGCTCGCCAGGTGGTGAGAAGTTATCTGGACCAGGCGGCTGCGCCGGTCGCAAAACGCCTGCCGGGTTTCTTTTCCGAGCATCGCGTGGAGGGCGACCCTGGCGCTGACCTTGGCCAGTACATTTCGTTGGCTCTTCTGCTGGGTCCGCCTCCTGACTTTAAACCGACGGTTCCGCAAGCGGATCTCCCCCCCGACGCCAAGGCGGTGTCCGGACTCGTCCCCATCCTTAAGACCTTTTACGCGCAGGCGAAGCTCCACGATCTTTGGACCAGCCTGCAGCCGCGTTACCGCGATGCACAAGCTCGCTACTCGCAGTTGGTGCGTCAAGCCATTCTGATGACGGACACGTACTTCCGCTTTCCGGTCGGTGGGTACTTGGGCCGAACCTACCGCATCGACCTGGACCTCTTGGGGGCTCCGGGCACGGCGCAGGCGCGGATTTACGGGATGGATTACTACCTTGTGATTACGGCCTTGCAGCAGCCGGAGATTGACGAAATCCGCCACCAATACCTTCACTTTCTGCTGGATCCGCTCGCCGCCCAGTACGCCGACGATATCAACGCAAAGAACCGGATACGCGGAATCGCCTTTAAAGCGCCGGCTCTCGATTCTTCCTTTAAGGCGGACTACCCTCTGCTCGTCACCGAATGCCTGATTCGGGCTGCCGAATTGCGTCTGGACAAGCTGCCGCCAGCGGACGCCGAGAAGAAGCTGACGGAGCTGACAGCATCGGGATTAATCCTGATCCGCTATTTCTACGAGTCGCTCCTGGATTTTGAGAAGCAAGATGCGTCGATGAAAGTGTACTACAAGCCCATGATCGACAAGATCGACCCCCTCGCTGAGGAGCGCAGGCTGGCAAAGGTGACGTTCACCCCGCCGGTCATTCGAGTTAAGACCCCCGCGGCCCCCGCAAAAACCGAGGAAGAACTGAAGCTCGACGACGCCGACAACCTGTTCTTCCAGGGGAAGTACAGCGATGCGAAGCTCGCCTACCAGGCGGTGCTCGAGAAGGATCCCAAGAGCGAGCGCGGGCTCTTCGGGTTGGCTATCGTGGCGAGCAATATGCGTAAGCCTGATCTTGCCGAGGAGTATTTTCACAAGACCCTGGACACGGCGCGCGATCTTCGCCTGGTGACCTGGTCGCACATTTATCTCGGACGGCTGGATGACTTGAGGGGGAAGCGCGATGATGCGCTGGCTCAATACCGGGCGGCTTCCTTGACCGCTGCCGGCTACCCCATGGCGCTGCGGGCTGTGCAGGCCGGCGAAGCGCAGCAGTTCGGTTCCAAGAAGTAGCGCCAGCCTTCAAAGCCTGCCCTGAGCGGAGCGAAGGGTCGCCAGGTGTCGGCCTGAACAGGCTGAGGAGAAACCTTCTTCGCCTGTCATTCCGAGGAGCCGCAGGCGACGAGGAATCTCGCAGTGCCTTGAAAATTCTCAGAGCAAGATTCCTCGCTTCGCTCGGAATGACAAGGGAAGGGGCTTTTCCGCAGCTTGTAAAGGCCCGTGTTGCGAGTCATGTAAAGAGGCTCTGGAGGCAGGCGCGGATTGACATAAGTACGCCGTTCTTGTACTCTCAACGCATCTAAAGCTGTATAGAATGAGGCAGGTTGAATTCAGAAGTCGAGAGGCATCATGAGACTCAAAGGAATTATTACGGTATTAGCAGTACTCGGTTTAGTGGGCAGTCTGTTTGCACAGAGAGGGACCCAGCCTACGAGCCCTACTTCCCAACAGCAACAACCCACCACCGAGCAGCAGACGCAGCAAGGGAATCAAACTCAGCAGATGGCGACCCAAGTGACGACCAACCAAAAGGCGAAGAACCCTCAGGGGCCCGTGGCGCTGAGTGAGAAGGAAGTGACGAAGGAGATTAAGAGCTCCCCGGCGGAAACCGTGATTAAGGACGTGAAGGATCGCGGCGTAGACTTTGACATGACCCCGGACATCGAGAAAAAGCTGCGCAAGGCTAAAGCCAGCGACGAGGTTATCCAAGCGGTGAAGGAAGCTGGCCCAAAGGCCCGCGCGCAAAACGCGAAAATGAGCATGGGAGGGCAGGGCGGGAGCCAGAATATTCCGAAAGAGCAAGCCGCGGCCTACGATGCCATCAAGTCCGAGTTGGACCCGGATAAAGCGATCGCCGCGAGTGATGACTTTGCCAAGAAGTATCCCGACAGCCCCGCGCTCACCTATGTTTATTCCTTCGAGGCGAATGCTTATCAACAGAAGGGCGAGGTGGAGAAGGTCGCCGACTACACTGACAAGAGTCTGAAGTTGAATGGCGATAACCTGATGAGCCTGGTTTTAAATATCGGGATAACGCCGCAGCCGCAATACTTGAACAACCACAAGGCAGAACAAGAGAAAATCCTCCAGGATACCCAGACCCGAGCCGATCACGCGCTGGAGCTTATTGCGAAGCTTCCCAAGCAGCCCAACGAGTCGGATGCGGATTACCAGAAGCGCCTGGGGGAGATCGGCAGCCAGGTTCACGGACCTCTCGGCATGGTCCATCTTGATCTGGCAAACCAGGCTTTGTCGGGACCGGACAAGGCAGAGTTGGGGAAGGCTGAACAGGAATTCAACCTTGCCGTCACCAACAGCGCTCACCCGGATCCTCGGGACTACTATCGCCTGGGCGAGACCTACAGGATGGATGGCAAAATTGACGACGCCATTCAAGCATTTACCAAATCCGGCGAGCTCGGGCAAGGCACGTTGATCAAGACCTATGCCGACCAGCAGATTGCGGAACTAAAAAAGGCGAAAGCCGCCCATTGATTGGCCGCGCCTGAAACCTGGGGAGATTTCGGCAGTTTCCCTGTTCGATGGTTTAGCGGCTTCGATGCATGACTGAGAACCCTGTTCATCTCCTGGAAGACTTGATCGGCTATCGTTTCCAAAACCCCCAACTTCTTTTGGAAGCGCTTACGCACTCTTCTTACGCCCGGGAGACGCCAGGGAGTTGTCGAGACAACGAGCAGCTCGAGTTTCTGGGCGACGCGGTGCTGAATTTTCTGGTGAGTGTTGCCTTGGTGAATGCCTTTCCCGAGTGGGAGGAAGGGCAACTCACTCGAGCCAGGGCTCGCCTGGTGGCGGCGGCGCATCTCGGCAGGGTAGGGGCGCGCCTGGAACTCGGGACCTATCTGCGTCTGGGACGTGGAGAAGAGAAAACCGGAGGGCGGAACAAGTCCGCGCTCTTCGTGAATGCTTTGGAGGCGCTGGTCGCCGCACTCTTCCGGGATGGGGGACTCGAGGCTGCGAGAGGGTTCGTTGCGAGCTTTATTCTTCCAGCGGACTTGGCTGCCTCGGGGGAGGAACTGTTTACCGTCGACTACAAGTCGGCGCTACAGGAGTATCTTCAGGCGTTTCGCAAATCTCCGGCAGAGTACCAGGTAGTGGAGGAGACGGGGCCCGAACACCAAAAAACCTTCACCGTGGAAGTGCTGGCGGGTGACAAGGTGGTGGCGCGCGGGCGAGGCACGAGCAAGAAGGCCGCCGAGCAGGAAGCTGCGCGCGTGGTCCTGGAACGCATGCGCGAGAAGACGGTAGGAAATGGCTGAGGTCTATAAGAAATCTTCCCTGCGGGACACCTTCGAGTCCTTGATCGTCACGGTCATCCTGGCGGTCTTCGGAACTACCTTCGTGATTCAGGCTTTCAAAATTCCTACCGGCTCGATGGAAAACACCCTGCTGATCGGCGACCACCTGCTGGTGAACAAGTTTGCCTTCGCTTACCATGGCAGCACGCTGGCTCGCTTTCTGCCTTATCGAGACGTCCACCACGGCGACGTCCTGGTCTTCAAATTCCCCGGACCGGCGGAAGAGCAATCGGAGCCCGGCGAACATTTCGTGAAGCGTGTCATCGGTCTGCCCGGTGATCGAATTCGCATCTTCCATCGGCAAGTCTGTGTGAACGGGCAGCCCCTCACGGAGCCCTACGTCTACCACGCCTGGCCGGATATGGAGCGTTCGGGTGACGATTTCCCGCCCCCCGACTCGGAGTATCTCCAGGGTTCAACGGCGCTCTGGACTGCCGATATGCCGAACCACGTCGACAAGGAGGGAGAATTGGTCGTTCCCGCGGGGCATTACTTCGCCATGGGAGACAACCGCGAGCAGAGTTGGGATAGCCGTTTCTGGGGCTTCGTTCCGCGGGAGTTGATTTCGGGCCGTCCTCTGCTGATCTACTGGTCGTACGAGACGCCTCGTGACGAGTATATGCACACTGCCTGGAGCGACTGGCTCTCTCAGACTTTTAGCATAATCTTCCATTTCCCTACCAGGACACGTTGGCGGCGCACTTTGAAGATGGTGCGTTGATGCGCTCTCCGGTTTACGCACGTGCTCGAATCGCCTTGCCGATGGTGCGCTGATGAGTCCTCGGGTCCACCGACGCGCGCGAATCGCTTCGCTGGCTCTTCTCCTGAGCGGGCTCGCAGCATGGATCATTCCCTCTTATATCAGCGCTGATCGCTACCGCCGCGGCCTTCAGGCAAGCCTGGAGCGGACCCTTCACCGGCACGTCACTTTCGGTCGAGTTTGGTTTCAGGTACTTCCGCGGCCGGGCTTCGTGATTGAGAATGCCGTCATTCATGAGGACCCGGGTTTCGGCTCCGAGCCATTCGTCCGCGTTGATCGCATCGAATGCGATGTCCGCTGGCAGAGCTTGCTGGGCGCGCGCCTCGGTTTCTCCCACTTTCGACTGCAACATCCCAATATCAACCTGGTGCGTAAGGTGGGAGGGGGTTGGAACATCGAGCGTCTGCTTGTCGCTTCGACGGGCGCCGACCTCACGAGCGGACTTTCCCCCAACGTCCTCAGCGCGGCGGATTTGAAGAACGGAAGGCCGCGCTTGAGCGCCCCGGCCGTCTCGCCGGATTGGGAAGTGGAAGACGGTCGCGTTAATTTCAAGTTGGGCGAAAACAAGAAGCCGCTTGCGATTACAGGGTTAAGCGCCCAGTTGAGTATCGATTCGACCCGCAATCACATGCGATTCCGGCTGGCAGGCTACCCGGTACGCACCGACCTTGCTTTGCCCACACCGGGAGCTGTCGAACTTACCGGTGATTGGACTCCCGGCAGGGATTTGCTGGGGCCGCTGAATATCGTGGTCCGAGCGCGCGAGGCGCTGGTCTATGATTGGGCGCCCCTGGTGACAGGGCGCGCCACCGGAATGTACGGCGTCGTGGACGCCGAACTGCGCGCCACCGGGTCGATTCGAAGGTTCAACTTCGAAGGACGGGGCAGGCTCAGCGAACTGCACCAGTGGGAGCGAATCCCGCCCTCTGATTCCATGCCGTGGGCGATCAACGTCCGGGGATCGTCGAGAGCGCCGACGCCTCTTTTGCAGATTCCCATTTTCGCCTTTCCGGCGCCATTGATTATTTTCCCAGGTCGCCGGAGTTGGACCTGTCCCTGGCACTCGAGCGTTCCCGCCTGGAGGATCTGATGGCGCTGGCGGGGCGGTTTTGGACGTTGCCGGGGGGCTTCGGATTGCGAGGTCGAGTGGATGGAAGCTTGGCCATCCAGGGACCTTCGGACGAACTGCGCTTCAGCGGCAACGTGGGGGCGCGTAACGTGGTGCTCAACACGCGCAGCGCAAGCTTCCCGGTGTCCGACCTCTCGATACAAATTGATAACGACGGGGCGCAGCTCGCACCGGCGCGGATCACTTTGGCGCCGCGCGTGGTCCTCGAGGCTGAAGGCTCACTCGATCGAAGCACGAAGACGTACCCCTACGAGTTCACCTTTTCCTGTAAAGCCACGCCCCTTCGAAATGTCCTCGACTTCGGCCGCGCCCTCGGGATGCGCACGCTCCAAGGGTGGAACGCTCTCGGCTATGGGACTGCCTCGTTTCGTTTTGCAGGCTCGTTGAATTCGCCTGCCTGGCCCGCCCTGAAGGGTCGTGCGGAGCTGCGCTCCGCCCGCTTGGTCATTCCCGGTTTTACTGAGCCGATCAACGTTCCTCGCGCCAGTCTCCAGGTCAACGGCACTGAAATCATCGTTGACCACCTCGCGGCCGTGCTGGGCACCAGCGTCTTTTCCGGGCGGTTGGAACACCACGGTGACGGCCGCAACCCTTGGATCTTCGACCTTCACACCGACAGTCTCGACCTCGGGCAGGGAGCCTCGTGGTTTGTGGCCCTTCCCCATCGCAATCCTGGACCACTCGTCCAGACTTTTCCAGGCCTTGCCTCGTTTGCCGGACAACGAGAGGCGGCCTCGAACCTGTTTTCGTCCTTGAATGCTCGTGGCCGTTTCTCGGCGTCCAAGGTTACCTACCGGAATATCAGTGTGGACGAGTTCCAGACCAATGCGGAGGTTATAGGGCGGGTAATTCGACTGTCCAAAGCGGCGTTCCAAATTGGCGGAGCGCAGGGTCGCCTCAGCGGGCGGCTGGACCTCTCGGGGAGGCCGGCTCACCTGACTGCGGATGTTTCCTTGTCCGGCATTGCGGTGCAATCGCTGGCGGCGCACCTGCCTCACGCTTTGCGCGGCGCGCGTGGGTCGATGAGCCTCAACGGACACGTCGAAACTGGGGGACTGAGCCGCGAAGAAATGAGCCAGAATCTCGAGGGACACGTGGCGGTGGTTGCCAAGTCCCTCTCCTTGGCTGGGTTCGACCCTCTGGACGCGTTTGCGCGCCTTTCCGGGCAGGGCGCCTTGGAGCCGGTTCGCGGGCCGGTGACATTCCATGCCGTGGCCCTGGATCTTCAGATTCACGACCGCGCCGTGGTGTTGAAGAAGACCAATCTGGAATGCTCCGGCGCCCGGCTCAGCCTGTCCGCCAGCCGCCCGTTCGAAGGGCCGGTGACTGTGCGCGTGGCGGCCGACCTGGCCCACGTTCGACGCCGGTGGCTGAATCGCTCCGATGACGTCGACCCAGGGTCATCGCCTCCCGAGCTCGACTTTTCCGGACCGCTGGACAAGCTCGCGCCAACGAACAGGGTTCAGGATTCAGGAGTCAGGATTCAGGAGTAGGGGCTAGGGACTGGGGGCTAGGGGCTAGGGAAGGTTAAAGTCTAAGGGGTAAATGTAAACCTTCATTTAGCCTTTAACCGTTGCCAACCCCCTAGCCCCTAGCCCCCAGTCCCTAGCCCCTTTTGCTTCGGACTGCGGACTCCTCCTTCAAACATGGCTCGACGTTACAAAACCTACGCTGCTGAAACCGGGATCGCCTACCGCTACTTCTTTGAGTCGCGACGCAGCCTGGTGCGGCCGGCCGCACTTGGCCCCGGGAGCGACTATGTCTTTGTGCTGACAGCGGACCAGAGGCCGCCCTTTGAATTGCGGGTTTTCGTCTCCGACCGGGCGCTCGCTGCCTGCCGCGCGGCCCATTCGAGGGAACTCGACCCCAGCGAGCAATATGCCCTCGCCAAGATGAGGCTCTTCCGAGCCTTCGACGAGCTGGAAAACCTTCGCGCCGAGAGCCTGAGTTTGGTCGTGGACGAAACCAACGTGGAGGAATTGCTTGCAGCCTTGGATTTGGTGTAAGGTATGGCTGCCTATTCTTTTCTTCGGAGTCTGAACGTGGAAAAACTAAAGACCGTGGCATGGTATGTCGCTTTAATTTATGTCGTAATGCTGGCAGCATTGCTCGGGGTCATGCGGCAACCGGCACTCTTCGGCCAGGTGATGTCGAAGGTGCCGAGGCCGCTGTTTATGATCATCCCCTTAAAGCCGCTCTGGTTTCTTGCCCGTGCCGGACACTTGCAGGTGGGCGACCTGGCGCCGGAATTCAGTCTTCCCACGGTTGACCGGAAGGCGCGGGTTCGCCTCTCGTCCTTCCGCGGGCACAAACCGGTGGTGCTGATCTTCGGCAGCTACACCTGACCGCCGTTTCGCCGGGAGGTTCCCGAGCTCAACAAACTCTACGACCAATACCAGACGAAGGCTGCCTTCTTTGTCGTTTACATCATGGAAGCTCATCCCGTGGACGCCTGGCAGGACGAGGATAACCTTAAAGAGAAGATCAGCGTGGGCAGCCCCAAGACTCTCGAGGAGCGCTGCTCGCTGGCGGAAACCTGCCTGACCAAGTTGACGCTCAAAATCCCGCCCCTGGTCGACGACCTGGCGAACTCCACCGAAACCGCCTACACCGCCTGGCCCGACCGCATTTACGTCCTCGACCGGGATGGTAATGTAGCCTATAAAAGCTACCCTGGACCTTTTGGCTTTAAGCCAGCCGAAATGGCCGACGCACTGAAACGCGTGCTGCCCGGCCCCACCGCGCAACTCAGGTGAAAAGCACCCGCCAGTATTGTGGTCTGCAAAATCATGTGGTGGGCAATGACCGGGTGCCCACACTCTACCTGCCCAAGTCACACGCCTGCGTTGACGCCGCAGGGGACAGCGACTTCAGAAGCATTGACAACTGGCCCTCACGCCTCTAAAATCAATCCCGTTGGTCGAGTTCCACCTCAACACAAGGTCTACACCACACGTAGGGGGTCGCAAGAAAAGTTTGATCGAGAGGCGGTTTTGCGCCGCCACCTGGGGATCCCGCAGACGCGGAATCGCCAATCCAACATCAACTTGAAGTGAACATCCCAAACAGGAGGCATCCGCACCATGGCAGGGAAAAAGAAGCAGGTGAAGAAAGCTCCCAAGAAGCAACCCAAGAAAACTGTCAAGGCCGTTAAGAAGCCTGAAGAAGTAATGCCCATAACCGAGCCTCCCCAGCCAGCGCCGACCCTATAAGGGGAGACTTTGCCGCCGCGTGGGCGCATCCTTCATCGGCGCCCACGCGGCGTTCGTCTGGTTGTCAGAGAAACGCACTGGCCGCGAACGCACCCATCCTATCCTTGAACCTCCACCCGGAATTCACTTCCCGACCAGGTTTACGGGCCACGCGACGCCACGCTGCGCACCTAACAGCTATAACGGGAGAAGAAGCTATGCTCAAGAGAGTTTTTCTGTTAATACCCCTATTCATTGTTCTCACCTCGTTTGCCGGACAAGAACCGGGCAAATACCAATCCGCCTTCCTGCGCCTGGAATTCGCACCGCACCAGCCTGCCTTCGTGGTGCTGGCCGTGGATTCTTTGGGCACGAGCAAACTGAGCGTAAGTTCGCTCCGGCCCCTCACGCCGTCAGGGGATCACTATGCCTTGAGCCATACCGGCTCGAAATTTGAATACCGGCTTGTGGGCGCGCCCGTGGCGGCGGCGCCCGCCTGGACATTCGATTGCTCGGCACGCAGCCTGTATCTGCACTCCTCTTACTCCGCAGAGAACCCTCCCCCTGCTCTGGTGCTCAATTTCAATCCCCACATTAACCATGCAACGCTTCTGGGGATGATGAATGACGACGGAAGCGTCCGCCTGCCGGCGCTGCTGCACCTGCCCGACCAGGGGACGTTCCGAATTACCTCGAGCGCGGGCGCTGGGCTGGCGTTAGGCTACGACGCATTCCGCTACCCGGAAGGGCAACAGGCGAACGATTTCGTGAAGGTGACATTTCCTGCCGCCTCTTCCGCCCGGCCTCAAATTGATTACTCCCTGGAAATCGTGGCCATTCATCCCAGCGTGCCGGCAATCGAGCAAGACCCCCGTTTTAACGGTTTTCGCCGCAACTGGCTCAACATTTTTCAGCTCAATCCTCGCTTGCGCGTGCTGGCCAACCACGCCGCCAGTGACCCTTGCGCATTCACGGTTTTTGAATACTCCTCGGTGGCGGCGCGCACACCTCCCCTTGCGCCCGGCCTGACTGCGCTCGACCTGATCCGGGCGACGCTGGACCGCTACCTCAGCGGGATGAAAGCATACGGCATGGCGGGTTACGCTCCCAACGACCCGACCACTCGCTTCAACTATCTGGATACTTATCCCTCCTTGCTTATTGCCGCTTGGGATTATGCCCGCAGCAGCAATGATGACGCGTGGCTCGAAAAGAACTATGCAGGCTTGAAAGACTGGGCTGGCAAAATGCTCGCCATGGATCAGGACGGCGACGGGCTGCTGGAATACCCCGCCAGCGGCAATTCCGGCTCCTGGCCGAAGCAGATCGCTTTGCGCCCTGCAAATTGGTGGGACACCATCGGCTTTGGGCACAAGGACGCATACTCGAATGCCCTTGCGTACCACGCCCTTCTCGGCATGACCGAAATGGCGCGGCGGGCAAATAAGCCTGAAGACGCGCAGCTTTATTCCTCGCGCGCCGAGAAGCTTCGCTCTGTGTATTTCAACACCTTCTATAATCCCGCCACCGGAGTGCTGGCGGGCTGGAAGAGCGCAGACGGCAAGCTGCACGATTATTACTTTCTCTTCGTCAGCAGCGTGGCCATCACGTATGGTTTACTTCCCCACGATCAAGCGAATCAGATCATGGACCGCCTGCTAGCCAAGATGAAAGAGGTCGGCTATACACATTTCGAGTATGGTCTGCCCGGCAACCTGATTCCCATTCGTCGCGAAGACTACGTCGATCACGACAAGCGCTTTGGCGGACCTGAAAAGGCTGACGGGTCCGATGGCTTTGAGATTTACGAAAATGGCGGGGCCACTGCCTGCTATGCCTACTTCACCCTCCAGGCTTTGTACCAGTTAGGGCGTCACAAGGAGGCGGATGCGATCCTGGTCCCCATGTTGCAAGGATTTGAGAAAGGCGGCTTCCAGGGCACAGCGCCCGACGGCATGAGCTACGACTGGAAAGCCTGGGACGGAACCCCGCATGGCTACGAGGGCCTGCTCGTGGATGGCTACCAGGCGCTGCTGGCCGTGCTGTCGCGGTGATTCGAGTTACTTCTTCTTCCGCGACGTAACCTGAAGCGAATCGGGCCGCAGTTGGCTTAGCTCAATTTTGTTTCCGTCCGGATCTTTGATGAAATAGAGCAGCGTGTTATCCGCCTGAACTTTGGCTGCTTTCTCGAAAGCATCGGCCGGAAGCGGGTACCCTCTGTCTTTCAGTGCATGTAGTGTGGCTTGCAGGTCCTTCACAAACAGGCCGAGGTGGTTGGACGAGGACGCGGCCGCTGCCGAAGGCTTCTTGCTTCCAGGAAACAACTCGATGAACGTATTGCTGTCGGCCACGCGCAGATAAATCAGCCACGGCGTACCATCCGGGCGCTTGAGGCGGAAGGCCTCTCTCAAACCAAGCTGGTCAACATAAAAGTGCAAAGCCGGCGCGAGGTCTGAGATATCCAAGCCCACATGACCCAGGGACTCAACGATCGGCTGCGCGTTGTCAGCGCCATATGAGACTGCGGCGCCGGCGCCCACCAACACGAACATCAGCGGGAACAACTGTAGGTGTTTCATGTAATCCTCCTCGGGCCTGGTTGAGATGCAGGGCCGGCCCTCGTGGCGGCCCTGCGGCAACCACCAGGCTTGCCACTATTGCACGCCGGTCAGCCTAAAAACATAAGCTTCCGGCAACGAGAGCGCGGATTCAGGAATGGGCGGCACCTCGATGCGCAGATTCCCGCCCTCCTTCCGCCACTTGAGCGGCGCGCTCCCACCTAACAGTTCGACCGTCGTGGTGGCTGTTGTTCGGGGCGCGCCGAGCACCAGTTCCGCACCGGGCCATGTTTCAGTGATGGCGTATACAATATTACCCTTTGAGGTATAATGAACTTTCCCCTCTGACGGCGTTCGCCACGGGCGTGTTCCATAGATTGCCTCTCCGTTGATCTTGAGCCAGGCGCCGATCTGAAGCAGCCGTTCCTGCATAATGACAGGAACCCGTCCATCCGCAGTAGGGCCGATGTCGAGGTTCAGGTTGCCCCCGCGCGAAACCACGTCCGCCAGCAGGTGAATCAGCTCGGTGGCGGTTTTGTAGTCGTCGGGGCCTTCCACGCGGTTATAGCCAAAAGACTTTCCGATGGCCTGGCATTCTTCCCACTTGTGCGCGGGGCCGAGTTGCGCTGCTTCCGGGAGGAACGTCTGGTACTCGGAGGTATAGAACCCGCCGTGCTTACTGCGCGTCTCTTTTCCCCAGCGGTCGTTAATGGCGATGCGTTCGCGCACCGAAGAGTCGTTGAAAAGCCAGGCCAAGAACTGCGTCGATTGCCACTGGTCGCTCGGGTGATCCCACTCGCCGTCGGTCCACAAGATGGAAGGATGGTAGCGTTCGACAAGGTCTTTCATCTGGGGGATCATGTGCTCGTTCACGTAGCGGTCGAGGTGGCTCAAATAGAGCGGATCGTACCACTCGTAGAGCGAGTAATAGAAACCCATATTCAGGCCTTTGGCGGTGACGGCCTTGCTCAGGTCTCCGGCCAGGTCTCGATGCGGGCCTACGTCCACGCTGTTCCAGTTCCAACTTGCCGGGCAGGGCCATAAGCAGAAGCCCTCGTGATGTTTTGAGGTCAGCACTACGTAGCGCGCGCCGGACTTTCGAAACAGGTCGGCCCACTGATCGGAATTGAACAGCTCGGCCTTGAACTCGCCGGCAAAATCCTGGTACTTGAAATTGGCCCCGTAGTGGAGCAGGTGAAATGCCCACGTCGGCCCGTTTTTGTCCTGCGTGTGATTCCAATACCACTCCGCGTAAGTTTCGCCGATCTTTGACTGTGGGTCTGCAAAGGCCGGGACCGAATAAACGCCCCAGTGGATGAAGATGCCGAACTTGGCCTCGTCAAACCACGCGGGGGTGGGGCGATTGTCAATGGATTCCCAGGTGGGGGAGTAGTTTTGAGCTGCCGACGGTCGCACCATCGTTAGCGCTAGGGGGAGCATCACGGCCAGAATTAGTCGCTTCATTGTGGGTTCTCCTCGGTTGGACATTAGCAGAAATCCAGTTGTTGCGCCATGTTCGCCGACGCGGCCCTTTCCGAACATGCACCCGACTCCTCACCCGTTCCGCTCCGGCTGACGAAGTGGCGCAGGCACTCTTGCCTGCGAGAGGGCGCCCCTTTCGCTAGCCTTAGAGACAGGCAAGAGTGCCTGTCCCACTCCCTCTCCCCAGGGGAGAGGGCTTTGGTTCGTGGGTCCTGAATCCTGAATCCCGAATCCTGCCTCCGCTCAGGTTATAATTACTGACTTCACACGATGAAGACCCTATCGGAATATTACAAACAGTGGATCGTGAGTTGGGAGACGCGTTTGGCGGATCGGGACACGAATCGAGTGGTCCGTCCGCTCGAATGGGGATTGGAATGGTCGAGGGACTGGCCGGTCGCGAGTTCGTGCCATCCTGCGTCTGACCCGGAGCGTGAGAACTGGCTTGCAGAACTGAACGACGCCACCGTCGCGCAAAGCGACGTCTTCTACGCTTACGAGACACCATCCGATTTCGATCTGGACGGAGACTGCCTATTCTTCACTTCGCCTGTCAAGACAAGCGTTCCCATCAACAACCGCGTGCGGGCTCGTTGGTTTCCGGCGGGGCGGCGGGGGGCGGTGGTGGTGCTGCCGCAGTGGAATGCGGACCAGGAAAGCCACAACGCGCTGTGCCGGATATTCAATATGGTTGGGATTTCGGCGCTGCGTCTGAGTTTGCCCTATCACGACGTTCGCAAGCCTGCGGAGACTGAGAGAGCTGATTACGCGGTTTCCTCGAATATCTGCCGCACGCTCGACGCCGGCCGCCAGGCGGTGGCCGACGCGCGGTCCTGCCTCGACTGGTTGGAGAGCCAGGGATATGCGAAGCTGGGTATTGTGGGGACCAGCCTGGGTTCTTGCTATGCGTATCTCGCCAGCGCGCATGACGAGCGCCTGAAGGTGAATGTATTCAACCACTGCTCGACGACTTTTGCGGAGGTGGTTTGGACCGGGCAAGCCACACGGCACGTGCGCGGCGGGCTTGAGGCCGATTTGAGCCTGGAGCGTCTTCGCCGCTGTTGGATGGCCATTAGCCCCATTGCCTTTGCGGAAAAGCTGGCGCGTTGGCCCAAGAAATCACTCTTTATCTATGCCCGCTACGATTTGACCTTCCTGCCTGAATTTTCGCGGCAGATCATTGCGGAATCGCTTCGTCGTCACCTTGATACCAAGGTGGCCGTGCTGCCCTGCGGCCACTACACTTGCGGAGAGACGCCCTTCAAGTTCCTGGACGCCTACTACATATCCTCGTTCCTCGATTCAGCGTTTGACGCAGTCTGATGAATGAGGTACAAACAGGCGAGGCGGGATGTCGTCTCGCAGCCTCCGGGCGCCCATGACTCGATGGACGCGAGCGACTGCTATGGATATTCAGCGATACGAGCGACTCCGTCAAGTCAGTCGACGGCTTATGCTCGAGGTCACCAAGACGATTCCCCGAGAGGCCTATGAGGAGATGGGGAAGGCGCTTGGGATTCTGCGGAACAACACGTTCGTCTTGGATTCGATGGACGTCTCGAGCGTCCTTATGGATGCCTGCGTATTTGATTGGATCAGGAACGGCCAGAATCTGGTCGAAATCTACTTCGAGGCCCATCCCCCAGCCCACGGAACAGATGAGCGTCTCGTCTCACAGGCTTATTGCCGGGCGAAGTACCGAGTGCTCATGCCCGAGACGATGCGCCCTGGCGCTGTAACGTATTGGACCAATCTTCTTTCTCGCGAGCCCATCGCGCTCATGGATGTCGGTCTCAGCCAAACCGTGGCGCATGGCTTTCGGGGGCTGCTCGCGACAAGAACCGCCGTGATGGGGGATTGGTGGATGACCACGGGTGCGGGCCTTCCTATAAGCGACAGGAAGACGGGCGAGATGGTGCTGGAGATGATCCGACGGAGGAATCTGCTGCAAGACACCACGTCCGTCGGCGAGCACAGGCTGGCAATCGGCGCAATTCGGGCTTGTTTGGATTCCGGTGTGGCGGGACATGTCCGCTATTTGGGCGCGGACGATGAAGAGGAGGATTTCGTCGGCCCTCGCCTAATCACGGAATTGCGAAGCCCGCGGTGCCACATCGATCGCAATGATCCGTGCCCGTGCGGGAGCGGCAAACGTTACCGACGCTGTTGCGGACGCAAATAACCGGCGCCTACCGGGCAGAGACGAGCGCGGGTCTGGGCCTCCCGGCTCCGGAACAGTGTTTTAGCGGCCTCGCTGACGCGGTGAACAGCGGAGAACAGATCACTTGACAGACGCCCGGCTGCGTAATACTTTCCAAGGCCGGAATCCAAAGGAGGCAACTATGGGACATCGTAGCGATCGCCGTGAATTCTTGAAAACCATCGGGAGCGCCGTCGTGACGCCCTGCATGCTCAGAGCCGCAGGCGCGATGGGCTTGGGAGTCACCAGCGCCTTCGCATTGCCTCGCGATCCCTTGGTGTTGGGGCCCGACGCGGTTCCCAACCAGCCGTTGGGCGTCGCCAAGGGCATTCACCCGGGACGCGTCGTCTGGGCTCGCGATCCGGAAGCGACCAGTTGGGCGGGGCCAGGGCAGGGACACTGGTGGGAAAGCGATCATACCATCCAGAAGGTGGTTGATCGCATGATGTCGGAGGCGATTCAGGCCCTGGGCGGCAAGGGCGGCGATACAAAGGCCTGGGATGCCATCTTCAGTTACTTCAATCAAACCCGTGGCAACGGAAAGATCGGATATCGAAAGGGAGAGAAGGTCACCATCAAAGTGAATCTGGTGGGTTGCATCGCTGGAGGAGCGGTCGATCCCAAGTCTTACGACATGGCTCACGACTTGGATTACATGAACGCTTCGCCCCAGATGATCCTTGCCTTGCTGCGCCAACTCGTCCACGAAGCCGGCGTGCCTGAGCAGCACATTTCGGTGGGAGACCCGCTGTCGCTATTCCCCAACCAATTTTACGGCCCATTGCACAGCGAGTTTCGGAATGTTGACTACCTCGACCATGACGGCGGAAACGCCACTTATCCTCGAACCCGCGTGCAGTCTTCGTCCATTCCTTTTTATTGGAGTTCGCGCCCGCCCGGAGTGGCTCAGGATTACGTGCCGGTTCATTATGCAGAAGCGAATTATCTGATCAACATGGCCAACATGAAGGCCCACACCGGGGCGGGCGTCACGCTCTGCGCCAAGAACCATTTCGGGTCGTTGATCAGGAGGCCCCCTGACAAAGGCTACTACGACATGCATACCAGCCTGCCGATGATGGTCCACCGCACGGGCCAGTACAGGGACCTCGTTGACCTGATGGGGCACGCCGGGATCGGCGGCAAGACCCTGCTTTGTTTAGTCGACGGCTTATACCCGGGAGTGCATCCCACCGAACACGCGCCGCGGAAATTCTCCACCGCTCCCTTCAACGGCCACTGGGCTTCGAGCCTGCTTGCCTCCCAGGACCCGGTCGCGATCGATTCCGTGGCCCTCGATTTCCTGAGGGCTGAATGGAACGATTACCCGCACATGTCCGGCGCCGACGACTACCTGCATGAAGCGGCCTTGGCGGATCGTCCGCCCTCCGGCACGTTCTATGATCCCGATCACACTTCCGGAACGACCCGTCTCGAAAGCCTGGGAGTTCATGAGCACTGGAACAACCCCAAGGATAAGAAGTACAGCAGGAATCTCGGCAAGACGCAAGGCATCGAACTCGTCCCGGTTGGCCAGGCGGGATAGAGCGCTTGCAACCTTTTGTTCGGGATTCCCGTCCATATGATTAGGGACAAGGGAGAGCAACTCAGAACAAGGATACAGGCACATGAAGACCATTTCACGAGTTTTGCTCATTCTGACCCTGGGAGCGGCGCCGGCATGGGCAGTCCTGGGAGAGTTTGAGTCGTCTGTGACTCTCGATACGCAGTTTATGCGGGGCGAGGATCGCGTGATCTCCGCTGAAGGCTACAAGCTTCACCAAATCACTTCTCCAACCGGCGCCGTGGTGACCGAGTATGTTTCACCGGAGGGCAAAGTGTTTGGAGTCTCCTGGCGGGCGCCGGTTATACCGAACTTGGAACAACTGCTGGGATCTTACATCACGCCGGTCCGGCAGGCTTCGCAGGCGCAGACGCGCCGGCGCGGCGGCCCCTTTATCGTGCGGGCCGGCGATCTTGTCTTCGTGAGCGGCGGCCACATGCGGGGCTTCCATGGGAGCGCATACGTTCCGAGCCTGCTACCCAAGAACGTTTCGGCGGAGGTGGTGCGATGACGCTGAAGCGACACTCGGTAGTTCCCCTGGCCCGTCTTTTGGCCGTAGTGGGCGGCCTGATCTTCTTGGCAAGTTGTAGCGGCGGGAGTAGCAGCAGCACCACCACCACCACGACCACCACGGGTACGACTCCGACCAACAACACCGTCGACCTCTCCGTCTTCCTGGGGCCCACCGGCGACTATGACAACGGCCTCTTTGCTTCCGTGGAAGTCTGCGAGCCGGGCAGCACCACAAGCTGCGCGACGGTTCCCGACGTCCTTGTGGATACGGGTTCCGTCGGCCTGCGCCTGCTGTCTGGAGCGGTGAGCGGACTGTCACTCCCCGCGGTTACGGATTCGAGCGGCAATGACGTTCAGGAGTGTATCGCCTTCATCAGCCTCGCGTACATTTGGGGACCGGTCGTGCAAGCGGATATTCACTTGGCAGGGGAAACAGCATCCTCGGCGTCGGTCCAGATTATCAGCGAATCTCCGCAGTATCCCGCGCCTTCGAGTTGCATCCCTACCGGCCCCACTGGCACCCCGGAAGACTACAACACCGTGTCGGCGCTCGGCGCCAACGGCATTCTGGGCGTGGCCAATTTCCCCCAGGATTGCGGTTCAGGCTGCGCCGCCGCAACAAACGGGATCGCCCAGTATTTTTCCTGCCCCAGCGGCAATTGCCAGATCACTTCCGTGCCCGCCACCAGCACCAAGGGCCAGGTCTGGAATCCCGCGGCGCTTTTCGCCAAAGACAATAACGGCGTGCTGATCTCTTTGCCGAAGATTGCTGCGGCAGGGGCCGCCACCTCAACGGGCTCGCTGATCTTCGGCATCGGCACCCAAACCAATAACGCCCTTGGCACCGCAGAGGTTTATGGTGTGACCGACCAAGCATATTTCACCACCACTTACAACGGCACCCAGTACAGCAATAGGTTCATCGACAGCGGATCGAATGCCAACTACTTCCTCGATTCCGCTACGCTCGGCAACTTGGACTGTGCGGATAACACGGGTTGGTACTGTCCAGCCGCCACCGATAGTTTCACCGTCACCAATACGGGGACCAACGGCACCACGGGGTCGCTAACTTTCAGCATCGAGAATGCCGACAGTCTGTTTAGTACCGGCTACGCGGCCTTCAACGACCTCGGGGGAGACAGCGGAAACAGCCCTTCGACCGACTACTTTGACTTCGGAGTGCCGTTCTTTTACGGCCGCAACGTCTTTGTGGGAATCGCCGGTCAAACCGTCACGGGTGTCACGAACGTCCCCTACGGATTTTGGGCGTATTGAACGGGGTGGCGCAGAGGTGGGCGTCTCTTGCCCTCCTCTGCGGCTCGTCTTGGCATGTGCGGCTCTGCCGCCCCGCCGTGCGGAAAGGCTCCGCCGTTCCGGGCCTGCGCCAATCCCATCACCAGGCTTGTGGCGAGGCTGCGCCTCGCCGTTTGAGGCGCAGCCTCAACCGCAAACGAAGATTTGAGGTCCTCTTCGGAAAGGCGAAGCCTTTCCGCAAGAGTGAGCGGCGGAGCCGCATCTGGTAGCGCGGACCTGCTGTTTAGCCCGCATTTCTCACAAGCTCTCTGCCGCCGACTTTGCGGCGCGGTGGACGGTCATTTCGAGCTTACTTTGTCCTGGCAAGGTCGAAAATACGCCTGTGGATAACTGCCCGAGACAGC
>JBELAJ010000114.1:0-18463 GCA_049508935.1 Terriglobia bacterium | reverse complement strand
GAGCGGGCAAGGAAGCCAGGCTTGCACAGAGCATCAGAAATGCCATTAGGATTCGAGACATGATGGTGAAACCTCCGGGAAGTCATTATACAGTCGTTCTCTCTTCCGGCACTTCGATCTTTCCACTGCCCGGCGATGTCATCCTGAGCACAGCGAAGGATCTCCGCAGTTCGTTGCAAGTGGCGAGCAAGAAAAACAACTGCAGAGATCCTTCGCGCAGTTTACCCTGAGCGAAGCGAACGGGCTCAGGATGACAACAGTTCATAGGATTTGACCCATTGCTTGGCGCACTCGTGCCTTGTTGCTCCGAGATGTGGTATTGTTTTCTTCCACCCCAATCTTCACGAGGGCTTATGAAATTCAAAACGCTTGCTATTCACGCGGGATACGACCCCAAAGAACACTTCGGCGCAGTCATGACCCCTGTCTACCAAACCTCCACGTTTGCCTTTCACGGGCCGGGCGAGCATGGTCCGTTCGACTACTCGAGGAGCGGGAATCCAACCCGCAAGGCGCTGGAGTCCTGCCTCGCGGCATTAGAGGGCGGAACAGCCGGCTTCGCGTTCGCGACCGGCATGGCAGCCGAGACGACCCTGCTCATGATGTTTGAAGCGGGCGACACCATCGTTGTGCATGACGACCTCTATGGCGGCACCTACCGCCTGTTCGAATCGGTTCTGGCGAACAAGCAGATCCACGCCCGCTACGTCGATCTGCGAAATCTCACCAAGTTCTCAGAGGCGCTTGCTGCCGCGCCCAAAGCGGTGTGGGTGGAGTCGCCCACGAACCCCCTCATGAATCTGGTGGACATCCGCGCGGTTTCCGAATTGGCGCACCAGAATGGCGCGCTGGTCATCTGCGACAACACATTTCTCTCCCCCTATTTTCAGCGGCCCCTCGAGTTGGGCGCGGACATCGTGGTGCACTCCACCACAAAATATATCAACGGCCACTCAGACGTGGTGGGCGGCGGGCTGGTAGTGAAAGACCCTCGTCTCGCGGAACGGATTTACTTTTTGCAGAATGCCATGGGGACTTGCGCCGGGCCGCAGGATTGTTTTCTCGTCCTCCGGGGCATCAAAACGCTCGCGGTGCGCATGGAAGAACACAACCGCAGCGCCTTGGAAATAGCGCGCTGGCTCGAAAAGCATCCCCAGGTCTCTGCCGTGCTGCATCCCGGTTTGGAAAGCCACCCGCAGAACATGCTGGCTTTGCGGCAGGCGCGGGGATTTGGTGGGACGTTTTCCTTTCGTGTGCGGGGAGGTGAAGACGCCGTCAAGCGGGCTTTGTCGCGTCTTCGAGTTTTTACCCTCGCCGAGTCGCTGGGAGGAGTCGAATCGCTCATCGAGCACCCATGCACAATGAGCCATGCCTCGGTGCCTTCGGATGTCCAAGCAAAGATGGGGATCACGCCGGACCTGATCCGCGTTTCGGTAGGCCTCGAGGATGTGGAGGACCTGATCGCGGATCTTGACGCGGCACTCAATGGTGAATGAACGCCTGGCGGGATGTGGAACAACCCTCCTCGCCTGTCATTCCGAGGAGCCGCAGGCGACGAGGAATCTCGCAGTGCGTTGAAAACAAAACCGAGCGAGATTCCTCGCGGAGTTTACCCTGAGCACCCAGAGCGAGATTCCTTCACTTCGCTCAGGACAAGCTCTTCGCTGCGCTCAGGATGACAGCGAAGGGCTCGGAATGACAAGGGAACGGCCGTTTCCGCGGCCTACCAGGCATGGAACCCTTGCCCCGCCTCACGAAATGCTGTTAAATGAAGAAATGATTACCCAACAACAATATGAATCGGTCGTCGACCGCGCAGCGCAGATGCTTGCACATGCCGGAATCGTCCTCAAGCCGGAAGAACGGGCCCGCTTCGAGGTGGCAGATTTCGGCTTGGGTGAACTCGAAAAGACCGGCCTCGAGATCATCACGTACATCAACACCGATCGCGTCTGCGCCAAGGAACTGGTCCTTCTACCTCATCAGACCTGCCCGGAGCACAGGCACCCGACGGTGGGCGACAAGCTTGGCAAGGAAGAAACCTTCCGCTGTCGCTGGGGAACGGTCTATCTCTACGTGCCCGGCCCCGCAGAGGCGCAGCCGGCATGCCGTCCGCCGGAAGGCTCGGAGGCTTATTACACAGCGGGCCGCCAAATCTGCCTTAAACCCGGCGAGCAATACACCCTCTTCCCGGATACGCTGCACTGGTTCCAAGCAGGGCCGGACGGCGCCATCGTCTCTGAGTTCTCAACGCGCAGCACTGATGACCGGGATGTCTTTACCGACACGCGGATCAAGCGCGCGCCCGAGGTCGCCCAGGTTTGACTTAATATGGAGCGCTGAAGTCCCTGACACAACCCTCGTCCCACGGCAGGGAAGGCGTGGAAGAATCAAAACACCTCACGCAAAGTCGCCAAGAGGCAAAGAAGCGCAAAGCTGAAGTTCGTGCTTTTCTTTGCGACCTTTGCGCACTTTGCGCCTTGGCGTGACACCGGTCTGTCCGTTTAGGAATTAATTCAAAAGCTCAGAGGGCTGCTCGTCTACCTTGAGAGGAGCGTTCCCGATATGAGGTGGGTTGCTATCTTGCTTCTCGCAATTCCAACCATTGTTATGACGAACGGACCAAACGAAACGACACTCGAGACGCGCCGCGCGCAACTCAGTACAGCGCTCCAGCAACAATGGGAATATGAGCTGCGAACTCACCCCGAGATGGCGACCTATATCGGCGACAACCGATACAACGACCGCCTAAGCGATCATTCCGCTGCATCCTACGCACAGGAACTCGAGCACGCCAAGCAAACCCTCGAGAGCATCGAGTCAATCTCAACTGACGGCTTTCCGGCGCAGGAGCAGTTGAATAAGCTTCTCATGGCTCGCCGCCTGCACGAGCACATCGACGCCTACGGGTTCAAAGATTGGGAGATGCCGGTCGACCAGTTTGGGGGCATCCATTTGAGTTATGCAGCCCTGCCCTCGGCCACCCCCTTCCGCTCCGTGAAGGACTACGAAGATTATGTTTCTCGCCTTCACCAGATCCCGCGCGTCTTCGACGAGATCAGGGAGAATATGCAGCTTGGTTTGCGCGACGGCCTGGTCCCGCCACGGTATTTACTGGAGAAGGTCGCCGTCCAGGCCCAGGATATTGCGGACAAGTCTCCGCGCGAGAGCCCGTTTACGC
Organism: Terriglobia bacterium; assembly: GCA_049508935.1. Taxonomy (GTDB): domain Bacteria; phylum Acidobacteriota; class Terriglobia; order UBA7540; family UBA7540; genus CAVROP01. The sequence continues at coordinate 15,279 of JBELAJ010000114.1, read as the reverse complement.
ATCCCGTGTTCAAGTTTCCCGCCGGCATCTCAGAGGCTGAAAAGCAGCGACTGCACGATGCCACGCTCGCCGCCGTGAAGAATGAGGTGGCGCCCGCCTACACAAGTTTTGCAGCCTTTGTGCGCACTCAATATGCCCCTCACGGCCGCGCCGATTACGGCATCTGGGCTCTGCCGCAGGGCGACGCCCGCTACCGGTTCGACGTTCGGCAAATGACCACGACCGATCTGGGCCCGGAAGAGATTCACCAGATGGGCCTGAAGCAAGTGGCTGAAATCGAGGCCCAAATGCTCGCGCTCGCTCGCCGGCAGGGCTTCTCAGACTTGGCGAGCTTCAACGAGCACATCCGCAATGATCACAAGCTCTATGCGACCTCCGGGCAGCAACTCCTGGGCCTCTACCAGCACTACACCGACCAGATGTATGCGAAGCTTCCGCAGCTCTTCGGCCACCTGCCGAAGACTAAGCTGGAAGTAATCCCCATGGAGGCCTTTCGCGCTGCCGATTCCGTCCCTGCCGACTACTCGCCCGGCGCCGGCGACGGTTCGCGCCCCGGCCGCATCAACGTCAATGAATACGACCCTCAGCATCGGCTGCTGCTCAATGTTGAGGCGATCGCTTATCATGAGGGCATCCCGGGCCATCACCTCCAGTTCTCCGTCGCGCAGGAATTGCCCGACCTTCCGCCCTTCCGCAGGTTTGCTTCTTACACTGCGTATTCCGAGGGCTGGGCGTTCTACGCCGAACGCTTAGGCAAAGAAGCCGGTTTCTACCAGGATCCCTATAGTGAATATGGGCGCTTGGAAAATGAGATGTGGCGGTCGGTACGGCTAGTAGTGGATACGGGCGTACACTACAAGCACTGGTCGCGCCAGCAGATGGTGGATTTCTTCCGCCAACACACCGCCATGGATGAGCCCAACATTCAGACCGAAGTGGACCGCTACATCGCGTGGCCCGGTCAAGCGCTGGCTTACAAACTCGGCCAGATGAAAATCCTCGAACTGCGCAAGCGCGCGCAAGACGCGCTGGGCGATAAGTTCGACCTACGCGCCTTCCACGACGCCGTGCTCGCCGATGGTCCCCTCCCCCTCGACGTGCTGGAATCGAGAGTTAATGCCTGGATTGGCTCCCAGCACTAACCAAGTGTGACAAAGGCTTCTACTTCCTACGGCCAAGGCCGCGAACGATTCCATTACCCTTCGTTGAATCTTAGAGGAGCTTGCATGTATACTATCGCCTTGTTCGCTTGGGCTTTCAGCCAATGTAAGAGCGTGAGCAGTCGCCCCATGGCTCTGGGCCGCAGGGCGAACCGCCGCTCGAAGGCCGCCAGGGTGTCGGCCCGTCTGACGGGCTGAAGAAAGGCGATAAACGACATGAGAGCAGCAGTCTTTTACGGGCCGCGGGACGTCCGGATCGAGGATGTTCCGAAGCCCACGGCTGGAACCGGCGAGGTTGTCTTGCGCGTGCAGCGCTGTTCCGTGTGCGGCACGGACAAGCGCATCTATACCCATGGGCAGAAGAACGTGGTGCCGCCGGCGATCACCGGGCATGAGATTGTCGGTACGGTTCAGGAGATCGGGCCGGGTGTGGGTAGCGGGCTGAGGATCGGCCAGCGCGCCGTGGTTGCCACGGTGGTGGGCTGCGGAAAGTGCATCTACTGCCGGCGCAAGCAATACAATCTGTGCGACTCGTTCACGGCGGTTGGCTACGATTATGCCGGGGGATTCGCGGAGTACGTCAAGATTCCGGCCGCGGCGGTAGCTCAGGGCAACGTGATTCCAATCCCCAATTCCATGTCTGTCGAGCGCGCGGCGCTCATCGAACCCCTTTCCTGCGTCCTGAACGGCCAGGAGTACCTTTCGCCCCAGCCAGGGGATCGCGCCGTGGTCTTCGGGGCCGGTCCGATTGGGTTGATGCACGCCAGCATTCTGAAAGCGCGAAGCTGTGCCCCGGTGCTGGTTTCGGACGTCTCGCAGGAGCGTTTGGATTATGTGAGCGAGTTCGGAGTGGGCCAACCCGTGAACACGTCAACCGGGAACGCACTTGATAAGATCATGGCCGCGGGCGGAGGGGAGAAGTTCGACGTGGCTATCGTCGCCTGTTCCGTCAAGGCGGCCCAGGCCGACGCGCTCAAGCTGGTTCGCAAGAAAGCGCGGGTCTCCTTCTTTGCCGGCGTGCCCAAGGACAACCCGGTTCTTGACCTCGACGCCAATCTCATTCATTACAACGAAATCTCCGTCTTTGGCTGCTTTGCTTCCAACCTTCAGCATTACCACCAGGCGCTCGAAATGGTTTCTCGCGACGACTTGCCCTGGGACCGCTTTCTCACGCACCGGTTCAAGCTTCAGGATATGGTGAAAGCCTACGCCGTGGTTGAAGCGGGACAAGGAATCAAGGCGGTGATCGACTGTGAATGAGCAACTGCCGGGGTTCTTCGGCCCCAAAGAACGGACCTCAGAATGACAGCGATCGTCGAGAGCCAACCACCATGGACAAGGAATCTCTGGCGCAATTAATTGCCATCTCACGCGCTGTCGGCGCGAATCTCGACTACGTTCAGGCGGGCGGCGGCAATACCTCTGTGAAATCCCCAGACGCGCGGACGATGGCCATCAAGGCCAGCGGCACGGCGCTGACCGCCATGAGTGAAACAGCCGGCTGGGTCGAACTGGACACCGCGGCGGTGTTGAGCATCTTCGATCGCACCGACCTTGCTGCGCTCGACTCGAGCATCCGCGAAGCGCGTGTGCTTCAGCATCTCTCCTCCGCGGTCATTGGCGGTGCGGGGCGGCCCTCGGTCGAGTCGGCGCTCCACGCCATGCTCGGGCGCGTGGTCATCCACACCCACCCCGTGGCGGCCAACGCCTTGAACTGCGGGCCCAGGCTTAACGCATTAAAGGAAATTACACCAGCCGGCGAACTCCCGCCGCTCTGGGTGCCGTACACCGATCCCGGCTGGCGCCTCGCCAACACCATCAAGGCGGCGGCCGAGAGCTACGAGAATCAGCACCACCACCGCCCAGATGTGATCTTCATGGAGAACCATGGCCTTCTCGTCTCGGCTCCCGAGGCGCAGGCCTGCGTGGCGCTCCATAATGAATGGGTGGCGCGATGCGAGCGCTACTTCGCGCCGCAAGCTCCGCCACTCGGTGCGCCCGCAAGCTTGGATTCTTCCGCGCTGCGCAAGGCCATGGTCTCTTTGCGCCGCGCGGGGAAAGAGGCGCGAGGAAGCACGCCTTTCATCCGCTTAACAGATGATGCGGAACTGGCAGGCGTCGCGTGTGACGAAAGAGCGGAGACGTTGGCTGCCGGTTCGCTGACGCCCGACCATATCGTTTACAACGGCGCGCGCGCCATTGTGGGCGATTCAATCGACGAAGTGGCGTCGAAGCTGAAACCTGCATTGAACGAACTGGCTCCGCCCCGCATTGCGATCCTTCGAAACGTCGGAACCTTCCTGCTTGCCGACAACCCCGCGAAGCTCGATGCGGCAGAGGCGTTGGGCGTTGCCGCTGCCAAGATCACACGTATGGCAATGGGGCGCGGCGGTGCCCATAACCTCGCCCCGGCTTTTGCCGATTTCATCATTAATTGGGAAGTGGAACACTACCGCGCGGCTCTCTTCAACGCCGCTGCGGCTCCCCTGGCTCGTAAAGTTGCCTTGGTGACGGGGGCGGCATCCGGCCTGGGCCGTGGAATTGCCCATGGTCTGGTAAAAGCGGGCGCGGCCGTGGCCTTCTGCGATGTTGACGATTCAGGCGCAGAAGATGCGACTTCGCCGGACCCCTCGCGAGCCTTCCCTGTGCACATGGATGTTACCGACGAAGACTCTGTGATGCGTGGTTTTGACACGCTCTTGCGCCGCTGGGGCGGGCTAGACATCGTGGTTTGCGCGGCGGGCGTGGCCCCGGCCTTCGAGTTGGTCGACATGCCGGTAGACAAGTGGCGGCAGGCGCTGGAAATCAATCTCACCGGCTATTTCTTGGTGGCGCGGGAAGCGGCTCGCATTATGCGCGCCCAGGGTGATGGCGGCGCCATGATCATGCTCTCGTCGAAAAGCGGCCTGGACGCGTCGAAGGCCAATTCCGCTTACAACGCAACCAAGGCCGGCGAACTCCACTTGATGCGCGGATGGGCGCTCGAACTGGGGCCCGACGGCATCCGTGTCAATGGCGTCGCCCCAGGCAATGTCTTCGAAGGGTCCAAGATCTGGAACCCGGAGTACATCAAAACCGCCGCCCGCAAAAAGGGGATCAAGCCCGAAGAAGTCATTCCCTACTACGTTTCGCTGACCGCGCTCAAGCGCGACATCAAGCATGATGACGTTAATGCCGCCATTGTCTTCCTCTGCTCCGACGCCGCACGTTGCATCACCGGCCAGACACTGGTGGTGGACAGCGGGCAGGTGATGGTTCGATAGCCAGCGAGGTGTCAAGGCTGAATGTAGCGCCGACCTTCAGAGCCTGCCCTGAGCGGAGCGAAGGGTCGGCATGTGCTGACCTAAAGGTCAGCGCTACGAATCAACAAGCGCACCGATGAGTACTTCACCAATGCAAAACACGGCTCAGCTCGAGACGGAGCTTTATCAGGGAGGGCTGGAGCAGCGCCTGCGCGCGCTCGGCCAACTGTGCGCCCAACTCGGACCCAGAACGAAGCGCGGCACCAACTGCCACATTCACACCAGCGAATCGTTCAGCGTTTTTCGCTCCCCCACGGAAGCCGTGTGGCAGGCGGCGCGGGAAGGCCTGGCGGTACTCGGCATCAACGATCACTACACGATTGCGGGGCACGAGGAATTCCGCCGCGCCTGTGAGATTGCGGGCGTTCGAGCGGCGTTTTCTCTCGAAGCCGTGGCCATGGATCGCGATGCCGAGGCGCAGGGTGTGCTGCTGAATGATCCTGACAACCCCGGCCGTGTCTATCTCTGCGGCAAGGGGGTAACCAGGACGCCGCGGGATTCCTCGACGGAAATGCAGAATCTGGCGCGCATGCGGGCGGCCCTCGAGCGTCGGAATCGCGAGATCACCGCCAAGGTCGGCGCGCTCTTCGCGGAGCGAATGCATGCCGAAGGCCCCACCTGGGAGTCTGTGCGTGGCTTGACGCCGCGCGGCAATGCCACGGAGCGGCACGTGGCTATGGCCACGCTGTTGCGCTTGCGCCAGTGGGCCGCAACGGAGGGATTGCCACTCGCTGAGGCCATCACGAAATGTTGTGGCGCTGCGCCGCCGCCCGGTGCCGACGACGCCGCACTACAAATCTTCCTGCGAGCCAAACTCCTTAAGGCGGGCGCTCCTTGCTTCGTGCGCGAGTACGAAGAGGCCTTCGTCTCCGTGGCGGAACTGCGCAGGATCTTCCTGGCCTTCGGATCCATCCCCACTTACCCAATCCTTGGGAATCCCATTACTTCCGGCGAACGGGATGTCGAGGCGCTCCTCGACCGATTAGAGGCATTGGGCTTTTACGCTGTGGAGGTGATCCCGCATCGCAATACGCGCGAGCGTCTGGCGGAGATCGTCTCGACGGCGCGGCGCCGCTGGTGGCCGGTGTTCAATGGCACCGAACACAACACGCCCGAGGCCAAGCCCATCCTCGACCCTTACGCGCTTGACCCGGAGTTTGAGCCCTGGTTCCGGGAAAGCACCGCGCTGCTGCTCGGCCACCAACGGCTGGTCGCACAGGGCCAGCCAGGTTTCGTCGATCTTGAAGGCCAGCCCACGATTGCCGACGCCCGTACTCGGTTCGAGCACTTCGGCGAGGAGCCAGGAGTCAGAAGTCAGAAGTCAGAATGAAGAATCCGCCAAAGCGATTTGCAGCCCCGCAGAACCCACGCCATTCCCGCGAAAGCGGGAATCCATCTCTTCACGGATCTCCAACTTCTGTCTCCAATCTTCTTGCATTTTCGCCGTTATTGGCGGAATATAGGCGATTTGGTTTTATGAATTTATTAACTTTCGGAGAGGCGGAGGACGAGCAAAGTGGCAAAAAAAGAGATTGCGATAGCAAAACCGAAGGGCAAGTTGGGTGTTCTGACGGTTGGGATGGGCGCGGTGGCAACGACCATGATCGCCGGCGCGGAAGCTGTGCGCAGAAAGATTGCGTTGCCGATCGGGTCACTCACCCAGATGGGCACCATACGCCTGGGGAAGCGCACCGAAAAGCGGATTCCGTTGATCAAAGAGTTTGTACCCTTGGCCAGCCTCGATGATCTGGTCTTCGGCGGCTGGGACCTGTTTACGGACAGCGCCTATGAGGCCGCCAGTAAAGCCGGGGTCCTTGATAAAGGCCACGTTGAGCAATTGAAGGATTTTCTTCAGGAAATACGGCCCATGCCCGCCGCGTTCGAGCAGAAGTGGGTGAAGAGGCTTCATCCCAACAACGTGAAAACGGGCAAAACAAAGATGGACCTTGCCGATCAGGTGATGAAGGACATCGAGGGGTTCAAGAAGCGATCCGGCGCTGACCGGCTGGTGATGATCTGGTGTGGCTCGACGGAAGTTTTCTCGAAGCCCCATCCCGTACATGACACGCTCGAGACTTTTGAGGAAGGCCTGAAAACAAACAGCCCGGACATCTCTCCCAGCATGATTTACGCCTACGCGGCATTGAAGCTCGGCGTCCCGCACGCCAACGGCGCCCCCCATATCACCACGGATATTCCTGCTCTCACTGCCTTGGCGCTCGAGAAGAAAGTGCCCGTCTGCGGCAAAGACTTTAAATCAGGCCAGACGTTCATGAAGACCCTCCTGGCGCCGGGCATCAAGGCAAAGCTGCTGGGGTTGAAGGGATGGTTTTCAACCAACATTCTGGGCAACCGCGACGGCGAGGTGCTGGACGATCCCGAAGCTTTCCGCAGCAAGGAAGAAAGCAAGCTTTCGGTGCTCGAGTACATCATCCAGCCGGATCTTTATCCCGAGCTGTACGAAAACTACTTCCACAAAGTGAGAATCGAGTATTACCCGCCGCGGGGCGACAACAAGGAAAGCTGGGATAACCTTGATATCTTCGGCTGGCTCGGCTATCCGATGCAGATCAAGGTGAACTGCCTCTTCCGGGATTCGATCCTCGCCGCTCCTATGGCGCTCGACCTCGTCCTTTTTACGGACCTCGCGCAGCGCTGCCCGAACCTGGCGAAAATGGGAATCCAGGAATGGCTGTCCTTCTACTTCAAGAGCCCCATGTGCCACGCCAGTGTTTACCCTGAACATGATATCTTTATTCAACTTATGAAGCTTAAAAACACCCTCCGGCACCTGCGTGGTGAAGAACTGATCACTCACTTGGGGTTGGAGTACTACGACTAGCGAGGCAGTAGGCAGGTAGGCAGATAGGCTGATCGGCAGTTGGGCTGGCGGACAGCCGGCAGATGGACACGCGGGTAGGTAGGCTGGCGGGCAGTTGACAGATAGGCACGGCAGCCGCCAAGCCTTTGCTTGCTACCGGCCTCATCAACGAACTGAAGTGGCGCTCTTTTATCCCGACTGTGTCCTCCACGCCGGTCCATACCGCTGGTTGCGAGGGTTTCAGATCTGGAATCTGAAATCTGCAATCTGAGATTTGCTTGCGCTTCTGGCGTTGGAACGAATGCTGCCTGTGCTCGTGCCCACTGCCCACCTGCCCATCTGCCTATCTGCCATTTGCCTTGAGCAACTATGATCCAACCTGTTCCCCCTGAAATGCGCGCCCTGGTTCTCGAGGGGACCGGCTTCGCTCACTTGCAGGTGCGGCGAGTGCCGGTTCCTCGTCCTGGGCCGCGTCAGATGTTGGCCCGAGTGGATGCGGCGGGAATCTGCACCTCCCTCATCAAGCTTGTTGAGCAGGGCCCGGCGCACGCACAGGTATATGGTTGGGATCTCGAACGTTTTCCCCTGATTCTTGGCGACGAGGGCTGCGTCACGCTTGTCGAAGTGGGCCAGGAGTTGACGGATCGATACCACCCGGGCGAGCGATACGTCGTTCAGCCCGCCGTCGATCACCCGCCCATCAACCACCGGGAGCGTTATCCCGACGGGGGTCGGGGGGTCGCCAAGGTCGCCGTCGGATACACGCTGCCGGGACACCTCGCGGAGTATATCCTCATCCTGGAAGAGGCGGTGGCCGCCGGCTGCCTCCTCCCCGTGCCGAACCCCTCTTTCCCCTTCGCACACGCGGCGCTCAGCGAGCCGGTGTCTTGCTGCGTCTCTGCTCAAGACCATCACGTGCATTTGGTGCAGCAGACGCCGACGGGGCCGCGGCAGGTCGTTAAAGGGCTCAAGCTGGGCGGCGTAACCGTTGTGATCGGCGCCGGTGCGATGGGCCGGATGCATGTGGACGTTGCGCTCAGCCATCAGCCGCGCGCCCTCGCGGTGGCCGACCTCGTTGAGGGGCGTTTGGAGTTGGTGAGAACTCTGTTCGGTTCGCGCGCCGCCAGCCTGGGAGTTGACCTTCAGATTGTCAACCCGGCAACGACGGATTTGCGCAAGATCGTAAACGAACTCACAAACTACCGCGGAGCCGATGATGTCATCGTCGCCGTGGGTTCAAAGCAGGCCATCGAAAACGCTCAAACCCTGGTGGGGCGTGGCGCCGTCCTGGACCTGTTCGGTGGCCTCAAAAAAGGCGAAGACATTATCGGCTTCGACACAGGGATCATACATTACAAGGAAATCAACGTCACAGGTTCCAGTGGAGGTTCTCCCTGGGACATCGCTCGGACTTTGGAATTGATGGCGAAGGGCGAAATCAACGCCGGACGCCACATTACTCGCATCGGCGACTTGGAACACGCCATTGAATTCCTGAGAATGATCAAGGCCCAAGAGATCGATGGCAAAGCCGTGGTTTACCCTCACCGGCGCAGTGCTGAAATCAGGGCCGTGACCGCGTGGAGCGCCGAAGACGAGGTGAACTACCTAGTGACGAGTGACAAGTGACGAGTGACGAGCAGAAGTCGGAAGTGAGACGACAGGAGTCAGAACCGGAGAACCTTCGACTTTCGACTCCAGATTCTCCACGCATTCAAGATAATCCTAGCCCCCAGCCCCTAGTCCCTAGTCCCTTCCGTCTACGCACCTTCGTCGGCTTTGGTTTCGGCCCGATCCAAGCGGGACTTTTTCTTTACGAAGCTTTCCGGTCCGGGAGTTTCCGCCGAGTGGTAGTTGGCGAAGTTGCGCCGGATATTGTGGACGCGGTGCGGAAATCGGGCGGCCGTTGCTGGGTGAACATCGCTCACTCAGATCGCATCGAGCGCGAGGAGATTGGACCGGTCGAAATCGAAGATCCCGGCTCAGAGCCTGGCCGACGTTGCTTAGTGGACGCGATTGCGGACGCAGAAGAGATTGCCACTGCTGTTCCCAGCGTGGAATTCTACGCTTCGCCAAGTCCCGGCAGCATTCATCGGCTCCTGGCCCAGGGCCTGCGGCGCAAGGCAGCTAAGCAAGGCCGGCGGGCAATCGTTTACGCCGCCGAAAACCACAATCACGCCGCGGAAATCTTGGAAGCGAAAGTTCTGGAGGAGGTTCCGGAAAACGAGCGAGAGCGTGTCTCAAGTCGTGTTCGATTCCTGAACACGGTGATTGGAAAAATGAGCGGAGTGGTTTCCGATCCCGACGAGATACGTCTGCAAGGCCTGCCCACCATAACTCCCGGCGGACAGCGTGCCTTTCTTGTCGAAGCGTTTAACCGAATCCTGATTTCACGGATTCGATTCCCACCGAGCGGCGATGCCCCCCCCTTTGAGCGCGGCATAAAGGTCTTTGAAGAGAAGGATGACCTGTTGCCTTTCGAAGAAGCCAAGCTCTACGGGCACAACTCCACCCATGCGCTCGCCGCCTACGTCGGCGTTATGCGCGGCGTGCAGCGTATCGCCGATCTCAACCAATATCCCGATATCCTCGGATTCCTCCGCGCAGCCTTCATTCAAGAATCGGGAGAAGCCCTAGTGCGCAAGCACGCGGGCCAGGACCGGCTCTTCACTCACGAAGGTTATCGTGAATACGCGGACGACCTTCTCGCGCGCATGGTGAATCCTTTCCTTAACGACACCGTCGAAAGGGTCGGCCGCGATCCGCAGCGCAAACTGGGGTGGGACGACCGCTTGGTGGGCACGCTGCGCGTGGCGCTCGAGCAAGGCATCAAGCCGTGGCGTTTCGCCTTCGGGACAGCGGCTGCCCTGGCTGCGTTGGACCGTAAGACACTCGACACGGAAGTTCCGGTCGCAAACTGGCTGGACCGGTTGTGGCAATCGGCATCTCCAGATAAACTGGAAAAAGCGACCGTCATTGGGTTGATCGAAGAAGGCCGCAAACGGCTCCGGCAGTGGCGGGCTTCGGGCTTTCAAAACCTCGAGGAGCTGTTTTCGAGATAGCCAGGTGAAAGTCTCCGGAGAGGAGCTGAGTCCAATTGGTTTGGCATTATCTCATCGAAGGCCCTTGGGTCGTCTTCTGCATCTATTGGGCCGTGGGCGCGCTGAATACGCGCAGGACTGTGACTACAGAGTCCTTTGTCGCGCGTGCCCGCCACCTCATTCTAGAAATCACCGGCTTCGTCCTGCTGTTCGGCGGCTTCATGGATATCGGTGTGCTTGGTGAGCGCGTTTTCCATCGTACCTATGGAACCTTGGTTACAGCGGTCGCACTCACTTGGATTGGGATCGCTCTCGCCCTGTGGGCGCGCTGGCACCTCGGGCAGTATTGGAGTGGCAGAATCACACTCAAGGAGGATCACAAGCTCATCCGCACCGGCCCCTACGCCCATTTCCGGCATCCGATCTATTCCGGGATCATTCTCGCCGCGATCGGCACAGCTCTGGCGATTGACGAATGGCGAGGCATTGCGGGGGTCGCCGTCATCGTCCTTGCTTACTTGATTAAGGGAAAGAAAGAAGAATCGGTTCTGGCGGCGCAGTTCGGAGAAGAGTTCAAAGAGCACTGCCGGCACACCGGATTTCTGATCCCGAGGTTTTGACCACTACTCCTGCCGCAAGGCGCTCATCGGATCTACGCGGCTGGCGCGGCGGGCGGGCAGAAAACTCGCGACCAAGGCAGCAATCCCCAGCACGCAAATCATCAGGGCAAAGGTGATTGGATCAATGGATTGAACACCAGTTACCAGGTGCTCAAGAAGCCGCGCTGCAACGAGGGCGGCCATCACGCCCAAACCAACGCCGGCGAGAATCATCCCCAGGCTCTGCCGCAGCACAAGCCGTATGACGTCGCGGCGGCTGGCGCCGAAAGCCATGCGCACTCCGATTTCGGGCACCCGCCTGCTAGTGACGTAGGCCAATACGCCGTAGATGCCGACGCACGCAAGCAATAGCGCCAGACCGGCGAATATACCAAATAGAACCAAAAGGAAACGTTGCTCGCCAAGCGACCTGCCCGCGAGCTGCTGCATGGTACTAACTTCATAGAGAACTTGATCTCCTGTAGCGCCCCGCGCTTCCCGCCGCAACTGCTCGAGCAGATTCAACGGAGGAATCTTGGTCCGAACCACAATCGACATGAGTTCCGACCAGCGAGGCAGGAAAGGCTCCGCGACTTGAGCGAAAGGGTAATAGAACTGATCGCGAACATGCGCCTGATCGTCGCCGGCGAGCCCCCAGTGGCGCACGTGGCCCACTACGCCCACGACTTCGTAAGGATCGGTGCAGTCATAGAAGGTTTCACCTTTAGGTCCGACACACGGCATATCGGGGATCCAAAGGTGCTTCCCAATCGGGTCTTCTTTGCCGAAGGTGTGCTGGGCCATCACCTCATCAATCACGATGACGCGCTTGCCGCCCATGCGGTCATGCTCATCGAAGAACCGGCCCTCGCGCAGCGGAATACCCATCACTTTCAAATAATCCGGGGTCACACTGCTCGAGAGGGTGAGGGGCATGTTATGCTTTTCCGGGAGAGCCGCTGAGGTCCAGTAGCCAACCTGATTGTTGCCCTCGCGCATGGGGACGGTATCGACCACGGTAGCCGCCTCGACGCCCGGCACGCGGCGCATGCCATCCAGCATTTCCTGCCACGCCGCCGGGATGCGCGCCGGATTTGCGAGTATGGAGGGTGCAAGCGCCGCCCGAGTGACGAGCAGGTTCCGCATGTCGATGCCGGGATTCAGCGACGACAGCCGCAAGAGCGTCCGACCGAGTATTCCGGCGGCAACCAACAGCACCACCGCCAGCGCGATCTCGGATATTACGAAACTGCTGTGCAGGCGGCGCGAGCTTGCCGCAACGGTGCGTGCTCCGGCGCGGAGAATCTGTTCCAGATCGCGCGTGGGCGCGCGCAGGGCCGGCGCGAGCCCGAAAAGGAAGCCGCACAACAGGGAGACGGCAAGCGCAAACAGCAACACATGCCAATCGAGTTGAACCTCCTCAGCGCGCGGCAAACTGCCCGGCCAGAGGGCCACAAACGGGCGACTGCCCATGGCCGCAAGCCACACGCCGAGAGCACCCCCCGCGAGCCCCAACAGCGCGCTCTCCGTCAGGCATTGGCGCACCAACCGGCCGCGGGTCGCCCCCAGCGCCACGCGCATCGCAAGCTCCCGCTCGCGGGAAACGGCGCGCGCCAGCAACAAGCTGGCGACGTTGACGCACGCGATCAGCAGCACCAGCCCCACTGCGCCCAGCAGCAGCCAGAGCGTGCCACGATCGTCGCCGACCTGTTCTACCACCAATTCCTGACGAAGCGGCCGCGCCACGAAACCGCGCCCCGTATTAGTTTTCGGGTACTGCGCCGCCAGGCGCCGACCGATTACTGCAAGCTCCGTCTGCGCTTGCTACGTGGTTGCGCCGGGCCGGAGACGCGCCCAAACATCAATGCCGGGATGCGCGTCGCGCCTGCGCATAATCTCATTAGTGTTCTGGCCAATCGGAGTAAAGATATCGGCATCGAACGATAACCTGAGACCCGGCGGCGCGATGCCGACAACGGTATAAGACTTTCCTTCAAAGACTACCGGTTTGCCGATTGCTCCCCCGCTTCCTGCGAAGTGGCGCTGCCACAAGCCGGAACTGATGATCGCCACTGGTGATGCTCCGGGCCGATCGTCGTCCGGCAGGAACGCGCGCCCGCGCTCGAGGGTAAGGCCCAGGACAGGAAACAGCTCCGCCGACATCTCGACGCCGTCAACATGTTCGGCTTCCCCGGGCGCGCTCACTGTGCCCCCGTTGTAGCGCCATGCCGCCATTTCTAAAGCGCTGCTCTGGTTCTTGCAGTCGAGATAGTTAGGGTAGGAATACGCCCAGAGATCACCCCATCGATAGTCGCTTACCCCTTTCGTTTGCTCGTTCAGAGTGAACAGCCGGGCAGGATCCCGATAGCGCAGAGGCCTGAAAAGTACACCATTGATGACGGTGAACATCACGGTTGTCGCACCGATGCCCAGAGCGAGGGTCAACAGGGCGACTGCCGCAAACCCGGGTCTCTGCCGCAAGGTGCGAAGCGCATAGAGTAGGTCTTGCGCCAGGTCTTCCAACCGACGCGTCCCACGGGCGTCCCGGCACTCCTCCTTCACCTGCTCCGGGCCGCCCAGCGCAAGCCTGGCTTGCCGCCGCGCCTCCTCAGGATCGTAGCCGCGCGCCATCAGTTCGGCCGCATGTTCCTCGAGATGGAAGAGCAACTCCTTATTGAGTTGCTCTTCCAACTGCCTTCGGCGCCAGAGGCGATGCCACCAGGTCATTCCGCACCTCCTTCGGACAAGCTGAGGATCAGACCGACGGCTTCCGTCAAACGCTCCCAGCTCGCGGCTTCCTTCTCAAGCTGGGTCCGCCCTTTCCGTGTCAGGCGATAGAACTTCGCCTCCCGCCCCGTCTCCGTCTCCTTCCAATCAGCAGCCAGAAGGCCGCGGTTTTCAAGGCGATGCAAAGCCGGGTAGAGCGATCCTTGCGGGACGCGGACGACGAACCGCGAAACCTGTTGAAGCCGTTGCGCGATGGCATATCCGTGCACTGGGCCGAGGGCCACAACTTTCAGAACCAACAGTTCGAGAGTGCCTTGGGGGAGATCCGACTTTACCGTCATGCTCATACCTCCAGCTTCTACAGGTTAGAGCATGATGTGTAGAAGGTCAAGGTATTTGTCGAAAATCCGGGAGGCGCGTGTAGGGGCAACCCTTGTGGCTGCCCCGAGGGCGGCCACAAGGGCCGCTCCTACGCCGCACTTGCGGTTTCAGAGCCTGACGAAGATCCGCTTCTTATACAGCCAGAAGCAAAGCAGCCAGAGCATGCCCCAGACCACGAGACTGGTGACAATCGCCGCGTTGATGGAACCTGCCCAGCCGAACAAGCCGGTGGTGAAAGGCTTGGCAATCCGGCTGAACCACCACGCGCCGCCGGTCATTGCGAAGAGGTAAATGAGGAGTGGATTCATGCCCACGATGTTGAAGAACAGGGTCCACCTCTTCAGCTTCTTCACGTCGATCAGCCAGTAACAAAGCGCCAGGGCCAGCAAGCACCACCCGCCGCTCACAATCACAAACGAGGTGCTGGCGATGCGTTTAATGATGGGGGTCCAGGGGTTGAGGGCGTAGCCAACCACAACGCCGATCAGGCCAGGAATGACGAGCAGGCGAATCTTCTGAAGCGAAGTGCGGCTGCTCATCAGGACTTGTCCGGCCAGCACTCCCCATATGGTGTGCGCGGCAGTTGGCACTGCGTTAAACGCCACCCAATGGTCAGAGTCAAGCTTGTGCATGAGCACCAGATCCATCCAGGATCCGAAATTATGGTCCGGCACCCATGGCTGGTTGAATCCAGCCACCGGCCACAGCCGATAGAGGAGCTCGGTAGCGATCAGAAACAGGAAGGTGAAACCAATCTGAACACGCGCCGGCTTGCGCATGAGGAGAAAAGCCGCAAGGTAGGTGAAAGAGAGCTGGGCAAGCACATTCCAAAGCTCGAACGTCAGCCTTCCGGGTCCGATGCAATAAAGAGCCCAGCCGAACAGGAGAAGCAGTCCGGATCGGATCAGCGCGTGATGGAAGGTCTTGCTCCAACTGTCGCCTCGCTGCCAGCGCTTGCCGAATGAGAAGGGCATTGCGACGCCAACGATGAACATGAAGAAAGGCTGGATCAGATCCCAAAAATGTAGGCCGTTCCAGGGATGGTGCTCCAACTGCCAGCCGATCGTACCCAAGAATGTGCCCTGGAATGCCGGTAACCTGAGCAGTCCATAAAGGCCGGTAGCCTCCCCGATTAGAAGGAACATCGTTAGTCCGCGATAAAAGTCGAGTGAGGTCAGCCTGCCTTCGGCGAGCGCAGGCTGACCGGATTTCTTATCTTTACCGGTCTGTGGCAACTCATTGGTGAGG
>JBELAJ010000113.1:0-18523 GCA_049508935.1 Terriglobia bacterium | reverse complement strand
GCGGCGTCAAGCCGCCGCACTCCAAGGCGCTTCGCGCATTTCCATGAATCGACGTTATTTCACAATGCTGCTCGCCAATGCCTGGCTCGTTGCAAAAACGCTGCGGGCTGAGCACCGGGTCATTTCCATGGACCCCCTGGAAATGGAGTTTGAGCTGTGGTCTCTCCAGGGACAATACACCTCGGTCGAAGACTTCTATGTTCGCAATCACTTCCAGTCGCCCTCCAGCCCGGAGGCTGCGACGTTAAAGATCGAAGGCGAAGTGGAAGTTCCTCAGCAATTGACAAAGGCTGACTTAGCGACGTTGAAGGAGAGAAAACTCGGCGCGGTGCTCGAGTGTGCGGGAAACCGAGTGGGTTCAAGCGGCCTGGTCAGCAACGGCGCGTGGACCGGTTGGGCTTTCAAGGACATTTTGATGCTTGCTCGCCCGAATGCTGCCGCCGGCCACCTGCACCTCCACGGGCGTGATGGATACAAGCGCAGTGTGCCTCTGGATCGCGCGATGGCCGATGCGGTTCTCGTGACACAACTCAATTCTCGCCCTCTCACTCTCCCCCACGGCGCACCTTGGCGGGCCTTGCTGCAGGGTTGGTACGGGATGGATTCGGTGAAGTGGCTGGAGCGAATTGTGGTGGCTGCTGCTCCGCTGCCCAGCGAGGGGGGCATCTATCAGCAATCCCGCCAGACTTCATCGGGCGAAATCGAACGAGAACCATTGCCGCGTGTGCGGGTAAAGTCCGCCATCCTTAATCCCAGGCCGGGGAGCGTGCTGCGCAAGGGAAAGACGGAGCTACGAGGAGTCGCCTGGACGGGTGCAGGGACCATCGCTTCCGTCGAAGTAAGCGCCGACGCGGGCCGCGCCTGGCAATCGGCCTCGCTGATCTCCGCCGGGGCGCTTGAGTGGGTGATCTGGAAGACTTCCGTGGAGTTGACGGAAGCTGGTATTGTGGAGTTTGTCTCGCGGGCGAAGGATACCACCGGTCAAGCGCAGCCGGTCGAGCGTGATACGTCGCGATTAGACGGGTATGCCAACAACTGGTACCATCGGGTACGCTGCACGGTGGTTTAGGGGCAACAACATCCGTAACTCTAGATTCTGGTACATCGCAATCGCAATTCTGTGGATTCCTGCTCTGGGGACGGCCCAGTGCACTGTTCCACCGCCGGGCCACGCCCGCATGGCTCACTCCTCAGGGGCCGACTGGCACCTGAAGGGAGAAGGCGTAGTTTGCTGTCCTTGTGCTGTGCCTTGTCCCTGCCGCACGAACGGCGGAGCGACCTATGGACATTGCGAGGCGACTCTCTACCTTCACGTGAGTGACGGGCACTACGGAGATGTGCGGCTGAGGAACTTAAACATGGTGGACACCAGCGGTCCGTGCGGCATGAGTTACGAAAAGCTCTCGGCAGTTTATCTGGACCGAACGACACCGGCAGAGGTACAAGAGGCGTTGTTACAACTGTTGGCAAGCTTCTCCGCCACGGGGAAAAGCGATTTTCCCTATGTGCGGGAGGTCTCGATCAAGGCCCAGGTGACCGATGGTCACCTCTTTCAGGTTGAGATTCCGGGCATTCTGGATATGGAGGTGGATCGAAATTGGGGCCAGGCGGCCCCGCCCCTCCCGGCTTACGCCGCCCAGGACCGTTTTGCCAATGCTCTCGAGTATGTTCAGAATACTCGTTACCGCATGCACGATGACGGCGCAAAGTTGAATTTCGACTATAGCCGCCGGCAAGCGAATTACCGCTCGATCGACCTCGACGCCGCGGACTACCGGGAGCGCCGGATGATCGTCCAGTACTTGGATGGCAGCGGGTGGTTCAACGCCGCCATGCTCCAGATCATCCAGGAACAACACCTGCTGCTTCCCGATCTTGAAGCGATACGCAAGCAAGTTGCTCGCCTGCGGCTCGCACGCGGAGGGTCACAGTGAGGTTTCCGGGTTGGTGCGCGGCGCTGGCGATCAGCGGCGGTCTCCTGGTCGCTCGGCCGTGCCTTGCGCAGGCAGAGCCCGCCCAGGAAATGCTCCGGGAGGGCAAGGGTGCGCTCGAGGCTAAAGACTTCAACCGGGCGGAAAGGATCTTCGCGCAGTTGGCGAAGCAGGAGCCCTCAGCTACCAATTATGCTTATCTCGCCGTGGCAGAATTCTCTGCGGGAGAACCCGCGGCGGCCATCGAACACTTCAAGCAAGCACATCGGTTGGGCAATGATTCCGCAAATATGCACTATTACTGGGGAGTGGCGTATCTCCAGAACGAAGAGCCCGATTCCGGCATTCGAGAACTGAAATTGGCGTTGAGCAAGGATCCTAAACTTCAACCTGCGGTGTTAGCCCTCGGAATTGCGCTCGTTAACAACGGGCGGCCCAAAGATGCGGTGCCTTACCTGGAGCAGGCGCGTACGCGTTCCCCCGGAGATGCGGAGATTCAGGCCAGCCTGGTGCGCGCGAAATTTGAGGCAGGCGATACGCCCGGAGCCCTGGCCAGCATCGACGCCGCCATTGATGCCATCCCCGAAAACTCGCGTCTCGACGCAACGTTGGCATTCCTTTGCCTCCACCACCGCCAGGTGCAGAAAGCGCGCCAGTTGCTGGAGAATGCCAGTGAGGTAAACCCACAGGACGTTACGCTGAAGCTGTTGCTTGCGGACGCCAGCCTTAAGGCGGGCGAACCCGTGGAGGCGCTGGCCGTTCTGAAAGGCGTTCCAGAGGAAGCGGGAGGTAAAGGCGAACTGGCCTTTCTACGGGGGAGCGCTTACTTGCTCGGCGGCGACCCCAAGCGCGCCTCTCCATACTTGTCCGAGGCGGTGAGCGCCGACCCAACGAACGTCAGCTACCAACTCGCTTATGCCACACTCGAAGGGTCGGAGCAGCTCTACGCGAAGGCTCTCGAAACCCTCGCCAAAGCGCGTCAGCTTGATCCGCAGACAGAAAGCATCCCCTACCAAATGGCGGTGACTTACGCGTTGATGCACAATTATCCGGACTCCTTGCAGGCTTGTGAGACTGCCCTCCGGCTAACACACCAGCCTGACGAAGTCTATTTTCTACGGGGTGTCATTGAAATCGAGCAGGGAAACTTCGGGGCGGCAGAAGAGTCCCTTCAACGGGCCGTGACAACGAACCCGCGCGTAGCGTCTTACCACGCGGCGCTGGGAGTCGCCGAGTTTGAAACGGGAAAGCTCACGGACAGTCTCAGGGAGTTGGACGAAGCCCTGGCCATGGACGCGCAGGGCGCGCCGGCATACCTCTGGCGGGCGCGAGTGGAGGCACGACAAGGACGGAACGCCCCGGCGCTCGCCGATTACCAGGCTTACACCGTGCTATCTCCGGATACGGCGAAGGCTTATCAAGAAGAAGAGACTCTCTACCGAAAAGCAGGACAGGTGGACAAGGCTGCGGCTGCCCATACCAAATATGTTGCGCTGAAAGCTGAGAAGTCCGAGGCCGAACGAGACCCCTCATTCCTCGATCAACTTTGGCTGTCGCGTTTACGCGAGGGTCTCGGCGAAGTGGCGGTGGGCCCGTGAGGTCAACTGCATGAATCTACCGAGACGCCAGGTCCTTTTGGCAACAGCCTTGTTCGCCTGTGTTTGCGGTCCAGGCGCACTCAGGGCCGCCACGGTTTCGCCGCTTTTTGCGCGAGGATACACGGTCATTCCCGAACCGCAGAAGGTCGAGCTGAGTGGCCGGGACTTTGAGTTTGGCGACACGTGGCGCCTGCAACTGGCTTCCGGTGTTAAGGCAGATGACGTTGCCGTTCGAAGCCTCAAGCAAGAACTGCAGGAGCGGAATCATGTTGCCCTGCGAGAAGCGAGCGGAAAGGGCGGATCGGTGCTGAGACTCGCCATCGATCCCCGGGCGGTGGAGATCGGCGTGGCCATCGACAAGGAAAAGGAGAAGTTGGCCGAGCAGGCTTACCGCATGAAGTTGGCTCCCAGCGGGATCACGATAACCGGCAACAGTTCGACAG
This sequence comes from Terriglobia bacterium, assembly GCA_049508935.1. GTDB lineage: Bacteria > Acidobacteriota > Terriglobia > UBA7540 > UBA7540 > CAVROP01. The sequence continues at coordinate 14,551 of JBELAJ010000113.1, read as the reverse complement.
GATTGTTCTACGGAGTGCAAACGCTGGTGCAATTGCTGAAGTCGGAAGGGGCGAAGCAGTGGCTGCCGGAAGGGGAAATTATCGACTGGCCGGATCAGGAACTGAGGGTCATCTACTGGGATGACGCGCATCATCTGGAGCATCTGGAGGTCCTCAAGGCAGCGTTGCGGCAGGCGGCGTTCTACAAGATCAACGGTTTTTCGCTCAAGCTGGAGGGGCATTTCGAGTATCAGCACGCACAGCCCATCGTGGAGCCTTATGCTTTGTCTCCGGCTGAGCTGCAGGAGCTCACCGATGAGGCCGTGAAGTTCCACATGGAATTCATTCCCTATCTGGATGGGCCGGCGCACGACGCGTTCATTCTGAAGCACCCGGAATATGCGCAGTTGCGCGAGTATGGGGAGAGCAATTACGAGTTTTGTGTGACCAACCCGGACACCTACAAGCTGTTTTACGGAATGTTTGATGACCTCTTGGCGGCGACGAAGGGGAGCCACTATTTCATGCTGTCCACGGATGAGCCCTACTACGTGGGATTAGCGAAGAACTCACAGTGCGACGAGGTTGATCGGGCGAAGGAACTGGGAAGCGTAGGAAAGCTGCTGGCGGAATTTGTGACGAAGGCGGGGGGATACCTGCACGAACACGGACGGGAGGTGATGTTCTGGGGAGAATATCCGATGGTGCCGGAGGACATCGCATCGCTCCCGGCTTACATGATTAACGGGGAAATATACGGTCCCAAGTTTGACCCTGTGTTCAAGGCCCACGGGATTCGCCAGATGATGTTCACTTCGACCGTGGGATGGCAGGAGTACCTTTTCCCGAACTATTACCTCCTTCCCCAGGACCAGCACATACCGGGCCCGCCGGGTGGCACTTATGAATCGGTCAGCCAGGGACCGGGTTTCGTCGAGCAGATGTTCGACATGATATCGCACGATGCATCGCGCCAGAACGCCGACTTGACGGGAACCTTTGTGGCGGGATGGGCGGACGTCGGGTTGCATCCCGAGACGATGTGGCTTGGATACGCCACGGGATCGGCAAGCGGGTGGCATCCCGGATCACCGGCTCCCCAGGAATCCATGGCTTCCTTCTATAAGCTTTTCTACGGGCCGGGCGCGACGCGGATGGAGCGGCTGTACCAACTTCTTAGTGAGCAAGGCCAGTTCTGGAAAGAGAGTTGGGAAGCCAAGCCCTCGGCCGCGCGCACACCCCTGTGGGGTGACTGGAACATCATCTACCCGAGGCCCCGTCCAGCCCTCGATCAAACCCTCCCGCTGCTACCGGTTCCTTCGATGCCACTTCTCACGACGGGCTATGACTGGGCTCCGCTCAATACGCGCCGGCTCGAGATGGCAGGCAAATTCCTGGCCGATAACGACGAATTACTCGCGCTGATTCACGCGAATCTGGGGCAGGCAGAATTCCAGCGTTATAACCTGGAGGTCTATCTCACCATCGCGCAACTGTTTCGGCAGAACCTCACTATGCTGCGGAGCCTTGCGGAGATCAATCAATCGCTTCAAGCGGCCGAGCGCCAGGCTGGCGAGGCCGACCCGGAAGCTGCCTTGGCGTCGCTTGACCATGCTCTCGATTTCGCCGGACAGATTCGAAGCAAGCGCAACCGGGCATTCCAGAACGCGGTCGACACCTGGTACAAGAGTTGGTACCCGCGCGTCCCGGAAGCCAACGGCCGCCGCTTCCTTGACAAGGTCGATGACGCGAAGGACCATCTGCCGGCTCGCACCGTGGATATGACCTACTTGATCTATCGCGAACTGCTCTACCCCTTCGGCGATTGGGCGGAAAGGGTGGCGGCCGTCCGCAATGCGTACGCGGAAGCGAACCATCTTCCGGGGCGAGACTTCAAGCTGGATTGGCAGGGGACCGGCAACCCAGCGGTGCAGTCCGGCGGCAAATAGCGAGGTTGAGACATGACACACGCCTCTCTCAGGCCTTTCGCAGGCCCTGCGGGTCTATGGGGAGTCGCCGCAGGCGCACTCCAGTGGCGGCGAAGACGGCATTGGACACGGCAGGGGCCAGGGGCGGAACGCCGGGCTCGCCCATGCCGCCGGGCTTTTCGTTACTGGGCACGACGTAGACTTCGATGTCTGGTGCCTGATCAATGCGCAGGACCTGATAATCATGGAAATTGCTCTGCTCGACAGCTCCGTCTTTGACGGTGATCTCGCCGGTGAGCACGGGGCCGAGAGCGTAGTTAATGGCTCCTTCCGTCATCGCCCGCACGCCGTCGGGGTTTACGGCGGTGCCGCAGTCAACGGCGCTCACGATGCGGTTCACCCGGACCGTTCCATCTTTTTCCACAGAGACTTCCGCCACGTGCGCAATATAGCTGTCGAAAGAATAGAAACAAGCGAGGCCGCGCCCGTGGCCTGCCGGCAAGGGCTTTCCCCAGCCGGACTTCTCCGCTGCCAGCTTGAGTACAGCGCGAAATCTTGATGTATCCAGCGGTGCATCGCCACCATCAGCCATCTTCTGGGTTTCCGGAACGAGACTGAGGCGGAACTCGTAAGGATCTCGACCGGCAGCGTGGGCCAGTTCATCAACGAAACATTCTACGGCAAAGCCGTTGAAAGAGGACGCCACGGAGCGCCACCAGGCACGTGGGACGACCGAGTGCACGGGCGCATAATCCAAACGAAAGTTCGCGGTCTGGTAAGGAATCACTTTCGCCCCGCTCAATTCCTGAGATGCGACGTGTTTTGGGTCCTTCAGTTCCTCAGGCGAGTCAAAGACGGCCCGAATCGGCGTGGAGACGATGCGATGCGACCAGGCGGTGAGAGCGCCGCGCTCATCGAGGCCTCCCGACATGCGGTGGTACGAGTAGGGGCGGTAGAAATCGTGCTGCATGTCGTCTTCGCGGGTCCACAGCAACTGCACGGGTTGTTTCATTTCTTTAGCCACTTGCCAAGCCTGCGCGACGTAGTCCCATTGATAGCGGCGGCCGAAAGATCCGCCGCAGAACATCATGTGAACCAGGACCTTTTCAGGTGGAATCCCGGCGAGTTGGGCGATTTCCTGGCGGTGAATCTCTCCGATCTGCGTGGGCGACCAGACTTCGATCCGGTCGTCGCGCACGTGCACGGTGGTGTTCATCGGTTCCATTGTGGCGTGGGCCTGAAACGGCAACTCGTACGTCGCTTCCACCTTTTTCGAGGAGCCCGCGAGCGCCTGAAGAACGTCCCCTTGATTCACCGCGACATAGGAAGGGGGTGCTGCTGCTTGTTCCAGCAACTGCTTCCGCAGGATCTCCGTGCTGTCGTCTCCGGCGCCTTTATCCCAGGAGACCTTAAGGGCTTGCCTGCCCTTCAAGGCCGCCCAGGTGGAGTCTGCGACGATGGCGACGCCGCCTGCCGAGTTGATGTCGCGACCGAACTTGCCCATCTGCAGCCATCTGATCGGAGGGACCTCGAAGACCGCGCGAACCCCAGGCACTGCTTTGGCGGCCGCGACGTCGAAGCTCGCGAGCTTGCCGCCAAACTGCGGGCAGCGAGCCAGGACGGCAAACAGCATGTTCGGCGCTCGAACATCGATGCCGAACTTCGCGCTACCGTCAGTCTTGGCGGGCACATCCACGCGCGCACGGGGCTTGCCGATGAAACGAAACTCCGACGGAGCCTTCAGAGACACGGCATCCGCCTTCACTGCTTCAAGCTTGGAGGCGGTTTCGACCAACGCGCCGTAGGTGAAGCGCCGCTTCGTCGGCTCATGGATCACAGCGCCGTTGCTGGCACGGCAGTCCGCTTTCGCCACGCCCCACCGCTCGGCTGCGGCGGAGACCAGAGTCTCCCGTGCCTGCGCGCCCGCCTGGCGGAGGTTATCCCAAGCCCACTCTGTGCCGCCGCTGCCGCCCGTTGCGAGGTGATGATAAATTTCCGGGATGACGGGCGCCTGCTCCACGCGGATCGCCGACCAGTCCGCTTCAAGCTCATCGGCCAGGATCATGGCTTCCATGGTCCGCGGGCCCTGGCCCATTTCCGGATTCTCAACCAGGATCGTGATCCGATCGTCAGAGGTGATTCGCAACCAGGCGTTCGGCTTGAAAATCGCGGCCTCACCCTCGGAGCGAGATTCGGCGCGGGCTCGCCCGGGCAGGCAGAAACCCAGGATGAGAGCCGCACTGCTTCCCGTCGATGCTTTCAAGAATTCACGCCGGTTAACGGCGGTCTCGGTACTCATCAGGCTCCCTCCTGCGCGGCGCGCTGGATGGCGCGGCGAATGCGCTGATACGTGGCGCAGCGGCAGATGTTGCCGTTCATCGCGCGGTTGATTTCTTCGCGCGTGGGGTGCGGGGTTCGGGTGAGTAACGCGGCCGCCTGCATGATTTGTCCTGACTGGCAATAGCCGCATTGAGGCACCTGCTCCGCGATCCAGGCGCGCTGTAGCGGGTGGCTGCGGTCCGGCGAGATGCCCTCGATGGTCGTGACCTTTCTGCTCCCGACAGACCCGACGGGCGTTTGGCAGGAGCGCACCGCGTCGCCCTCCAGGTGCACGGTGCAGGCCCCGCACAAGCCCATGCCGCATCCGTACTTGGTCCCGGTCAGCCCCAGCGTGTCCCGCAAAACCCAAAGCAGCGGCGTTTCCCCCGCCACGTCAATTTCGTGCGACTGCCCATTCACGATGAGACGAGTTCCAGCCATATTCACTCACCAGCCCTGAGAGAATTCTTCTTCACCACTCTAAATGGCCGGCCTGCGAATGAGGATCATTTTGGGATGAATCGTTCATGCCGCGGGCTGAATCGTAGCTGCGCATCGCTCGGGCAACGGATTAGAGGGTGACGGAGCAGACCCCCTTACCCAGCCCGCCCCGACTGGCGAAGACGCCTGTGGCGCAACCTAGCGAATGAAAATCAACGTCGTTCCCGCGAAAGCGGGGACCCATTGTGCGTCGGGAGAAAGATGGATTCCCGCTTTCGCGGGAATGACGAGCCCGCGCGTGATTTTCGGAGGAGTCCCCATGGGCCTACAGCCCACCCGAGTGCATGAAAATCCCCTCGGCATCCTCACGTAGGGGCACGCCATGGCGTGCCCCTACTATGGCCGCGGGGGTGATTTTCGGGAAAGCCTCAGGCGACGAGGAATCTCGCAGTGCGTTGAAAATGCTCAGAGCGAGATTCCTCGCGGCGTTTACCCTGAGCACCCAGAGCGAGATCCTTCGCTGCGCTCAGGATGACAGCGAAGGGCTCGGAATGACAGTCCAAAGGATGTTTGCACACAGAGCTCGAAGCAGGACAGAGCTGGATTCGCACCGCACGCACAAGTTCGAAAGCCACATGTACTTTGCCACGGCGACTAATCAAGGCTAAGATTTGGATGTGAGGCTCAGGGTTTTCAATGCGCCTTTGGGCGCGACATAACAGGATGGTCAACACGACTTCCAATGCAGCTTTGCCGAGGAATCCCGCTGCCGCCAGGCGGTTATGGCTGGCTTGCGGCTGGCTTTTGGCCGTGCTGCTCTTTGCAAGCCTGTGGTATGCCTACGACTCCGGTCATCACATTTCGGATCCCTTTGTCGACTACTTAGGCTGGTCTTGTTACATTTGGGGCGTACTCACGCCCATTGCGCTTTGGCTTGCCCGGCGGCTGCCGATCGACTCGAAGAGTTGGGTGCGGGCAATTCCGCTGCACGTCGTGGCGAGTGTCCTGCTAGCTGTCGTTCAACTAACGCTCGAGGCCTCTGCGGAATGGCTCCGCAGCCGTGGCGGTTGGCCCTTCGCCGAGGTGCTGCGGCATTATTTGACCCAGCATGCACAGATCAGTATCGCCAGTTATTGGTTACTGATTGCAGGGACGCAGTTTTACCGCCTCGCTGACCAGGCGCGGAGGCGCGAGCTGCGCGCGGCTCAACTCGAGGCGCGACTGGCCGAGGCGCAACTCGAAGCTCTGCGAGGGCAACTGCAACCGCATTTTTTGTTCAATACGCTCCAGGCGGCGGTGACGCTGATTCACGATGACCCGGAGGGAGCGGAAGATGTTCTGCTGCAATTGAGCGAACTGCTCCGCGCGTCCCTGGACAAACTGCACGTCCAGGAAATTCCGCTGCGGCGTGAAATCGAACTGTTGAATCATTACATGAGCATCCAACAGCGGCGTTTTGGCGAGCGGCTACGGTTTGATGTGCAGGTTGATCCGGGCGTGCTCGATTGCGCAGTTCCCACCCTCATCCTCCAGCCACTCGTCGAAAATGCGGTTCGATACGGCGTCGGAAGGCACAAGGAAAGCGACCTGGTAACGATTCGGGCCTTGCGGAATCGCGACGCGCTTTGCCTGGAAATCGCTAACCTGACGGGTGTGCTGGATTGTGAGCCGGAACAGCTCTTCTCACGCGGGGTGGGATTATCGAATACGCGTCGGCGCCTCGAGCAGCTCTACGGCGAGCGGCAGGCGCTCGACATCTTCGACGGCAGACCAAGAGGCGTGGGCGTCAGGCTTTCGATGCCCGCACACGCGATGGAAAACGACGTAAGCGTGCTGGCAGCGGGAGTGTCGCCATGAATGTGCGCGCGCTGATTGTCGACGACGAACCTCTGGCGCGCCGGAGTGTCATTCGCTTCCTGAAACACCATTCGGAGGTGGCGATCATCGGAGAATGCGGGGACGGGGGGTCGGCGGTCAAAACCATCCGCGCCGAGAACCCCGATCTTGTGCTCCTTGACATTCAGATGCCGGAGATGGACGGCTTCGAGGTGGTGCGGCAGATCGACCCCGAGAGAATGCCCGCCACGATCTTCGTGACCGCCTACGACCACTACGCGCTGCGCGCTTTCGATTCGAACGCTCTCGACTATTTGCTTAAGCCCGTGGAAAGGAGCCGATTCGAAAGAGCCCTCCTCCGCGCCAAGCAACGCATTGCGGACAAATCACAGCGCGAACTGGGCGAGCGAATCACGGCTGCGCTCGAGCAGGTGAAACGGCAAGACGAGTACCTTGAACGCCTCCCGGTCGCAGAAAACGACCGCATTCTGCTGGTGAAGACCAGAGAGATCGATTGGATTGAGGCGGAAGGAAACTACTGCCGCCTGCATGTGGGCCAGCGCAGCTACGAGATTCGCGCCACGCTCACGGCCTTGGACCGGAAGCTTAATCCGCGCGACTTCGCGCGCATCCACCGCTCGACCATCGTCAACGTTCACCGCATCCGTGAAATCCAGCCCTGGTTTCACGGCTACCACCTGGTCCTGCTGGAGAATGGCCAGGAGTTGCGGATGAGCCGTTACAAAGATACGGTGGCGAAACAGCTTGGTATTGGGTAGGCAGGCGTCGTGCGCCAGATGTACCAGCCCTTCGGTCTGCGCTGTGGATTACTCAATCACCAGGCGTTGTCCCGGCCGAAGAATACGCACCTGCGTTTCGGGGGCTGTCGCCTGTGCCGCGCGCATGAGTCGGTGAGAGCCAAGCGCAGCGAAGTCCACCAGCCCCACACGAACGGCACTCCCAGCCGCCCAGCCAGAGTGAGCACGACGAGCAAGACCGCCAGAACGATGACGGGAATCACCGGGGATCTCGGCCCGATCCCAACACAACTTTATTGCCCGGCTCGTTTGGCTTATGTTGAGCAGAGGAAGATTGGCGTGCCTTGCCCATCAGATCCCTTGCCAAGTATTTATTGAAGGCACCTCTGGCGGTCAGCCGCGCCCCCTCGCAGATCATCCCCAGGAGTGCTGCCTGCCCACTCGAGTCGATCGACGTCATTCCGCTCAGATCGATTACAATCCTGCCGTGCCATGCCTGTTTAGCATGTCTCCATGCCGATTCGAGTTCTGATATACCGGCTGCGCCGAGCATACCCTCCACGACAACCCTCAATTCGCTTCGACACTCGACGACCGTGACCCTCAGCATTCTTCACCCGCCGTTTTGCAGTCTCCTTGATTTAAGACGCCATCAGATTTCTGCCGCTGTCTCTTTGCACGATCAGAAGCTTACTTCCACCCGCCGCCCAGCGCTTTATAAAGCTGAACCAGGCTCTGGTACTCGCTGTTGCGCGCCTGCGCCAGCGTGATTTCTGCATTGAACAATGAGCGCTGGCTGTCGAGGACATCGAGATAAGTCGCCGTGCCGCCCCGGTACCGCATGAGCGAGACACTCACGGATTCTCGCAGATCCTTCACGGTCTGCTCCTGGCGGTCGCGGACTCCGTGGTATTTTTGATAGCCGATCAAGGCGTCGGAAACATCGCCGAACGCGTGCTGGATGGTCTGCCGGTAGCTGATCAGGGCCTGCCTTTCTTGGGATTTGGCGTATCGCAGATTGTTCCGCAAGTAGCCACCCTCGAAAATCGGCTGTGCCAAGCTGGCCTCGTAGCTGTAGATGCCCTCGGGTGCCGGAATATTGCTGCCAAAGAACACGCTGTGTCCCCACGCTCCGCCTGGTGAGCCGGTCAGAGAAACCTGGGGAAAGAACATCGCCTTGGCCACGCCAATGTCAGCGTTGGCCGCCATGAGGTTATGCTCGGACTCGCGGATATCCGGCCTACGCTCCAGCAATGCCGACGGCAGCCCCGACGGTAATTGCGGCGGGAGAGCTTCACTCCACACAAAGCCCTCTGGGGTCTCGGTTCCCAGCGTCTTCCCCCGAGGCACGGCTTGTGGATAGTTTCCCAGAAGGATGCTGATGGCATCCTCGGTCTGGCCGATTTGCCGCTCCAGATCCGGGATCTGCGCATTGGCGGTATCGAGCACTTGCCGGGCCTGAAGCACGTCCAGCCTGGTCCCCACACCGTGCTCAAGGCGCATTTCGGTCAGCTTGACAGAGTTCTGCTGAGTCTGGACGGTTTGTTCCGCGATCTGGAGTTGCAGGTCGAGGTCGCGAAGCAGGAAATAGTCGCTGGCGACATCGCTCACCAGAGTCAAGATCGTGGTTTGCTGCGCGTCTTCCGTAGCAAAGAGCTGGGCCCTGGCGGCCTCGGTGGCGCGCCGATAACGGCCGAAGAAATCCAACTGGAAGGTCACATCCGCGGCGAGTGAGAAGATGTTGGATTTGATACCTTGGTCAGTTTTTGCACCACTGAAATTCGGGTCTGCCGAAACCTGCGGAAACTGGTTGGAACGGGTAATGCCGAGCTGCGCCCGGGCCGCGCTAATGCGCTCCGTGGCCAGTTGCAGGTCGTAGTTCTGTTTCAGCGCGGTGCGGATCAGCTCTTGCAGTTGCGGGTCGTGGAACACTTGCCACCAGGGTAGATCGGCGAATGATGTAGCCCCGGATTCCGCCTGCGGGGATTCGCCGGACGCGCGGAACGAGTCAGGGATTTGCACGTCGGGCCGATGGTAGTTCGGCCCGACTGCGCAGGCTGACATCAGGGCCGCCGCGCCCAAAACGAGGATCAAGGAGAAGTTACGCATTTGAACCCCCTTCCGCCGGCAGGCTTTGCTGGGGAGCGGCCGTCACCAGCCGTTGCCTGGCTGAGGCGGACCATTTCTCCACCAGAACAAAGATCGCCGGAACAAAGAATCTGCCGATGAACGTCTCCGCCACCATGCCTCCAATCACGGTCGTCCCCATAATCTGGCGAGCTACGGAGCCGGCGCCGGAGGCCATCCAGAGCGGCACACACCCGAGAATGAACGCGAACGAGGTCATCAGCAGGGGCCGGAGGCGAACCCTCGCTCCCTCCAGCGCCGAATCCATCAGGGGCTTACCTTGCTCGTAGTATTCCTTGGCAAACGCGACGATCAAGATCGAGTTTTTAGCCGCCAGCCCGATCAGCATTACCAGGCCGATTTGCGTGTAGACGTCGTTCTCGATCTGAACCATGTAGGGAGGCAGGTACAGTCCGAGCACAACCCTGCGCAGCCAGAGTGCGGCGAGCGCCCCGAACACCGCGACGGGCGTGCTCAGGAGCACGCTGAAGGGCAGCGTCCAGCTCTCATACAGCGCCGCCAGAATCAGAAAAACGAAAAGCAAGGAGAAGCCGAAGATTGCCGAGGAGGGCAGCCCTTTCCTCGCCTGCTGCTCTTGATAGGACATTCCTATGTAGTCGTAGCCCATCTCGCGCGGCATGGTCTTCTTGAAAACGTCCTCCAGAGCCGCCGTTGCCTGGTCCGTGCTGTAACCCGGCGCGGCGCTGCCGAAGATCTCTGCGCACCGATACTCGTTGTAACGCATGGTGAACTCAGGGCCGGAGCGGGTCTCGAAGTTGGCGAGGGCGGAAAGAGGCACCATCTCACCCCGGCTGTTGCGCACATAGAATTGCCCGAGGTTTCCGGTGTTCGACCTGTAAGGCGCTTCGGCCTCTACGTACACTTGCCAGGTGCGGCCGAAATTGTTGAAGTAATTAACAAACAGCCCGCCCATGTAGGCCTGAATGGTTTGGTAAACGTCGTTGATCGCGACTCCCTGCTTCAGAACTTTGTCCCTGTCCACGTTCGCGAACTCTTGCGGCACGCTTGGCAGAAACGTGGTCGCGGCCATGGCGATTTCCGGGCGCTTGCGGACGGCGGCCAGGAATTTCTCCAGGTTGCCCGCCAGAAACGGGACGTCTCTGCCGGCACGGTCCTCCAGCATAAACGTGAATCCCCCGGAGGTCCCGACACCGGGTATCGCGGGCGGCGAGAAACTGAAGACCGTCCCTTGGGGCAACCGGGAAAGTTGCTGGTTCAAACGCATCCGGATTTCCTGATATTGTTCCGCGCGGGTGTGGCGTTCCCCCCAAGGCTTCAGCGTCACAAAGAAAAAGGCGTTGTAGCTGGTCTGGACGAAACTGAGCAGGCTGAAGCCAACGACGCTGGTCGTGTACTCGACGCCCGGCGTGGCCGCCAGAATCTTCTCGACGTCTCCGGCGGCGGCATCCGTACGCTCCAGCGAGGCCGCACTGGGAAGCTGCATGTTGACGAAAATGTAGCCTTGGTCTTCGTCGGGAAGGAAGCTCGAGGGCAGCCGGCTGCCAAAGAACCATCCGGCCACGCCGCAAGCAGCGAGCAGAACGAGCACCAGGGAGCCCTTTCGAATCATCCCGCCTGACAGGCGCACAAAACTATTCGTGGAACGCTCGAAATAGCGATTGAATCCGTCAAAGAACCTGCCGAGCAATCCATGGCGCTCGCCGGCGCCGGGCGCCTGCTTTGGCCGCAACAACAATCCCGCCAGGGCGGGACTTAGCGAGAGCGCGTTGAAGGCGGACAGGACCACGGAGATAGCGATCGTCATAGCGAACTGCTGATAAAGTCTTCCGGTGATGCCCGGGATAAAGATGGTTGGCACAAAGACCGCGGACAGCACCAGCGCAACGCCAATCACAGGGCCGGAGAGCTCCTCCATGGCCTTTCGCGCCGCGTCCTTCGGCGATAGACCCTCCTCGATATGGTGCTGCACGCCTTCGACGACGACGATGGCGTCGTCAACTACCAGTCCGATGGCCAGCACCAGCCCGAACAGCGAAAGCGTGTTGATCGAGAATCCGAACACCGGGAACAGCATAAAGGTGCCCACCAGCGAGACGGGTACGGCCAGCATGGGGATCAAGGTAGCGCGCCAGTCTTGCAGGAAGAGGTAGACCACCAGGATGACCAGCACGAGCGCGATCAAGAGGGTCTCAAGGATTTCCTTCATGCCTTCCGTCACGGGCCGTGTCTGGTCTAATGATGTCGCGAAGTCGATGTCTTCGGGAAAGCGCTGCTTCATCTGGGACATGAGCTTCCCGATACCCTCCGACGTTTGTACCGCATTGGAGCCGGGCAACTGGTAAATGGCGATCACGGCTGTGGGCTTGCCGTTCAAACGGCTGATCAGGTTGTAATACTGCGCGCCCAAATCGACCCGCGCCACGTCCCTCACTCGAACTGTGCCGCCATTCGGAGCCTCGCGCACGACGATGTTTCCAAACTGCTCCGGCGAGATCAAGCGGCCTTGAGCCCGCACGGCATAGGTGTATTGCTGGTTACCCGGGGCGGGCTCGCCTCCGACCTGGCCCGCCGGGTTCACGGTGTTCTGCGCCTGGATGGCGTTTGCGATGTCGGAGACGGTGATGCCCAGCTTCGCCAGTTGATCGGGCTTTACCCAGAGCCGCATGGCATACTGCCCGGCGCCAAACACCTGAGTCTGCCCGACCCCGTAGGAGCGCGCGATGGGGTCATTGAGGTTGATATAGGCGTAGTTGGCCAGAAAGGTGGCATCGCGGGTGCCGTGAGGCGAGTATAGAGCGATCAGCATAAGCGGAGCGGTGGTCGACTTCTTGATGAGGACCCCATAGTCGTTCACCTCGGGCGGCAGTTGAGCGGAGGCCAGTTGCTCGCGCGACTGCGTGAGGATCAGGTCCATGTTGGGGTCAGTCTTGTTATCGAAATCCGCGAACAAGGTCATCTGCGAGTTGCCCGTAGAGTTTATGGAGTACATGTACTCCATGTTGTCCACGCCGTTCAGTTGTTCCTCGATGGGCGTGGCGACCGCCTGCTCCATAGTCTCCGCATCGGCCCCCACATAGTTGGCCTGCAACCTGATCTCAGGCGGGGCGATGTTAGGAAACTGCGCCACCGGCAAGGTTGCGATGGTGACCGCACCCACAATGACCATAAGGATCGCAATGACCACCGCTACAATAGGCCGTCCTATGAAAAACTTAGACATAGTTACCTCCTCATACTTCGTCGGTCGTCCGTTGTCCGTAGTCAGCTGTCCGTGGCCCCGTGGCCCGTTGTCCCTTGCAACCAACCAACAACCGCAGACCGCGGAGCACCGACGACTGACCACGGACCACTGACAACGGACAACTGAGAGCTGACCACTCGTCACTTGTCACTGTTCTTAAACGGCCTGGGTTGGACCGCCAGACCTGGCCTGAGCATCTGCTGGCCTTCGACAACGACATACTCCTTCGGCTTCAAGCCCTCTTCGATCACCCACATCGTGTCCACACGCTCTCCGACTTTGACAGGGCGGATGGCCACGCGGTCATCTGGTCCGACCACAGCAACCTCGTAGCTGCCTTGCAGCTCGGTCACAGCTCGTTGAGGGACCAGCAAGGCGCCTCCCTGCACGCTAACCTCGGCGCGAACTTTGCCATATTGACCGGGACGAAGGACGTTCCCGGGGTTCGGAAAGAGTGCCGCCAGTTGAATCGACCCGGTGTTTTGATCGACGGAGCGATCGGCGAAGTAGAAGGCGCCCTCGTGCGGATAGGTTTTCCCATCTGCCAGGATAAGCTGCAGTTTCCACCCATGGCCCTCCGGACCTGAAAGGCGCTTCTGCAAATCGAGATAGGTCTGCTCGCTGACTGTGAAATAGTCACGGATGGGATCGAGCGTTGAGACGGTCGTCAGGGCTCCGCTGCTGGTGTTGACCAGAGCACCCACCTGGGCCTGTGCGATCCCCACGATGCCGTCGATGGGCGAACTTATTCGGGTAAAGCCGAGATTGATGGTGGCGGTTTCAACCGCCGCTTGGCTGGCTTCAATCTGAGCCTTTGCCGCCGCAATCGCGGCTTGTGCGCTCTGGACCTGCGCTTTATTCGCAAGGTTCGTCTGGACCGCGTTATCCAGATCCTGTTGGCTGGCGGCTTGAGCCTTCGCAAGGGGCTCGTATTTATTTACGTCGAGCTGGCTCTTGAGCTGATTCGCTTCGGCTGTCGCGAGCTGCGCTTCGTCTTGCGCCAGTTGCGCTTTTGCCTGGGCGAACTGCCCCTTGGCCTGATCGAGGGCCGCCTGGAACGGCCGGGGATCGATCTCAAAGAGCAACTGGCCCTTGCTGACATATGACCCTTCCTTGTAGTCCTGCCTCACCAGGTAGCCCGTGACCTGCGCTTTGACGTCTGCGTTCACCTGTCCGGCCAGGGTCCCGATCCATTCCCCGTACACGGGGACATCCTTCCGCTCGACGGTCGCGACCTCCACGACGGGCGCAGGCGGCCCCTGCGGGGTCGGTTTGGCCCCCGAGTGAATGACAGCGCCTACCAGGGTCGCCACGGCCAGGGCGGCCACTGCCCACACCAGGTGTTTCAGTTTCAGAGAGAAATTGGGTTTCATTTCACTGCGTCTCCTTATTGCAAGGTTTGGCCGGCTGGCCCAGCACTCTAAGCTTTTGCTCGGCCCTGGAGTTGAGAACGGCGATCTTTAGTGTCCAGCCCTTGTCGTTCGGCGGTACAAAGGGCATCTCCGCAGCCAAAACTCGCTGGAGTCATGAGTGCAACCCAAGGCGTGGACGGTCATACACATAGCGAAGGGAGGAGGGCTTGGAGAAATTGTGAGTGCCGAACGCGGAGGTGCCGGAAGGTTGGCGGCCTGCTGAAATATTGGCACTCGGACGGCGCCGAGTCGGGCTTACCAGGCCATGCAATTACCAAACTGCAGAACAGAGAGGGTGAGTGGGAATGGATACAATCTAGACGGCATTGATATTCTTCGGATTTGTTAGAAGTGCACCAACGACCGGATCAGAATTGTTGGTTGAGGGAGGCTAAGGAGCAAAAGCTCTAGTAATACTAGGTTAAGTATCTAAGACGTATCGTGGAATTTCGTCAGGCACCACGGGCAGCGTCCAATGATTCTAATCAACAGCGTTAAGAGGCTCTTCCGAACGCGTGGCAGCGTCCA
>JBELAJ010000112.1:0-18677 GCA_049508935.1 Terriglobia bacterium | reverse complement strand
AGGCAATCGGGGTCGTCGTTAGTAACGAAGTGCGCCACGCCGCTGGTGGCGTTGTGGGTCATGGGCCCGCCCAGTTCTTCCTTGGTGACGTCCTCATGCATGACGGTCTTGATGACGTCCGGGCCCGTGACGAACATGTAGCTGGTGTTCTCGACCATGAGGATGAAATCGGTGATGGCGGGCGAATAAACCGCGCCCCCAGCGCATGGTCCCATGATGGCGGAAATCTGCGGGATCACTCCCGACGCCAGCGTGTTGCGGAGGAAAATGTCGGCGTATCCCGCCAGCGACGCAACGCCTTCCTGAATGCGCGCGCCCCCTGAATCATTCAGCCCGATGAACGGCGCGCCCACCTTCATGGCAAGGTCCATGAGCTTGCAGATCTTTTCGGCATTCGCTTCGCTCAGCGAGCCGCCGAAAACAGTAAAGTCCTGCGCGAAGGCAAAGGCCAGCCGGCCGTTGATGCGCCCGTGTCCGCTCACGACTCCGTCGCCGGGTACGCGTTGCTGGTCCATTCCAAAATCGTGACAGCGGTGCTCGACCAGCATGTCGATTTCTTCAAAGCTCGAGGGGTCAAAGAGCATCTCGAGCCGCTCTCGGGCCGAGAGTTTTCCCTCCGAATGTTGTCTCGCCCGGCGTTCCTCACCGCCGCCCGCTTCCGCCGAAGACCGGCGCCGCCGCAATTCCTCGAGTTTCTCCTGAAAGGTCATCCTGCCCCCAGCCCGCTCCACTCCTCGCAGGCGATAATGGAGTTCCCAGGTCGTTTGGGATCGTATTTCACGCTGGCCGTGCGGCCGGAGAACACCCGGGCCCGCGCCGCGATTTCCGGCAGCGCCGATACGTCCTGGGCGGCCTCGTAAGTTACTCCGGCCACTTCGTAAGAATAAACCACCAGCGAAGACTTCGACCCGGCCGTCTCGGCTTCCACGAGGTCCACAACTCGGCCCGCGCGGATGCGGCCGCACTTGTTGACGTTCAGGCGGCGTAGCTTCTCGAGCTCGGCGGGGTCTTTGCGCCGCCAACGCAGGAACACGGCATGCGCCACCATTCTGCCCAACTCCCGCACTCGCGGGAACAATTGGCCCCCTGCGCGACGCTGGGAGCGGGGCGTTGCTCCGCGACTATCGCCCCCTTCACCAACGGGCGTAGGGGGTGCCGTTTTTTCTGAAGAATGGCCGAACAACGGTTGCGCCTTTCAGCGAGGAATTCGAAAGGTTCGCTTCGAGATTATAACATCTTCGCAACCGCGCGGGTGGGCGCTGATTCTCGGCTGAGAACGAGCGACGAAAACACAAGCCTGTCCTGCAGAGCGAAGCGAAGTCCGATTTCCGGACCCCAGAAATCGGGGGATCTCTGCAGTTGCCGTTGTTTCCACGAACTACGATGAACTGCTGGGATCCTTCGCTTCGCTCAGGATGACAGCCGGCTGTTTTTTCCCCACCGTCTGGCGCCGCGGGCCACAGACTGCTGCCAGCCCCGCAGGTTCACCTCTTTGGCGAAGTTCCGACTTCCATCCTCAGGGCACCACGCACCGCGCTCACTTCTCCATCACCGGGCTGATGCGAGTCTCTACCGCGAAGACCTTGAAGCCCGAATACCTGTGAAGGTTGTGGAAATGCCGTTGGTGAAGCCACACGTCGACGACAACTTCGGTGGGCAACCATAATGCGGTGGAGGCTTGGTGAAGGTGAATTCCGCTAAACTCGACCAGCGTTGTCTCGCGTTCCAGGCCGACATCAAGAGGCGGCGCCAACAAAAAGGTTTCGATGCGCACAATCTGGTAGGTTGTCGGATCGATCCACGCCAGGCCCTGTAAACACAGCGGCACAACAGCGGTTCCGCGGCGCAACTCGGTTGGCCAGGCGTACTTTCCCGGGATTTCGACGAACCCCACCACTTTTGTTTCCTGCCCGCCAACCATCTGACGCCCGAAGTCGCGGAACCGGCAGGCGATTTGATTCTGCGGGTGAAAGTGTTCGAGAGGCGTAGTGGCGAAGCCGTAGGTGAGAAAGATCCGGCCGTGGCCGAGGTTTCGATAATTAATAGGACGCCCTTTCAAATCGGTACGGTACTCGCCCATCAACGCGTCGCCCTCTGTCCGCCGCACCACCAGATAGTTGAACTTGCCTCGATAGGTCACACGACATTTCTTGCGCAGACCCTCGTCACAAGGCCCGGAGCGGACCTCTTCCGCGGAAACCATGTTGGGAAACTCATCGAATAGCGCGGACACGCGCTCGCCTACGTCGCGCAGGATTGCCGGGAGATCCTGCTGGCTTTCGGCTGGTTGTAGGCCCTGCAGTTCGGGCAGGTCCTGAATCTGTTCGGGCGTCCAATCGATCAGGGTTTTCGCCCCATCGTAGCGCCGAACCTCCTGCGGAGTCATGCGCGGCGGAGATTCCTCACCCTGCGCGCGCACCTTAGCGGAATCAGCAGGAGGCGTTTGCTGTTGGGAGCTTTGGCCCGCGGCCGCCTTCGATCCGAGGACGAAAAGAGCTACCAGTGCCCATGCCCCGATTCCAGGCCTTCGGCGGTAAGCGCTGCGACGCAGTAGATTCATTGTTGTCCAGCAAAAGAGCCCGTCCGAAAGATGCAGCTCTTATCATACACCGGGAGGTTGGTGAGGAGTAGCGCGGACCCCCGGTTTTGGGGTCCGCGGCTTTTTTCCAAGCTCATGGACTGCGAACTAGCCCCGCAATGGCCGCTGGCGTTACAGATCATCTTTGGAGTGTGGAGGACCTTGTGGCACTATGGGAGAGCGAAGAACAGAGACGAGAAAGGGCGGCCTAAACCATGTACAGGAGAAGTGAATTACATGAAGCTGCATACGAGTGGATAAAAAAACCTTCCTCATGGAAGGGTTCTCAAGCACGTTGATACCTACCGTTTTCTAGAGGAGAACTTCCCGGTAGAATGCGGCATGCGCGGTGACTCGAATATAGAGCCGCGTTACAAAAACGATGCCCGATGGGCTGCGGAAGACGCCATTGGCAAGAACCCACGAAAGGACAAAATTGCGGTGCGAGTGGGCCACGGTGAATATAAGCGTTTGTAAAATGAAAGTAGCCCACTACGAAGCGCTGCCGTGATTTGACCTGTCGGCAAATCAGCCTTCGGCGAGACCGGGTAGCGCGGACCCCCCGTTCTGGGGTCCGCGGCTTGTCCACGGGCCCAAGAAAGAGCCGCGGACCCCAAAACCGGGGGTCCGCGCTAAGGGTCGTAACGGTAGAGCAAAATGGAACACGACGACGAACCACTGCGCATTCCCGTCACTGACGTCTTTGACTTGCACACTGTGCGGCCTCAAGAAGTCAAAGAAGTCGTTGAGGCGTATCTCAAGGAGGCCAACCGGCTGGGCCTGAAAGCACTCCGCATCATCCACGGGCGGGGAATCGGAGTGCAACGTGAAATCGTGCGCGCCGTGCTGGCCCGAACTCCTTTTGTCCTCTCCTTCCATGACGCTCCCGCCGAAGCAGGCGGCTGGGGAGCCACCGTCGTAACCCTGCGCCCTGGAGTGCGGTAGCGTAGCTATCGCCTTTCTCACCGGCGGTGCATTCCGGCGAAGTGAAGGCGGAAGCTTCGCCGCCGCCCTTCAAGCCGGACTCCGGCCGCGTGAAGGGAATCTTCAAAGAACTGTTAACAAACTACCTCGCCACTCGTTATAGAGGATGAATGAATCACTTTGCATCCGGGAACGAGGGAGGTTGGCGGTCATGAATGGAGCACTCAAGCGGCGTATCTTGCAGTTCGCAGTCTTACTATCAGCTTTAGGCGTTGCGGCGACCATGTCGCTACACGCCGCGCCCACACCACAGGATGCTGCTGCACAAAGCGAGGTGGCAGTAGGCTCGGCCAGCCAACAGGCGCTAATCTCGTTTCTGGCGGCCCACATTGACATTTATAGTGAGCTCTTGAAACAGCCCGACTTGATCCGAAACAAAGTCTATCTCCAGCGGCATCCCGAACTCGCGGCATTTCTAAAGGACCATCCCGAGGTTGCGCAGCGGTCCTCCTTCGCGGAGGTATGGCCTGTTCCTATCGAGATGGGGCAGGAAGCTGTTCCATTTCTTGGAAGAGAGACGATTGCCGGACCCTGCGGCCCTGCGCTGAAGATTCAGGCGCTCCAAAACGAGGTTGAGAAAGCCCGCAGCGGAAGGTTTGCCGACCGGTACGATTTTGGGGATATAGGTCCTTTCCTGGTATTCGTTCTCATCCTGAGCGCTCTCCTCTGGGTGTTCAAAGTCATTCTGGATAACCGGCGATGGGGCAAGGTGGCGAAGGTCCAGGCAGAGGTCCACTCGAAGCTGCTGGAAAAGTTCGGCAACAGCCAGGAATTGCTCACTTACATGGGGACAGAACCCGGCAAGCGTTTCTTGGAATCGCAGCCCTTCCAGCTTGAAGCCGAAGGTGCGCGTCCAACCCCGTACCCCCTCGGACGGATGCTCTTCTCCATGCAACTGGGAGTGGTGCTGCTGCTCGTGGGTCTGGGGCTGCTCTTCTTGCGGAGCCACGTAACCGAAGGCGCGCAAGGCTGTCTGGTCTTGGGCACGCTGGCAAGCACCGTGGGAATTGGATTCCTGCTCTCGACCGCAGCCTCTTACGGACTTTCCCAACACCTGGGGCTGCTGGAAGGGGTAACATCAAGGCGTCAGTAAAGACGGGCGACTGGGCCTCCCATGAACAAGACCAGAGGCAACCGCCCCGAACAGGATGAGCGCTGCACCGCCATGCGGGAAATAACCTTTTCAGAACTCGCACAAGCCGAGGAAGCTCTCGAAACCGAAGCCGCCATGCAGATGGATGAGGCGAGTTTTCGGGCCTTCTACAACCGGACGGCCCGCGGACTCTGGGGCTATCTTGCCAAGGTAACGGGAGACTCGGCGGCGGCGGATGATCTGATGCAGGAGTCCTACTATCGCTTTCTGCGCGCCCGCCACGCCTCAATGAGTGACGAGGGGGCGAAACAGTACTTGTATCGGACCGCCACCAACCTGCTCCGCGACCGCTGGCGGCGCGGCCAAGGCAAGGTGAATGTCCCGCTTGAGGACGTGGCGGAAGTGCCCGCGGCCGAGCAGACGGCGGAAAGCGTCCAGGCACGGTCGGACTTGAGAGG
Organism: Terriglobia bacterium; assembly: GCA_049508935.1. Classification (GTDB taxonomy): domain Bacteria; phylum Acidobacteriota; class Terriglobia; order UBA7540; family UBA7540; genus CAVROP01. The sequence continues at coordinate 13,564 of JBELAJ010000112.1, read as the reverse complement.
AGCCCTGCGCCAGTTGAAGCCGCGTGAGTTGCAATTACTTTGGCTGGCTTACGTCGAGGGATCGACCCACAAGGAGATTTCCGCCGTGGTAGGATTAAGGACTGTCAGCGTGCGCCCAATGCTTTTCCGGGCGCGGCAGAAGCTGCTGGGAATCCTAAGGAAAGCAGGCATTACATCGTAGGGGCACGCCATGGCGTGCCCCTACCGGCTGGGCGACTACGTTTCGCGATAGCGGTGCAAAGAGATGAAATATCCTCACTGCGAAAAAGAGCAGGCTGTTACTGAATTGCTCCAGTCGGGGCGCTGGCCGGACGCTTGCGATGCGACCTTGCGCAGCCACGCGGAGAGCTGCGCTGTCTGCTCCGAAGTCGTTCTGGTGGCCCGGCTGTTGCAGGAAGAAAACGCGTCTCTGCTCGCCGATGTGAATTTGCCTGACGCCGGATTGGTCTGGTGGAAGGCTCAGCTCCGGGCGCGGCGGGAAGCGGCTGAACTTGCGACACGCCCGATTGCTCTTGCCGAAAGATTCGCCCTGGCGTGCGGTCTGGCTGTCTTGCTGGCGTTCATTGTTTGGAAACGGGCCGATTTCCACGTCTGGCTGGGCCGCTTGGCGAACTTCGGCCATTCCGACGCACATTGGCTCCAAAGCCTCGTGCTCAACTCTTTGAACCAGCCTTTCTCCATCTTCTTTGTGGCCTCCGCAAGCTTACTCGTGCTCTTCATGGCCTGCCTGGTGTACGCGATCTGGGCGGAAAAGTAGGCCCGACCCAAACCCAACGGAACATTCTCAGGCGTTCGGCGTATGATTACACTTGAGGGTTACGCGGAGGCCACTTATGGTTAAATTTCTCCTCTGGTGCATACTCCTGGTGCTTTGCTGGCCGCTGGCGCTCGTGGCGCTGGTTCTCTATCCGTTCATCTGGTTGTTGCTCTTGCCTTTCCGCCTGGTGGGGATTGCGGTGGGCGGAGTATTTGACCTGCTGGGGGCGATCATCACCTTTCCGGCGCGCGTGTTGCGGGGACCACGCCACGCGTGAGAGGTCGAGTGGGGACGGGCGAAGGATTTTGGAAGGCGCGGCGCACATGTCCGCCGCAGGGCGGCCACAAGGGCCGCCCCTAAGACGCGATTCGAGTTACACCGCTTTTCCCTGGTTTGTGTCCCAGGTCACTTTCCTCCCCTTCTTCAAGGCGATATTTCCGATCCAGGAAGCGCGAGCCGCCTCGAAGGCGATGTGAATGTTGGCGTTGGGACTCTTGCGTGAGTGCATGCAGTCGAGGAAATTCTTGACGTTGTCAATGGCGCCATCGCGCTCCGAGCGCACCAGGATTTCGGGTTCAGGAGTGAGCGTCCCGGGCACGGACCTTGCGCCCTCAGGATAAACCGCCATGTGGGAGCGGTCGATTTTGAGTGTCGCCTCGCTGCCGCGAAACTCGATTCCTCCGTCATCCACGCTGCTGTTGATCGCGCCCGTAAACGTAACCATGAAATTCCCCGGATATTCGTAAGCCGCCGTCAGCGTGTCCGGAGCTTGCCATGGCATGCGGTAGACGTCTCCCGTCGTGGTCGCGGTCCGAGGCGCAGGCTGGCCCATATACCATTGGATAACGTCAATCCAGTGGGTCAATAGATCAGTTAATATCCCGCCGCCAAAGTCCCAGAACCAGCGCCACCAGTAGAATTTCTCCGGAGTAAAGGGTTGGTCCGGAGCATCGCCGAGCCAGCGTTTCCAATCGAGTTGCGACTGGTCCACTGGCTCGAGGCCCGTAGAACCTAGGAGATAGTCCTGATACCAGTAAGTATGGACGAAGGTGATTTTGCCCAACTTGCCGGAGTCGACAATCTGCTTGCCCATGATATAGTGCGGCCAACTCCGCTGCTGCGTACCCGTCTGGACAACGCGGTTGGTGTCCTCGACGGCTCGCACCATTTCGACGCCTTCCTCGATGGAGTGCATGATGGGCTTCTCGACGTAGGCGTCTTTGCCGGCATGTATGGCATCAACCAGCATCTGTTTGTGCCAATGATCGGGACTGCCAATGATTACGGCATCGATATCCTTGTTGTCGAGCAGCTCGTGGTAATCGAGGTAGGACTTGGCCTGCGAGCCGGCAATCTCCAAGGCCGCCTCGCGCCGCGGTCCGTAAACGTCACACACCGCCACCAGTTCGACCGAGGGGTTGCCCTTGAACAACCTCATCAGGTATTGGCAACGCTCGCCGGTGCCCATGGCGCCGACACGGATCTTGTCGTTCGCGCCCAGCACGCGCGCCGGGGCCAGACCTCCAAGCACCGCCGCCGTCGCGCCGGCCACGGCGGTTTCCTTCAAGAAGTCCCTGCGCGTAATTCCAGTCTCGCTAGTCATATTAGTAGCTCCTCTTTGCAAGCTCTGTCATTCTGAGCGAAGCGAAGAATCTGTGCAGTTAGCGGAGTCAACAACTGCGGAGATTCTTCGCTTCGCTCAGAATGACAGGCCAACGTTTCGGTTTTCAATCCTATTTTCCAATTTCCAGTTTCCATTTTCCTCTTGTGGCCGTCATGCTCCGAACGAGAGACCCAACTGCCGAGCGACCGCTTGGATGTACTCCCGCCCTTCCGTGTATTCCTCGGCGGTTTTCAAGTGCTCGAGCATCAAGGGCGCATCCACTGGCAGCTTGGCGAGCTCGCTCAGATAGGCTTTGTAATCAATCTGGCCGCGGCCGGGAATCACTTCCCGCAGGCACACCTGCACGTAGTTCTCCCAAGTCAGGTCCTTGGCGTGGCAGGAGGCAATCCAAGGCCCCAGCTTCCGGAAGCACTCGCGAATCACATCCCCGTTGTGATACATGCGTTCCGGGCTGTTCATCACATTGCAGACGTCGAGGTGAACCGCAAAGGCCTTCCGATCCACTCCCCTGATAAGTCTCAGGTACTCGTCCGGGCCGCTGGGGAAGTTGAACGGCATCATCTCGATACTGAATTTGGTGCGCGTTGGCTTCACTGCATCAATCAAGTTGCGGCAGTTCTCGACCGTAGCGTCGATGAATTCCTGGGACAGGTTTTTGGGGTTGGGGCCGTACCAGATCTTGGGGTCGTAGGAGCCTGCGATATCCACGCAACAGCGCGTGCCCAATTCCTCTGCTACCACCAGCCGCTCTTGTACGTATGCCATGTTCTTGCGGCGCTTTTCAGGGTCCGGGTCGAGCATGTTCACCCAGGCGCCCACCTCTGCCAGGGCCACGTCCTGGGCGGCAAACTCCTTGATAATGGCTTTGATCCTGTCCGTGTCCTTCAACTCCACTTTGGGAGCATAGGCCGCGCGATATCCCAATCGGCGGTGTTCTCGAGCTTGCGCGGCTGGGTCTTCCGAATTAATAAAAATGGGGCCGCCCAGCCGCATCGGCCGGCTAGCAGTCGCCGCGCCCGTGCGAGGAAACGCGGGCCCTGCCGCGGCGGCTGCCACGGCTCCGGTTTGAGCGAGAAAAGCGCGCCTCGAAACCCGAGTTCGCATGATCAGTTTCCCTTTACAAAACTGGACTCCCTCTCCCCCTTGGGGGAGAGGGTGGCCCGCGACGGCGCTTTCTCGAGGCGCGCGGGCCGGGCGAGAGGGTCCTCACTACTGCGACCACCGCGTCGGCTTCCTGTCCCAACGGTGAGCGCGCAACTTCGAGAAAAGTTCAACAGGAAGCGGACCCGTATTACAAGCGGCGGCATTAGCTTCCACGTTTTTGACCTTACGCATTCCTGGAATGATGGTACTGACGATCGGATTGTTGAGAATAAACCGCATGGCCATTTCAGGCATCGTCATGCCGCCTGGAATCAACGGCCTCAGCGCGTCCGCCCGCGCCACACTCGCCTTAAGGTTTTCCGGCACGAAGTAAGTATTGCGCCAATCACCCTCCGGCCACTTGCTGTCCGCCGTAAGAGTCCCAGTGAGCGTTCCCTCATCAAACGGTACGCGGGCGATCACGGCCACGTCCTTCGCCTGGCAAGCCGGAAAGAGTTCATCTTCGGGATTCTGGTCGAAAATGTTGTAGATCACTTGCACAGCATCGACGAGGCCGGATTGAACCGTCTTTACGCCGTTCCATGGCTCCCAGCGGTTGATGCTGATGCCTATGGCTTGAAACAGCCCTTCGCGGCGCAGCGCATCCACCTTCTTCACCCAGCGGTCGTCCTTCAGCCAGGAATCCTCCCAGACGTGAAACTGCACCAAGTCGAAGCTCTCGAGATCGGCGTTCTTAAGGCTTCGCAGGACGTAATCCTGCATGTGATCAGGCGGAAAGCAGTCGTCCAATTTGAATTTACGGCGGCTTGGCCATGCGAAGTTCTTGGGAGGAATCTTAGTAGCGGTGTAGAGCTTCTTACTGGGGTTGTTGCGGACTAACCATCCCAGCAGCGCCTCGCTACGGCCGTCCCCATAAGCCCATGCCGTATCGAAGAAGTTACAGCCCAGGTCAACGGAGCGTTGCAAGGCTTGCTTGGATTCCTCATCGCTCGAGCCTGTCCAGCCGACCATTCCCCACATGCCGTAACCCAGCTCACTTACCATCCATCCCATGCGCCCGAATCGTCTGTAGTTCATTGATTCTCCCTTTGATCGTCGATTGAAGATTCTGTAGCGCCGACCTTCAGGTCGGCACCGCAGAGTGCTGACCTGAAGGTCAGCGCTACGTGGCGGGCGGCAATCGACAATCGTCAATCGTCAATGCCGTATGCCCAGGCCTTGCATCAAGCGATTCGTCTCCCGATACGCTTCCGTGACCCATTCAACGATCTTCTCGGGCTGTGGCGAATACTCGAGCTCAATACTGATTGTGCCATCAAAGCCCAGATTCTTCAGTTGCTGCAAGTAAGGAGTGAAGTTTACGACACCTCGTCCCGGGGGCAGATCGCCGTGCACCTTACCGTCACAATCGGAGAAGTGTGCATGGGCAATGCGTCCCCGGAGATTTGGAACGGCCTCGGGCGGCGTGTTTGCGAGCGCCAAGTGCGAAATATCCAGATTCGCGCGCACGGCGGGATGGTCGACATCTTTGAGAAACTGATCCATCTTATCAAGAGTATTCACAATCGACAGCTTGAACGGCTCGAGCTCAATCGCGATTTCTACGCCCAATGTTGCGGCGTAATCACCCAGCGTCCGGACGTTGTCGACAGCGAATTGCCATTGCGCTTTAGGCGCAATGACCTCCTGCTGCCAAATGTATTCGCCCACCACCAGCAATAGGTTCCTCGCCTCGGTTTCATAGACGAAGTCCAGGTAAGCTTTGCAACGGCTGACGTGGAAACGCTGCACCGCAGGGTTAAAGTCCGCGATGCCGAGCGCGCAACAGCAATGTGAAACAACGGGCAGGCCAACTTCGCGGCAAGTGTCCTTGATTAATCGCCGCTCCTTGATGTCAATGTCCAACGGATCGTTGAAGATATCGATGCTGTCGAACCCGATCGCTTTGGTGTTGCGAATACCCTCGGCCGTTCCCACGGAAGTTCCCAGCCACGCCGAATTGATGAGTCCGAGTTTCACGATGTTCTCCTTTCGCGCGTCCTAAGTACCGTGTCATTCCGAGCGAAGCGAGGAATCTCGCACTGATCCCTTTTTATTTGTGTCTGGTCCGGGCCACCAATGGCACCGATTCTTGTCATTTCAGAGCGAGATTCCTCGCGGAGTTTACCCTGAGCACCCAGAGCGAGATCCTTCGCTTCGCTCAGGATGACAGCGAAGGGCTCGGGATGACGGCATTTCCAAAAGACCGCACGAACTAGTGCTACGACATTTCCTCCAGCCTGACAACACGGTGTTCTTCAATGGATTTATAGCAAGCCTCGACCAGGGCCATGGTCTTGAGGTTATCACGGCCGCTGATTGCAGGCTCAGTCCCCGTGGCCAACGCCTCGAGCAACTGGCCCATTGTGCCCTCAAAAGCGTCAGGAAACCACACCTCGTTCCAGCGTGGCGAGAACCAGCATCCAGGCTGTTGCCGGGTGGTGAAATCGAGCGTGCTGGGCGTGCGGCTCGGATAACTTGGCCAGCCGATCGTACCCTGGGCCATGCCTTCTGTGCCTTCAACTCGCCATTTGATGTACAAATCCGGTGGCGTGCCTTCACGCGCCGGGCCGCCCCACACATCGTCCCAGGCGGTAGCACGGAAACCGCTCGGGTACTCGAGGATATAAAGCACCACGCCATCCACGTGCTCGGAAGGAGTTCGGGGATCCTTTCTCGCGCTGACGTAGACAGTCTCCGGCTCGCCAAACAGATAGCGGAAACTATCGAGATGGTGAATGCTCATGTTCAACAAGGTCAGGTGAGTGTAAGCGAGTTGCCACGGTTTCCAGTGCGGGATGGCGCGCATTTCGATGCTGGCCAGGACCGGTTCACCCAGATAACCGCGTTGCAGCAAGGTTTTGAGGGCGCGCATGGAGTGGTCGTAGCGCATGTTCTGGTTAACGGCAAGCGTGATGCCGGCCTGTTCGCATTGCCGCACAATCTCACGCGAATCTGCCAGGTTCATGGCCGGAGGCTTCTGCGCCAGGATGCCTTTGAGGTGGCCGGCGTGTTTCACCGCTTCGCGTACGATCATTAATTGTTTGTCGGGCGGCACTGCAATATCGACGACTTCGATCGATGGGTCAGCCAGCAACTCCTGGTAAGTGGCGTACACCTTCGGAATCCTATGTGCCTGCGCCGCCTGTTTCGCTTCTTCCAGAGAGGCGGAAGCAATGGCCACGACGTTGTAGCCGGCGTGGCCGTAAGCCACCAGGTGGCAGTCATTCATAATGAAGCCCGCGCCGATTGCTCCAATTCGAAAATCCTTTCGCTTCGGCGGCGGAGCCACATGCTCAAGATCGAGATTGATGTTCATTGCCATAGTTCCTAGCCCTCACCGCCTGGCGCCTGAAACCTGGCATCTGCCGCCTGGCGCCTTTTTGTGGCGGCAAGTATATCTCCGCAGCCGACGAGGCTGCAAGTAACAACATGCTTGACCCGGCCCGGCTGGCGGCGGTACATTCACCACCTCGGGCCGAATCGTCAGGGCTACGGCGGCTTCCTGCCGCGACCGCGGAGGGGAGGGAGGTTCAGATGGCAATCATTCGCAGCCGTCCGACTCGACGGGAGATGTTTTACGATGTGGCAAGGCTTGCCGGCGCCGCGCTCCTCAGCAGGCAACTGCTCTTCGGGGCACAATACGCTCCCAAGCTTTCTGTCGAGATTTACATTTGGATTCAACATCTCGAATCTGAGAAGAAGACCTTAGCCGAAGGCGTGGAGGAAGTGCTGGCCAGCTTTCACGGCGCGGGATACCGTCGGGTGGAATTGAATCAGGATTTCTTCCAGCCCGCACTGCGCGAGCGGACGTTCGCCCTGCTGGCCAAGTATCACTTGGCTCCGGAAACGGTCTATGCAGGTACGACATTGCACGAGACCACAGCGGCCGAAAAGTCAGTCCGGCAAGTCGTGGAGTTGGCCCGTTTGCTCAAGCCGCATGGGACTCGCGTGATCGTTACCAACCCCAGTCCCAAGCCCGGCCAGGCTCTAAAAACTGATGAAGAACTGGATACTCAGGCCAAATACGTTGACCGGCTGGCTGAGGAGATCAGCGGGCTTGGAATGAAGCTGGCGCTCCACCATCACACTCCCGAATTGCTTGAGCACGCGCGCGAGTGGCGATATCTCATGCAGCATACTGACCCAAAGCGCGTCTATTGCTGTGTGGACGTCCATTGGGCTTATCGCGGAGGGCAGGAGGTGATGAGCTTTCTCAGCGAAACAGGCGACCGCCTGGCGGAACTGCATCTGCGCAATTCCAGACAAGGTATTTGGATGGAAGATTTTGGCCCGGGCGACATCGACTATCAGAAGATCGCCGATTACTTGCGCAACATCAGCTTCAACGGCTACTTAGTCGTCGAGCTGGCTTACGAGAAGGGCACCCAAATCACCCGCTCGCTCGACGAAGATTTGCGCATGAGCCGCCTATACACTGAGAAAGTCTTCGGGCTGCGGGCTTCCTGAAGGCACACTGCACAGGCAAGAGTGCCTTTGCAGCCTCTTCGCTCACGACTTCCGCACGATGGGTTAAAATGAGATTCGCCACGTCGCAGGGGCAATCCGCCACTCGGCGGATGGTTGCCCCAGGGCGGCCACAAGGACCGCCCCTACAATCCATGGAATCGAATTCGGCCCAATCCGATTTGATCAGCGTCGTCATTCCCGTCCTGAATGAGTCCGCGAGCCTGGAGGAACTGGGAAGGGCATTGCTTGCGGTGGGCGAGAGGCATGGGCTCCAGCTCGAGGTCATCTTTGTGGACGACGGCAGCAGCGACGGTTCATGGGATAAAATTCACGGTCTTGCCGGTTGCGATCCGCGCCTCCGCGGTATCCGTTTCCGGCGCAACTTCGGCAAGGCCGCGGCGCTTGCCGCGGGCTTCGATGCGGCGCTGGGTCAAGTCGTGCTCCAGATGGATGCCGACTTACAGGACGACCCAACCGAACTTCCCGGGTTCGTTGCCAAACTGGCGGAAGGGTTTGACGTGGTCAATGGCTGGAAGCGCGTGAGGAAGGACCCGTGGCACAAAGTGTGGCCCAGCCGCGTGTTCAATTGGCTGGTCAGCAGTCTGACGGGCCTCAAGTTGCGCGACCACAATTGCGGCTTCAAGTGCTTTCGCGCGGAGGTCGTCAAAGAGTTGCCTCTGTACGGAGAGTTGCACCGTTTCATTCCCGTGATGGCCCATGCGCGTGGCTACCGAGTCGCCGAGCTGCCCGTCCAGCATCATCCTCGGCGCTACGGGCGATCGAAGTACAGGTTTCATCGGTTCATTAAAGGTTTTCTGGATCTTCTCACCGTTGTCTTCCTCACCGTCTTCGGCCAGCGTCCGCTTCATCTCTTGGGAGGGATCGGTCTTCCCGCTTTCTTGTTGGGAGCGGCCGGGCTCACTTACCTGGGAGTGTGCTGGATTCTGGCTCGGTTTCAAGTGCAGGGCTTTGGACCCATCGGCGCCCGCCCTTTGCTCGTTTATTCTCTCGCCTGCCTCATCATCGGATTCCAAATGCTGTCAGTCGGATTTCTCGCTGAGCTGGTCGCTTCTCAAAACGTCCGGCATGAGCCCAAGTACACCGTCGCAGAATGTTTTCCGCCCAGCAAGGGGACCGGCCGATGAACGATTCAACTCAACGCAACGCGAAAGTTACTCCCCTCCCCAGTCGGGGAGGGGAACAAGGGGTGGGGGCGCGGAGCCTGGACTATATCCTGATCGCCGTCACCGCAGGGGCTGTGCTGGGCTTGATTTTCCTGGCGCGCGCCGAACCAGACTCGCGGGGAGTGGCGCTTCCCATGCACGGTGTGAACGATCGCTCCCGCTGGCAGACCATCTACAGCCTTGCCGAGCGCGGCACCTACAACATTGACGAAGCCCCTTGGCCGGAGACCATCGATCGCGTGCGGCTGCACGGCCACTTCTATTCCTCCAAGCCTCCCCTGCTCGAGACTTTGCTCGCGGGCGAATACCTGCTCCTTAAGAAACTGAGTTTCGGCCGGCTGAGTTTTCGCAACAGCGCGGGAACCGTCATCCGCACGATGGTGGCCCTGGTCAACCTGGTACCGCTTGTCATTTTTCTGGGCCTCTTCTCTCGACTCCTGGATCGGCTTGCGCCGGATCCCTGGATTCGCGCCTACGCCATGGCGGCTGCGGCCCTGGGGACCTTTCTGACAGGGTTCAGCATCACGTTGAACAACCACACCATCGCGGCTTTCAGTTTCTTCTTCGCGCTCTATCCTGCGTTTCTGATCTGGTGCGAGGCGCGGTGCAATTGGTGGCTCTTTGCCCTGGCAGGATTCTTTGCAGGATTTGCAGCGGTGAACGAATTTCCGGCGCTTGCGTTCCTTTTGGTCGTGGGTGCAGCCTTGGCCTGGAAGGCGCGCCGGCAGACTTTGACCTGGTTTCTTCCCCTGGCCCTCCTCCCCATCGCAGGCCACTTCGTAACGAACTATCTGGTCACGGGCGATCTTTCGCCCGCTTACGCGCACAAGTCAGCCTACGTCTATCCCGGCTCCTATTGGCTGATCGATCCGGCCTCAGGGCGTTTGGTGGGGAGCGAGGTAGACCCCGCGACCGGAAAGTTCACAGGCCAACCGGGTAAGGGAATCGATAACATGTACGAGCCCTGGCCCATTTATCTTCTCAACATGCTGATCGGGCATCACGGAATCTTCTCCCTGTCGCCGATTTTCATCTTTGCGTTGTTTGGAGTCTGGAGGTGCCTCCCTTCAACCAAACACACGATGCGCGGCTTCGCGGTGCTGGCCGCCTTTCTCACCGTATTGTTGCTCGTTTTTTACACATTCTTCGCCGGCCAGCGGAATTACGGCGGCATGAGCTGCGGGTTGCGGTGGTTCTTCTGGCTGATCCCGTTATGGCTGATGTTCATCCCGGAGGGACTGCGTGGCAAGGCGGGCCAACGTTGGTTCCGCGGAATAGCCCTATTTTTTTTGCTCATCTCTGCAGCTTCGGTCTTCTATTGCGCGCGGAATCCTTGGACCCGGCCTTGGATTCAGCAGTACCTGTATTACAAGGGATGGATCAAGTATTGAAAGAGGTTCACGCACATGGAAAGTGCCGACGCCAGCGATAAGACTCGAAGACAATTCCTAAAGTCTGCTGTCTTAAGCAGCGTGGGAATGGCAACAGGGCGGATACGAGGGTTCTCAGGCCCGGTGGGTGGAGCGAATAAACGCCTCACGCTCGTCGAGCGGGGAGCATCCACCTACTCGATCTGCGTTTCAGAGACCGCTTCGCCTTCCGAGAAGCACGCCGCGGCAGAGCTTCAGAAATTTGTCGAGGAAATATCGGGCGCTCGCCTGCCCATCGTCACCGATCGAGACAAGCCGGAAGGCAATTCGATTCTGGTTGGGAACAGCACACTGGTTGAGCCCTTCGCGTCGAAGATCTCCTTCGAGAAACTCGGACCCGAAGGCTTTGTGCTGCGGACGGTAGACAACCGGGTGTTGATCGTGGGAGGCCGGCAGCGCGGGACTCTTTATGGCGTCTATGCGTTTTTGGAAAAGTTCGGTTGCCGCTGGTTTACTCGCGATGTGAGCGTCATTCCCAAGAAGCCGACTCTTTTGGTGGAACCTCTCGACGAAACTCAGAGGCCTGCCTTCGAGTATCGCGAGCCATATTTCACGGAAGCGTCCGATAAGGATTGGGCCGCTCGCAACAGGGTGAATGGGTCCTCAATGAACCTCGATGAATCAACGGGTGGTGGGTTCATCTACTATCCGTTTGTTCATACTTTTTATCAGATACTCCCCGTGGAGAAATATTTCGGGGAGCATCCCGAATACTACGCCCTTGTCGACGGCCAGAGGAGAAATGCAAATGCACAACTCTGTCTGACGAATCCGAACGTCCTACGTCTCTCGATCAACAAAGTGCTGGAATGGATGGAGCAGCACCCTGAGGCGAGCATTTACTCTGTCTCGCAAAATGACTCTGAGGGATGGTGCGAGTGCGAGGACTGCCGGCGAGTGGAGCAGGAAGAAGGCGGCGCTCATTCGGGCCCCATCTTGCGGTTCGTCAACGCCGTTGCCATGGAGGTAGCCAAGCAGCACCCCGATAAGCTGATCGATACCTTAGCTTATTGGTACTCGGAACCTCCGCCGCTGCACGCGCGCCCGCTGCCGAACGTGCGCATCCGGCTCTGTCCAATCGGAGCTTGTGAGGCCCATCCCTACGAGAACTGCAAAGATGATGTGTATTTCATGAATCATCTCCGGGCCTGGTCAAGAATCACAAACCAACTCTACATCTGGCACTACGTGACGAATTTTTCCCACTACCTGCTTCCGTTCCCGGATTTCGATGAACTTGCCGCGGATATTCCCATGTACGGTAAAAATGGAGTGGTGGGGATATTTCTCGAGGGCGACTTTGCGAATGGGGGCGGCGGAGAAAATGCCGAACTCCGGTCCTACGTTATGGCGCGCTTGCTGTGGAATCCGGACGTCGACGTGAGCGAGATCATCGGTGAATTCATGGCCGCGTACTTTGGCAAGGCGGCGCGCCCCATGCGGGCTTATTTCGACTTGCTCCACCGCCAGGTGAGGCCGGCGCCGCGTGGAAAAGGGCAGCACATGTGGATTTACACGAACCCGGGCGCGTCGTATTTGTCTCAGGATTTCATCGCTCAGGCCCTGAAGCTCTTCCGCGAAGCCGAAACGGCCGCCAATGATGATGCTACTAGAACAAGGGTCCGCAAAGCGCGGCTCTCGATCGACTACTTAAGGCTGATCCACGCGAAAACGTTCGAGGTCCGCGACGGATCGTACGTGCCCGCAGACCTCGAAGGTTTGAAAGAGAACTTTCATAGCTTCATGAACGATGTTCGCTCATTCGGCATCACCGAGCTGCACGAGGGGAGTAAGTTGAGCGAAGACGAAGAGAATTTTAATAATCGCATCAAGCCGTATCGTGTCGTGACCCTGCAGAATGCGTCCTTGCGGGTCGATGTGGCTCCGGAACTGAGCGGCCGCGTCATCCGGATGATTGACAGGAGGACCGGACACGACCTTCTGCGTCGTCCTGATCCCGGTGAGCGGTTTTATCCTGACGTGGGTGGGTTAACTGTGTCTGTCAACTCCGATTATCTCGGCACAACCTACGAAATGACCTGGAAGTTGGAACCTCAGACCGAGCCAACAGAACTGCGGCTGACCGGCACTTACAGCAACGGGCTCAAGGCGAGCCGCGTGATTCGACTTCGGAAGGATGAGCCCGTCCTCTACACTGAAACTACTCTCGAGAATCACGGCGAAACAGCTCAAGACGCCGTGCTCCAGTCGCGATGTGTGGTCGGACCAAGAAACATGGAGGGAAGCATCCTCGCATTCCGCCGGCAGGACGGAAAAACGACGCAGCAGAAACTGATCGAGGCCGGCCTGGAGCCCAGGGGCGCCGTGACCTACGATGGAACGGAGCAGCCGGATGGGGAATGGATGCTTTCGGAGGCGAGGCCCGGCCTGGCCTTGGTCAACCGCTTCCCTAAAGATCAAGTCTCGCGCTGCTTCGCACGCTGGACCGGCAAGACCGAAAACTCACTGACCCTGGGGATCTGGTCGGTCAAACGCTCTCTCGCGCCCGGCGAGACCCTAAAGCTCGAGACGGATTACGGAATCCGAAGGGCGATCTCCTGAGCGTTTCTTGCCGCCCAGGGTCACTCACCTGCCGGAGCGATCTCAATCAAGTGACGGGTACGTTTTTGGCGATGCGGTCACGGGCCGCGATGGCGAGATCGTCTTCGGGGAAGACGACGATGGCGGACATCTGTGGCTGTATTTCCCGCGAATTCAAGCGGCGAGCGCGTAGCTCCAGAACCACGGAAAATCGTCACCACAGAGGTCACAGCGCGGCCAATCGGCCCAATCCAAAATTCCAAATTCAAAATTCCAGACCAGAAATCCTTACGCGTCGCAAAAGGTCTTGGGAATACTGGTACAGAGTTTAGGGAGGAGAGCAGAAGTATTCTCCTCTGCGATCTCAGTGCCCCCTGTGGTGCATCTTTTCTTTGGGCACTAAGTGAAGCTGACT
>JBELAJ010000111.1:0-18824 GCA_049508935.1 Terriglobia bacterium | reverse complement strand
CCTGTTCAGGTCTGCGGCTTTTGCCAGGTCCTCGCACAGCGAATCACCAGTTACTCGGTGGGGCCATTGTGGTCGCCTTGGGCAACCACAAGGGTTGCCCCTACGTCAGGATCAGGAGTTAAGGCACTGTCGAAACAAATTAATAAGATGGGCCTGATGGGCCTAAGTTCGTTTTTGTGCGTGGTAGTGTTGGGTGGCGTGTTTCTTCCCGGATGTCTATCTCATCGTAAGCGTCACGCGGACTTGGCCGCCGCAGTCAATCCTGGCGATCAGCCCGACAAGATTCTTTTCGAGAAAGCCACCAACGAGATCACGCACGGACGCTACGACGTAGGCCGCCTTACCCTGCAGACCATGATTAATACCTATCCGGACAGCGAGTATCTAGCAAAAGCCAAGCTCGCCATTGCGGATTCTTATTACGAGCAGGGCGGAATCTCAGGTCTCACGCAATCAGAAGCCGAATACAAGGATTTCATCACCTTCTTCCCGACCGCGCCCGAATCTCCGATGGCCCAGTACCGCGTTGGCATGGCGCACTTTCGCATGATGTCGAAGGCCGACCGCGACCAGACGGAAGCACGCCTGGCGGAAGCTGAGCTCAAGGAGTTTCTGGTGAAATACCCGGAGGACCCCTTGACCATCCGCGCCAAGTCCCGCCTGCGGGAGGCCCAAGAAGTCCTGGCGGAAGGAGAGTTCGAGACGGCGAGCTTCTACCTGAACAGAGGAGCCTATCGGGCAGCACGCGGGCGGTACCGTGAGATTATCGAGAAGTACCCCAACTTCAGTCAGGGTGACCAGGCCCTGTTTGGAATGGCGCAGTGCCTTGATCATCTGAAGGTCCCCAAAGAGTCGATTCCCTATTATTCGCGCCTGGTTCGTGACTTTCCTCTCAGCCCGCATGTGGACGAAGCCAAAGCCAGACTGGTGGCTATGAAGCAGCCGGTCCCAAAGCCTACCAAGGCGACGCTGGCGCGCGCCCGGGCGGATGCGACCCTAATACGCAGCAAGAGCCTGCTTGAAAAGCTGTCGATCTCTATGTCCGGGACGCCGGACACCAGCGCCACCTTACGGGGCCCGGTTGAATTAGGAGCGACGGCGAACGGGGTCGAGATGGCGAAACGATCGCCCAATGCTCCCGTTATCACGAACGCTTCGATCATCGCTCAGCCGCTGAATGACTCCAGCCTGGGTTCCGGAAAGACGGATGACTCCAAACCCGCTACGGACAACGCCAACAACCCCGGCAGCGGCGGACCTCCAGACCAGAAGGCCGGCACTTCAGCGAACGAGAGCGCTCCAAAGACTGAAGAGAACGTGGCGGCCCCCACCGGCAACCCGAGCCCTAGCTCGACCGGCACGGCGCCACCGGAAAACAAAACGGCCGAAAGTCAGACCCCTGCCAAGACAGATCAGGCCAAGGCCAAATCCACCTCTCAAGACCAGTCCGCCAACCCCGCGCCTCAAAAGAAGAAAAGCCGCTTCCACATCCTCAAGAAAATCGTCCCGCTCTAAAGGCAGGAGTCAGGAGTCAGAATTCCCTGGGCTCCGGCCTCGAACCCCCCGTCTCACTTCTTGCTTCTAGATTCTGACTCCTGACTCCTGAATCCTGACTCCTACTTTTCTTGACTTCCTCCCCCTCTGGTGATATCTGTTTCACGCGTCATTTGGCGGTACAGCATTGAAACGGAGGTTGCGTGGCTCGACTGATCCTCATCGCGGACGATAGCCCTATTATCCAAAGGAAGGCGCAACGGATTCTGCAGGACGAGGGCTTCGAGGTTCAGACAGTCTCGAACGGTGTCGCAGCCGTCAAGAAGCTGCCACTGATGCAGCCTGTTCTCGTCCTTGCCGACGTTTCCATGCCGGGCAAAGATGGGTATGAAGTGTGCGAATTCGTGAAGACCTCGGCGGGTTTGCGCCATGTGCCGGTGCTCCTGGTGGGCAGTGATCTGGAACCGTACGACGAGCAGCGGGGTGCGCGAGTGCAAGCTGACGGCATCATCAAGAAGCCCTTCGCTCCTCACGACTTGATTTCCGTGGTGAGGCGGTTTACCACTCCCGCGCAGGCCCCAGCATCCCCACCCGCTCGTGAGGAGGCGCCGGAGACAAGTCCTGACGAAATCGAGGAGTCGATCTTGCCTCCGCAACTTGTTGACTTAACTGCGCCCGAGGTTGCCCTTGCGCCCAATCCGGTGTTTGCCGAGCCCATCTCAGAACCCTTTCCTTCATTTGCACCTGAGCCGGACTTGATTGCCGCAGAAACGAATCGGCAGGTTGAGGAGTCGAACACTCAACAACTTGGCGAGCTGATCTCATCTCCTCAACTGGTCGACCTGACGGCGCCGGAGGTGCTGCCGGAGCCTGCCTCGCCGATTGCCGAGCCTACCCCAGAGCCCGCCACGGAAATCTTGCAGGAGACCGCCGCGGTGGGGCCTGAAGCGGCGCGAGCGGGCGAGGAATCAAATTTGATTCCTCCGCCATTTGACGCATCCACTTCTCCAGAGGCAGCGCCGGAGCCGACTCAAGTGGCTGCCGCGCCGGCTCCAGAGTTCGTCCATGACACTGCACCTGGGTCAACCTCGACCAGTCCTGTGGCAAGTCAAGAATGGGGCGATGTGATATCGGGGCCGTCGGCCCTTGAGACCTCAGCCGCGCCCGACGCGGAGTGGGTGCACAAGGTCGTGCACAGAGTTGTTACCAGGATGGCCCCTCCCGTCCTCGCCCCGGAACAGGTTGAAGAACTCGCGCGCACGCTCACCCGGGAGATTATGTTGGAATTTGGCGGATGCGGCGGACAAACGGACTTCCCCATTGAAGGACCGTCGCCAGACTAGCGTCTCAGCAGGGCTGGGCTGAGCCTGGATTGTCTATCTTTGGCAATACAGCAGAGCAAATCAGTGTAATTCGAGCGCATCTCTCCATGACGCTCTCAGACCTAGAAACTGAGCTTAGAGCACTTGAAGCATCTCTGTCGATCCTTTCGACCAAGCTGACAGTACTTTCATACGTGCTTATATCCTGCACTGCGGTTGTGGTCGTCGGTCTCGCCTTGGAATATACACCAGACTTTAAGGAATGGATTACTGGACGTCCACGCGATAGACGGAAGCGATGGCAGACAAGAGTGGGGGCCTTGTTAGTAATCCTCGGTGTAGCAGGAGAGGTTGGATTTACGTTCTGGTCGTTTAAGGTAGAATCCGAAATCAAATCCACAAACGCCAAGATCGAGAGAGACCTCAAGGCAGAAATCGGAATACTGGGCACCTCTGCCATCAATGCTGTGGCATCGGCAGATCGAGCTAATATCGTGGCGGGAACGGCAAGCCAACAATCGGAACATGCCAAGTCTGTTGCAGGCAATGCGGAGTTGCTTGCTCGTGGCGCTCGCCAAGAGGCTAATGCGTACAAATCACAAATTGAATCAGTACTCACCCAGGCTCTGTCTACCGCAAAACTCCTTCGATGGGAGGGGCCAAGAAACGCATTTGTGGACGAAGCACATGGTATCTTCAACAAGCACTTGGGGCAGTTTAGTGGACAGGTGGCGATTAGCGTAGCATGCGGAGCGCAATTCTTCTTCCGTGGTGACCAAGAGATAATGCTGACTGCTGGTTCTTTGAATGTCGCCCTAAAAGAGGCGGGATGGAATGTAGACAACCTACATCCGGCTACGATAGATCGGGATTGTCCGACGATAGGTGAAGCCGTTTCAGTAGTGGTCAGCGAAGAGGCTCCAAAGCGAACAAAAGATGCGGCCGCGAAATTACTGGCCGTCATCGACACCGTGCTGTCGCAGGGAACCGTACTCATTGAATCTCCTCCCAAATATTTCAATATTACGCCGCTAGGGAGTAACGGAATATGGCAACCTAAACTCGCATTGCCAGCCGATACCATTGAGCTTGCGGTTCGAATGCACCCGATTCGCCCAACCGGACCAACCATGGACGATAACAAACTATTAGGACAATAGGTTCGGTAAACGCTGACCACGCGACCGCAAGCGCATCCCGCTATGATCAGAAGCGGTAGGCACGCTATCATCAAAACCCCAAGAACCCGTGCTACATAATTCTGAATTTCTTGCCCAAAGTGGACCACTACCGATTCCCTTGACAATTGGAACAAGGTAGGCTAGCATGGTTTCTGGAGGCCCGCCCGGGGGGTACGGTCAGGCGGCGGCTGCGTACGGAGAACTGAGAACTGAAAACTGAAAACTGAGAACCAAAAACCGAAAGGATTCACTGTCCATGCGTTGGAGTCAAACGTTCATTCCTACATTGCGCGAGGACCCCGCCGAAGCAGAGGTTCCCAGCCATCGCTTGTTGTTGCGGGCCGGTTATGTTCGACAAGTGGCGGCGGGGGTGTATGCGCATCTTTTTCTTGCACAAAGATCACTGCTCAAGGTGATGCAAATCATCCGTGAGGAGATGAACGCCATCGGAGCCCAGGAGTTCCATTTGCCGGCTTTGAATCCGGCTGAACTTTGGAAGGAGTCCGGCCGCTACGAAGCTTACGGCGAGACGTTGTTCAAGATCACGGACCGGAACCAGCACGAAATGTGCCTGGGCGTAACGCACGAAGAGGAGATGACCAACATCGCCCGTAATGAGCTGCGGTCCTATAAGCAGTTGCCTCAGATCTGGTATCAAATCCAGGAAAAGTACCGCGACGAGCCGCGGCCCAAGTCCGGACTGTTGCGCCTGCGGCAGTTCTGGATGAAGGATTCCTACTCGTTCGACCTGAACGAAGCCGGGCTGGATTCGAGCTACCAGAAGCACTATGACGCGTACCGGCGCATTTTCGACCGCTGCGGTTTGAAGTATGTCATTGTCGAAGCCTACTCCGGCACGATGGGCGGTACCCAGTCGCACGAGTTTGCGGCGCCCACGGACGCGGGTGAGGACTCATTGGCAATTTCGGAGTGCGGCTACGCGGCGAACTTGGAGAAGGCAGAAGGGCAGTCGCCGCCGGTGGAGGACCCGTCTGGCGAAAGGCCGCCCGAGCCATTTCCCACGCCCGGCCAGAAGACCATTGACGATCTGGCAAAGTTTACAGGTGAGAGCCCGGCGCGGTTGATGAAAACGCTGGTTTACGTGGTGGAAAGCAGGCCGGTAGTCCTCCTGCTGCGGGGCGACCACAGCCTGAGCGAAACGAAGTTGGCAACCGCGCTGGGCACGAACGTATTTCGCCCGGCAACACCCGAGGAGGCTTTTGCGCTGCACGGCGCGCATCTGGGTTCACTGGGACCGGTGGGGCTTAAAGGTGTAAGGATTCTGGCGGATCGCGCGCTCGAGGGAAGAAGGAACCTCGTCACCGGCGCCAACCGTGATGACACGCACCTCCGCAATGTCACGCCGGGGCGCGATTTCGAACCCGAATATCGCGACCTGCGGGTGCTGAGGGCAGGCGATCTCTGCCCGCGCTGCGGCAGGCCAATGCAGATTCGCGTGGCGGTGGAACTGGGGCATATCTTCAAATTGGGTAAGCGTTATTCTGAGACCATGCATGCGACCGTATTGGACGAAAGCGGCAAGGAGATGCCGCTGGTTATGGGGTCGTACGGGATCGGAGTGGAGCGCATTCTGAGCGCGGCTGTGGAGCAGAACCACGATCGAGAGGGCATGTTCCTGCCCCGGGCGATTGCGCCTTTCGAAGTGATACTGACCGCGGCCAATATGGACGATGCCGAACTGGTTGCAGCGGCGGAAAAGCTTTACAAAGAGATGCTGGCCAATTCGATTGACGTGTTGTTCGACGAGCGGGCGGAGCGGCCGGGGGTCAAGTTCAAGGATGCGGACTTGATCGGTGTGCCTTACCGGGTGACGTTGGGCAAACGGAAGTTCGCGCAGGGGTTGGCGGAGATATTCCGGCGCTCGACAAAGCAAGTTTCGGATGTTAAGCTGTCAGAGGTTGTGGAGCGTCTGCGCGCGGAGTATCTTGCCTAGCGGGACGCTCGAACGACTGTGGACGTCGTCATTCCGCCCCTGAACGTAGCGCAGGGGAGGAATCTCGCTTCGGAGCCGGGTGAGTCTCGGGATTCCTCGCTCAACTCACTGGCAACGGGCAGGGCGAGATTCCGGGCTTGGTTGGGAATGGCAATGAAGGGTCGGCATGCGGCGAGGAGAAGAAGCTGCGGGACGTTTGAAGGCGCTTCTGGCTTTGGCGCTTGTGGCGGCGGCGATTTTTGCAGCTATTAAGACTCTCCCTGTGTATGTGAACAACTATCAGCTTCAGGACCACATCCTGCAACTCTCGACGCAACTGGCAGTACGATCCACGCCCGCAACGCCGGGTGAAGTAACAAACGAAGTGGTAGAATTCGCCCAGGACCATGGAATTCCGCTCGCTGCCGACAATGTCAGCGTCACCATCGGGCACCACGTCACGATCAACTTGGATTACACCGTTCCGGTGGACCTGAGCGTCTATACGCTGCGGCTTCACTTTACGCCGTCGGCGGATAGCTTGTCGTTATAACCCGTGCGACGATATGCGCCAGCACCGCGCTCGAAGCCCCGTTCATCTCGAAGAGTGGGGTGGTCACGCCTGGCCGCAATGGCAGGTTGGAAGAAAGGTGTGATTGCCGGCCCCCTGCTGGTTCTGATTTGTTTCACCGGACTTTTCCTTTATTATTACGTTCGATTCTCCCGCCTTATTGACGCGCGCCTGAGCGGCGAAATCTTCAACAATGCTTCTTTGGTTTTCTCCGCTCCCACGCCTATTTCGGTCGGCGAGTCGGGCAGCCCCGAGGCAGTCGCCCAGCATCTGCGTCGTGCCCTCTATGCCGAAGGCAGCGGGGGGTCTGATGTGGGCAGTTACACGCTGGCGAAGGATACGATTGAAATTATCCCCGGCTCGCTTTCATATTTCGCCGACCCGGCGACTCAAGAAGGACCCGCCCGTCTGACCTTCCGAGATCGCCGCTTGGCTTCCATCGCCCCAGCCGGTGGCGGCGATAACCTTGAGACCTACGAACTCGAGCCCGAGGTGATCACCACGCTGTTTGACAACAACCGCTCGAAGCGGCGCCTCGTGCGTTTTCCGGACCTTCCGAAAGTGCTGATTGATGCGATCGTGGCGGCAGAAGATCATCGCTTTTTCTCGCATCACGGAGTGGATATCCTGCGTATTCCCGGCGCGGCGCTGGCCGATATCCGCGCCGACCGCAACGTGCAAGGCGGCAGTACCTTGACCATGCAGTTGGCGCGCGGCTTCTTCTTGTCGCCCGCCCGCATCTGGCGCCGAAAAATCGAGGAAACATTCCTGGCATTGTTGCTGGAAAAGCGCCTGAGCAAGGAACAGATTCTGGAGCTGTACGCGAACCAGATATACCTTGGCCAGCGGGGGAGTTTCTCCATCTATGGCTTCGGTGAGGGGGCTAACACTTACTTTAACAAGGACGTTTCCAGCCTGACGCTGCCCGAGGCAGCCCTCTTGGCGGGCCTCGTTCGCGGCCCGAATCTCTATTCACCTTATCATCGGGCCTCAAGGGCGCTCGATCGGCGCAACTATGTGCTCCGGGAGATGCACGAGCTGGGTATGATCACTCCCGTGCAGGCCGCCGAAGCCACCGAGTCGCCCTTAGGAGTTGTCAATCAGAACGTGGAAGGCCGCGAAGCTCCGTACTTCGTGGACATGGTGCGCGACCGCTTACTGACCCAGTTTTCCGACCAGGATTTGAACTCGCAGAGCTACCGCATTTATACCACTCTCGACCCCGATTTGCAGAGGGCGGCGTCGGAGGGCGCGCGGCTGGGCATTGCCGAAGTAGATGAAAAGTTGAGCAAGACCAAGCATGGCAGGGAGGCAAGAGCCCAGGCTCCCAATCAGCCCCAATTGGCGCTGCTGGCGCTCGACCCCCACACCGCTGAGATTCGAGCCTTGGTGGGGGGGAGGGACTACGCAACTAGCCAATTGAACCATGTGATGGCCAAGCGGCAGCCCGGCTCCTCCTTCAAACCTTTCGTTTATGCGGCCGCACTGAGCACGGGGGTGAACGGCGGGCAGCCCCTGATTACTCCCGCAACCATGCTTAACGACGAGCCCACCACCTTTCAATTCGGCGATATTACTTACGAACCGGAAAACCTGAAGCAGGAATACCACGGGATGGTCACCCTTCGCGAGGCCCTCACTCATTCTATGAACGTAGCCACGGTGCGTCTGGCGGAGATGGTGGGTTACGACAAGGTGCGCGACTTGGCCATCGCCGCGGGGATCAACAAAGACCTGTTGGCAACGCCCGCCATCGCTTTGGGCTCCTACGTGGCAACGCCGCTCGAGATCGCCGGCGCTTACACGATTTTTTCCAACGAAGGTCAATACGTTGAGCCAAAGTTCATCCTGGCCGTTAATGACTCGTCCGGAAAGAACCTCTGGCGGAGCTCTCCGGTCGCGCGGCCTGTGCTTGACCCGCGCGTGGCTTATCTGATGGTCGACCTGATGGAGAGTGTAATTAACAACGGCACGGCCGCAGGGGTCCGCAGCCGAGGATTCGAGGCCCCGGCGGCGGGGAAGACGGGGAGCTCGCACGATGGCTGGTTCGCCGGGTTCACCTCAAACCTGCTGGCCGTCGTTTGGGTCGGCTATGACGATGATCGCGATATCAAGCTGACCGGAGCGTACTGCGCGCTGCCGATCTGGACGGATTTCATGAAGCGCGCGGTGGAAGTACCCACCTACAAGGACCCGCAGCCCTTTGCAGTGCCGGATGGAGTCGTTTCCGTTCCTATCGAAACAGCCTCGGTTTCGAGCGACGCAAAGATCGTCCGAAACGAATACTTCATTGCCGGAACAGAACCTGCGCCCCCGCAGCCGGCCAGGGGGTTCCTGGGGCGTCTCTTCCACCCCCAAAGCCAGCCGAGTCTGCCTCCGGCTTTGGTTCTTCCGCCCGGACCGCCAGGCGCGCAACCGCCGCAAGCCGCCGCGGTCAAGCCGCCGGAGGCTCCTGCTAATGCGCACAAGCCCGGACTTATAAAGAAATTTTTGTCGATTTTTAAGGGTAAGAACTCGAAACAGGCGCCGCCTGAAAAAGGGACGGCGCCCGAGCAGTAGAAGGTGTGAAAGAATCGGCTGTCATGTTGAGCGAAGCGAAGCATCTGCACTTATCTCTTCGACAAACAAGCCGATGCAGATTCCTCGCTGCGCTGGGAACGACAAGTCGGATCGATTTCTCCACACCTTCATCGGAACGTGGTTGGCGAGGTTCAGACATGAAAAATGAAACGTTCGCTCATCCCGTGATGAAGTGGCTTATTGCACAAAATCTTATCCTCATTTTTTACCTTTTTGCGGTGCACTCATTATTTGCCTTTCAAGGGGAGAAGCCTACGCTGCCGCCGCCCGCGCCCAGCCAGGTGCGGCCCGCCCCCGCCAGCGATCATCCGCTCACCTTCGAGGAACGCGGCGACATTTTCATGGCCCGCAAGTCTTACGAGGATGCTGTTGATTACTATTACCGGGCTTTGAAACAGACTCGCTTTGCCAATGCTATTGTTTGGAACAAGCTCGGCATTGCCTATCAACAGTTGCAGAATTACTCGGCCTCGCGCAAGGCTTACAACCAGGCGGTTCGGCGTCAGAAGGACTACACGGAGCCTATGAACAATATTGGAACCACTTACTTCATGGAGAAGAAGTACGGGAAATCCGTCAAGTACTACCTGAAAGCCATGAAGCTGAATCCTGACTCCGCTTCCTACCACTTGAACCTGGGAACTTCTTACATGCACATGAAGAAATACAACGAGTCGGTGGACGAATATCGGACTGCCTTGAGCCTTGATCCCAATATTTTCTCTCAGCGTTCCGCGTTTGGAACCACCATCGAAGCGCGCGGCGCCGATCCGGAATACTACTTTTACTTGGGGAAGGTGTTTGCTTCTCTGGGGCGTGCAGAGGACGCCGTGCGCAGCCTGCGTCGCGCTCTCGAAGACGGGTTCAAAGACCGAAAGAGAATTCTCGACGATCCGGACTTCATGAAAATCAGCCAGAATCCCGCTTACGTCGAACTAATGAACAACCCGCCGGTGGGGATCAAGGAGTAGAATACACATTCTGGATCGATTTTTGATGCGAAAAACCCTTCAACTATTCTTGCTCCTCCTGGGTTTCTGGCGAATCGCCGCCGCCTCCGAGGTCCATGCCGTTCTGGTCTTTCCCTTCGAAAACCGCAGCACTCGAGCGGACCTGAACTGGGTCTCGGAAAGCTTCGCGGAGACCATTTCCTCCCGCCTTTCGGGGCCTGACTTTTACGTCCTGAATCGAGCGGAGCGCGATGTCGCCTGCAGCCAGTTGGGTATTCCCTCGGATACCCCGTTGACGGTGGCCAGTGATTTTAAAGTGGCGCAGACCCTGGGCGCAGATTGGGTTGTCTTCGGGAGATTCAACGTGGAGGGGGCCGGCCTTACCGCTACCGCCCGCCTGCTTGACCTCCGCAAGTTAAAGATTTCTCCTCCCATCGAAGCCACCGGTGAACTGCCGGAGTTGGTGGACCTCCAGACGCGACTGGTTTGGTTGCTTGAGGCAGCGCACGATCCGCATTTTACCGTCGGCACAGAGGAGGATTTCAGCCGCAAGTTCCCGGAAGTGCGGCTGGATGCTTTTGAGAACTACATCCGGGGTGTCCTGGCCACTGACGATCCCGCGCGCGTTCACTTCTTCGAGGAATCCGACCGGCTGAACCCTTCCGATCACCGGGCGGCATTTGCTCTGGGCCGCTTCTATTTCGACCAGAAAGACTATGCCAACTCGGCGAAGTGGCTTAAGAAACTGAACCCGGGGGACGCTGCCTACCTGGAATCGCTCTTCTTCTTCGGAGTGGACGAGTACTTTCTCGGTCATTACCCCTCGTCCAAGACGGCCTTTGAGAAGATTGGGAGAGAAATCCCTCTGAACGAAGTTGCGAACAATGCGGGCGTGCTGGCGGCCCGGGCAGGACAGGATGAGCAGGCCCTGGAGGAGTTCGAGCGGGCCCACGCCGGTGATCCCACCGATCCGGACTATTGTTTCAATCGCGGCGTGGCGCTCTGGAACCTTCACCGGTACAACGCCGCGGCAACTTCACTGGAAGAGGCAATCAAGTTGAGGGATGACGATTCGGATGCCCACACGCTATTGGCCGTGGTGCTCGAAAAGCAGGGCGATGCGGCAGGAGAACGGACCCAGATGGAGTGGCTGAACCAGCACCAGATGGGGCTGGAAGCCCACCCTTCGCGGGATGTGCTGCCCCAGCCGCGCCTGAAGAAAAACTTCGACGAGCGGGCGTTTCTTTTGCTCTCGTTGGCTGTGCACAATGCCTTGGAAGAGCGCCTGGCCAGTGTGCCCGCGGACCAACATGCGGCCTTCCACATATCTCACGGCAAAACTCTTTTCGGCGAAGGACGCCTGGCCGAAGCCGAACGTGAACTGGCGGAAGCAACCTCGCTGGCCCCCAGCGACGGCGAGGCGCACCTGAGTCTGGCTGAGATCCTGGAAGCGGAAGACAAGCCCCAGGAAGCGGTGGCGGAATTTCAGGCGGCGTTGAAGCTTCAGGACAGCTTTGCCGGCCACCTTGGTTTGGCGCGGGCGTATCTTGCCCTGAACCGCCGCGAGCAGGCTCGCCAGGAGGGGGAATCGGCCCTGAAGCTTAACCCGGATAGCCGCGAGGCCCAGGAGGTTGTCGGGCACATCATCTCGGGCATGAAGTAACTGCGACCTTGCCGCGTTTTGCTGAGCGTTTTCTCAATAAAACGCCGCCCTCTCCCGGGGGAGAGGGTGGACCACGAGGGCGGTTTCATCAGCCGTCGTGGGCCGGGTGAGAGGTTACTTCTCTGAGATCTCAGTTGCTATCTAAACAGGGAGGAGCGGGCCCTGCCTGCCGATCAATCCCCCTGACCTCGTCCTTAACCAGGCGGGGAACCAGTGATGTAAAGAGGGATCCTTGAGACTGCGACGTTACCCGTGGTTAGCGGCTCTGGTTTTGCTCTTGATGGCGGCCGGGGGCGGATCGCCCGCCGCGAATGAGCAGGGCCGTCCTCGTGTGGTCGAAATCCGCTTGGACATGATGATTCACCACGTGAGCGCCGAATACGTGGTGCGCGGTATAAAGTTCGCCAACGACTCGCATGCGGATGCGGTCATTCTGGAGTTGAACACGCCCGGCGGCCTCGAGAGTTCGATGCGCGACATCGTCTCCGCCATTCTTAATTCGAGTGTGCCCGTCATTACTTTTGTGGCGCCCAGCGGGGCGAGCGCGGCTTCAGCGGGATTCTTCATCCTGGAGGCCGGCGACCTGGCGGTGATGGCTCCGGGAACCAACTCGGGCGCGGCCCACCCGGTGGTGTTGGGCGGGGCCGATGTGGGCAAGACGATGGAGGCCAAGATCGAAAACGACGCGGCCGCCTACATGCGCTCCGTGGTGGGGAAGCGCGGCCGCAACTTGGCTCTGGCTGAGGACGCGGTGCGCAAGAGTTCCTCCTACTCGGATAAGGAAGCCCTGGATGGGAAGCTGATTGATGCCGTGCTCAGCACTCCCGCCGCAATTTTTGCAAAGTACGACGGCCAAACCGTTAAGAGATTCAACGACACCACCACAACCCTGCATTTGAAAGACGCGGCGGTTGTGGATTACGCCATGCCCGGTCTCGAGCAGTTCTTTGCCTGGGTGGCGGACCCTAACATTGCCTTTATCCTGGGAGCACTCGGCCTGGCTTGCCTTTACATTGAGTTCACCCATCCGGGTTTGATTGCGCCGGGAGTGATTGGCGCGGCGGCGATCGTGCTGGCCATGTACGCCTTCAATTTGCTGCCTATCAATTCGCTCGGCGTGCTGCTGATCGTGGCGGGAATCGGGCTGCTCGCCCTGGAAGTGAAAGTGATGTCGCACGGAGTGCTGGCGGGAGTGGGCGTTCTCGCCTTGGTGTTAGGGGCGCTGCTTCTGGTAAACTCTCCCTGGCCTCAGGCCCGCATTCACCTCTCCACGGCGCTCGGTGTTGCAGTTCCGCTGGCCATCATTATCGTGGTGCTCCTGCGCTTTGCCATCGCGGCAAAGCTGCGCAAGGCGGTGACGGGCGAGGCCGGCATGGTCGATGCCCTGGGGTTGGCGAAGACTGATCTCCAGCCTTCAGGAAAAGTATTGGTTCATGGCGAACTTTGGGACGCGCGCGCCCGGCAGCCCATCACCAAGGGTGCGCGAGTCCGCGTTCGGGAAGTCGAAGGACTGACTTTGGTAGTCGAGCCGGCCCCTGAACCTCAATAGAGTTAAACGTGGTAGGGGCGGCCCTTGCGGCCGCCCCGCAGGTCGCACGGGCAACCCTCAGGGTGGCCTACGGGCGGCCACAAGGGCCGCCCCTACCAACCAGAACGAGCGCGGAAAGGAGCCTTGAATGAGCCCGACAGTAATCTTCATTGTGGTAATTCTCTTCTTATGGATCTCGGCTTGTTTGAACGTCTTGCGGGAGTACGAACGGGCGGTCACGTTCCGCTTGGGCAGGCTTTTGGCAACGGATAAAGGCCCGGGCCTGATTTTTATTCTCTGGCCCATTGACAAGATCATCCGCATATCCTTGCGGATTATCGCCTGGGATGTCCCCACGCAGGATATTATTACTCGAGATAACGTTTCGGTGAAAGTCAATGCGGTGGTCTATTTCCGCGTGCTGAGCGCCCAGAAGGCCGTCGTGGAGCTTGAGAACTACCGTTACGCCGTCGAGCAACTGGCCCAAACCACCTTGCGCTCGGTGCTGGGCGAGGTGGAGCTGGATGACCTGCTCTCCCAGCGCGAGAAGTTGAACGCTCGCTTGCAGACCATCCTTGACGAGCACACCGAGCCCTGGGGCATCAAAGTGACTAAGGTGGAAGTGAAGCAGGTGGATTTGCCTCAGGACATGCAGCGGGCGATAGCGCGCCAGGCCGAAGCCGAGCGCGAGCGCCGCGCAAAAATCATCAATGCCGACGGCGAATTTCAGGCTTCCGAAAAACTCTCCGAAGCCGCTCACATTTTGGCGACGGAGCCCATCACCATCACGCTCCGCTACCTCCAGACGCTGGCCGAGATTGGGACCGAGAAGAACACCACCATTGTCTTTCCGATCCCGGTTGAGCTGCTGAGCGCCTTGATGGGGAAGTTCGCACCCCCTGCTCCCCCGGGCGCCGCGCCGGGCCCCGCGCCGAAGTAGTTAGGCGCACGCAATGCCGTCTTCCCCGCTGGGGAGAAGACGGCGAACGTGGATCTGGGGGCCTTCTCTCAGTCACCCTCTCCCCCCCTGGGGAGAGGGTGGCCCGCAGCCGGCGTTTGCTTCAGCCGGGGCGGGCCGGGTGAGGGGGTTGGCAGGTTGGCGCTTTGCCATTTGAATTTTGAATTTCTCTTAATTGGTCGTGCTCATGAACATGGATTCTCGTCGCGGCGGCAAGGGTCTTTCAATGCGGCACCTGATAATGGTTTTCTTGGCGGGCGTGGCGGTCTGCGGGGTTTTCTTTTCGCTCGGTTTTCTGGTTGGTTACAACGAAAGATCGGGGCGCATGTCGCCTGCGACCGAGCGTGTCACAACCTTGGGCGCCATTCCGCCTACTGTTAATCCTCCCCCCGAGACGGTTCCGATCGGAACCAACGACCGGACGCGTTCCGCATCTTCCGTTCCTCCGTCGCTGACAAACCCCAGCAGAGTGTCCACGCCTTCATCGTCGAGCCAGCCCAAACTCGAGACGACGGCGAGAGTCGAACCGCCGGTGACCTCGCCTCCGGCTCTTTCCGCCAAAGCAGGGGCGGAACCTGCTCCCGCCGCAACCTCTGCTGCGGAGACTAGGACAGCCGGTGGTGGATTCATTGTTCAGGTTACGGCGATGAGGGCAAAGCCGGATGCAGAATCCGTGGTGAGGGTCCTTAGAGGGCGCGGCTACCATGCATTACTCGTAGCTCCCCAACACGCACACACCAAGGACAGCCTGTACCGCGTTCAGGTCGGCCCGTTTGCCTCTCGGGAAAGCGCAGAAAAGATGCTGGCGAAGCTCAAACACGAGGGGTTTAAGCCTTTCATTCGCCACTGACGACGTGCCGATAATCGAAGCTCGAAATTCGAAAATCGAAATTCGTTCGAACTTTGAACAATGACTCGATGGCTCAATGGCTCGATGGCTCAATGACTCAATGATTCAATGACTCAATTCCACAGGTGGCTCGCCAGCGCTTTGAGTGGTTTCCTGCTGGTGGCCTGTTTCCCAAAGCTCAGCCTACATCCCCTGGTCTGGATCGCCATTCTCCCGCTGCTACTCGTCTTGTCGGCCGAGTCGAGCCCTTGGCGCGCCTTCGGTTGGGCGTATCTAGCCGGAGCCATCTTTTTTGCCGGGAGTTGTTACTGGTTTGTCGAGGTCACGCGGCAGTACGGTGGGCTCGGCTTGGGGCTTGCAGTTACGGCTCTGGCGGCTTTCGCGGTGGTGTTCTCAGTAATGTTCGGGTCGTTCGGTTTACTGGTTGGCGCGCTGGCGCGCAAGTCGCCCGACCGCGCCTTACTGGCCAGTCCTTTCCTTTGGATAGCCCTGGAGCTGGCCCGAACTTATTTCATCACCGGTTTTCCCTGGAATCTTCTCGGCTATGGTGTACCGTCTGCCGGCTTGAGGCAAATCGCCTCGGTGACGGGTGTTTACGGCTTGTCTTTCCTGGCGGTAGCGACAAGCGCGATGGCGGCCTGGGTTACACGGCACTGGCGGGAGAAATGGCGCTGGCTGGCGTTGGGCGCTTGGGTTGGGCTGCTGCTGATTGGCAATTGGGCATTCGCACCTCCCGCGCCTATTCAAGGCCCGGATCTCGCTGTCCTGGTGCAACCCAACGTGCCGCTCGACGAGCAAGCCGACAGCGCTTGGGCGCCCTGGGTGAATCCTACCAAGCTGAACCAGCTTGTGGATATGTCTTTGGACGCACTGGCAAGCGAAGAACGGAAAGAGGGCGTCGCATCGGACCTGCAGGGCCTTCCGCGCCCCAGCGTTCCGCCGCTGATTATTTGGGCAGAGAATCCCGCGCCTTTCTATTTCACGCGCGATCCGGTTTTCCGCAGCGCTGTCGAGCGAATGGCGCGGCAGGCCGCCTCCTACGTGGTAGTGAATACGGTTGTGCCGTTAGCCACTGGACGCTCGCAAATCACCAACAGCGCCGTGGTGCTGGACCCTGGGGGACGCGAGATTCTGCAATATGATAAAATGCATTTGGTGCCGTTTGGGGAGTACGTTCCAGCCTGGGCCTTTCCCGACATGATCGGAAAGATTACCACCGAGGCGGGGAATTTCCTCCCGGGCGCGAGGTACGGTGTGGCGCCGACGCCGCAAGGGGCGCTGGGCGTCTTTATCTGTTATGAGGATATCTTCCCGCAACTGGTACGGCGGGTTACGTTGGCGGGCGCCCAGGTACTGGTGAATATCTCCAATGATGCGTGGTTTGGCCGCTCCTCGGCCGCCCAGCAGGAATTGGAAATGGCGCGCTTGCGGGCCATTGAGAATCGCCGCTACCTGCTGCGTGCGACAAACGACGGCATCACCGTGATGGTCGATCCTTACGGGCGGATCGAGAAACAGATCGCGCGCTACCAAACGGCCGCCGTGCCTGTGGAATTCAGTTATCTTGTGGCTGAGACCTTCTATACCCGCCACGGCGATGTCTTCGCGTGGCTGTGCGCGGCCCTGGGTGCGATGATGCTGTTTCCAATTCCGTTGTTAAGCCCCAAAGGGTCGACCTAGCCCAGCCCAGGCCAGCGGCCCATAAGCGTTAACCTACAGACGCGAGGGCTACGAGAGCCGCAGAGCGGCGCCAGAAAGTAGCCCACGGCGTAAGCCGTGGGACCCCGTACGGCGTTCATATCCGCAGCCCCGGAGGGGCGACAGAGATAGTGCGAGGGGATCTGTTGCCCCTCCGGGGCTTGTACAACCCGAGGCCGCTCCTCGATCCCACGGCTTTCGCCATGGGCTACCCTCTGCCGGCCCTCCGGGCCTCTGGAAGCGGTCAGTGAAAGAGCAAACAGGCGCCGCCATAAAGGACACCGCCACGCATT
Source organism: Terriglobia bacterium (assembly GCA_049508935.1). Taxonomy (GTDB): domain Bacteria; phylum Acidobacteriota; class Terriglobia; order UBA7540; family UBA7540; genus CAVROP01. The sequence continues at coordinate 1,803 of JBELAJ010000111.1, read as the reverse complement.
AGGAGCAAACATGCTCGACGAACTGCAAAGATCGTATGACATCTTAAAGCAACGCGCCAACGAACTGCGGAGTTTTCTTTGACGCCCCCCAGCGCCGCAGAGAGCATGAAGCACTCGAGAAGCAAATTGCCCAGCCCGATTTCTGGCAAGACCAGGACGTCTCCCAAAAAACTCTGACGGCCCGAAAGCGCTTGAGCGAGCGGATTGAAGAGGACGACAAGCTTGTCAAGCGCCTGGCCGACGTTGAGGCCTACTTCGAGTTGGCCCGCGAAGGTGAGCCTGTCGAGGGCGAACTGGGCGCCGAACTCGAGACGCTTCGCCAGGAAATCGAGCGCGTCGAGACGGAAACCCTGCTGGCGGGCGAGAACGACCATTTGAATGCCATCGTGGCCATTCACCCCGGCGCAGGCGGAACCGAGTCGCAGGATTGGGCGGAAATGCTGCTGCGCATGTACAAGCGCTGGGCGGAGCGGCACGGCTTCGGCTTTACGCTAAACGACTACCAGTCGGGAGAGGAGGCGGGTCTCAAGTCCGCCACCTTCACGGTCTCCGGCGATTATGCCTACGGCTTGCTCAGCGGAGAAACAGGCGTGCATCGCTTGGTGCGCATCTCACCCTTTGACCAGGCCGCCCGCCGCCACACCTCCTTCGCGTCGGTCTTCGTCAGCCCGGAGATCGACGAGACTATCAATATTGATATCAAGCCTGACGAACTCAGGATTGAAACTTATCGGTCCGCCGGCAAGGGCGGGCAGCACGTCAACACCACCGACTCCGCCGTACGCATCACGCACATCCCAACAGGCACCGTTGCCCAGTGCCAGAACGAGCGCTCGCAGCACCGCAACAAGGAAATGGCCATGAAGTTCCTGCGCTCACGGCTTTACGAACTCGAGCTGCGCAAGCGCCGGGAAGCGGCCGATAAGCTCGAGGCCTCGAAGGCCGATATCGACTTCGGCAGCCAGATCAGGTCCTACGTCCTGCACCCCTACCGCCTCATCAAGGACCATCGCACAAAATTCGAGATGGGGGACACCGACCGCGTCCTGGACGGCGACATCGAACCGTTTCTTAAATCGTACTTGCTATCCCGCCGCGCCGTCACAAAGCCCGCGTAGCGCAGACCTGGTTTCCAAAGTCTGCTGCTCACCGTGCCGAGGGCTCTATCTCTGCACGAAAAGGGGCAGTCGGCGGAGCCGGATGCGAGTCTCGGTGACTGAAATCACCGCTCCACGGCTCAGATCGTCTCGACACTCGTTGAGCACACGCACCAACAAGGCGGCGAGTCCTTCGGCCTTCAGCCCCTCAATGCGGATACGGATGACAGAGGGTGCCGCGGCCCGCGAAAGCGCCAGGTGGGTGTGGAAATCCGCATCCAAAGTAACGACGATTTGGTCTTTCTCTCGCGCGTAATCGAGGATGGTCCGATCGTCGGCCGTCGCAAGACCGCATGCTCCAACGTGCTCGGCATCGAGCCCAAGTGCACTTAAACGAATCGTTGTGCTGCGCGGTAGACCCTGGTCGAGAAGCAACATCAGCGGGCCGTCACAAGTGGAAGTATCTTGTCGTCCAGGTAAGTGGCGGCGAAGACTAGGGCTTGGCGGATATCCTCGTCTTCAAGTTCTGGGTACTCGCGTTTGAGCTCGTTGCGGTCAGGGTAGGTGGCGATAGCTTGGAGCACCCGTCGCACCGTCAGTCGCAGGTTTCGGATGCACGGCTCCCCGTTCAGCCGCGCCGGGTCAGTCGTGATGCGATCTAGGTCAGCCATCGTCCTCACCTCCCATTTGAGATTCTACCTCACCC
>JBELAJ010000110.1:0-18825 GCA_049508935.1 Terriglobia bacterium | reverse complement strand
TCGACTGCTGCGCGCCATAGTCATCGCCAAAGTAGCCGCCATTCACTCCAATCTCAACAAAGTGTTTGGCCAGCCTGACCTGGATGTCGGTGATCCGGTCGAACATGTGTTCAACCCAATCGGGCATCTCGACCATATCCATCAGCAGCGTGTCAAAGCCGCGCAGAGACCAGGCTCTCTCGAAAAGGCACATCCCCAGATTCGGGACGGCGAATAATTGGCGGTGCGCTGCGATGGAACTGGCCGCGCCATCGAGGAGGTGGGGTGCGTCCGGATCCGGCCAGGGGAACTGTCCAAGATCGGTGGAATGGGCAAGCGGCGCAACCGAGTGCCAGTAGCCCTCCGTTTCGGTGCTCCATCCGGCTCCCCACCAATCGAACTGCGTGCGGCCATCTTCGCTGAGGCGCTTCGGGTGGGTCACATCCACGCGCAGAAGATGGTTGTCCAACCGCGCGGGAAGGTCACCGAAAGGTATCTTGAAGTGGTCGGCGAGCTTTTGCCCCATTAACGCGGTGTAGTTGCATTGCGTAGGAAAGCGATCAACGGGCTCGTGGCATAGGGCGCGGCAGACACGTTCTTTTTGGGTCAATTCCGAAGGTAATGAAACCGCTTCAGGGCCTTTCATCGGCGATGAGATAATGTAAGGCTTTACATTCTCTGTCAACACTTTTTTTTGGCATGGGCTGCCTCAACCTCTGGGGCGGAGGGAAACTCAGCGGGCGCTGACGGCTTTCACCAGGGCAGGCAGTGCCCGGTGCGAACTTGCCGGTCCCGTGGACTCACGCACCACGAGGTGAGTGTCAACGAATAATTCGCGACCCGCCGATTGTGCCTGGCTGTCACCCTCAAGTTTCGGCTGGGTGAGGGTGTCAAAGAGATAACGGGCAATCTTCTTTCGATCGATATCAACAGTCGTGAGGGCGGGACTGACGTACTCCGAGTAAATGGTGTTGTCGAATCCGGTAACAGATACATCTTCCGGCACGCGAATGCCGTGCTCGTGGAGTTCCTTGAGCACACCCATCGCCATGCGATCGTTGACGGCGACGATAGCGGTGGGATCGAAACCAGAGGCCAGCAAGTCGCGAATCGCCTGACGTCCACCTTCAAGGGATTCGGACTCGGTGAATATTCTCGACTGCGCCTCCGCCAGCGGTCCCATCCCATCGAGAAATGCCTTCCGGCGTTCAGTAATGCTGTCCAGGGTTGGATGGGCGTCGACAAACACCATCTTCTGGTGCCCGAGGCTACGCAAGTGATCGACCACACGCTGCATGCCTTTGCCGCAATTGACGTGAATGTTGGTAACGTTCGGAGGACGCGACTGAACATCGGAGACTACAACGGGGATTCTGCTGCGCGCCAGCGCCTGGGCCACCTCTTCATCCATTTCGGAAACGACCGCCCCGAGCCCTGCCACGCGCCGTCCCAACATCAATCGCACCCTCTCAGCCAGGCGCTTGGGCGAGTAGTCCGTGTCACTGACCAGGACTTCATAGCCCTTCTGCTGGGCAAGCTCGTCCACCATCTGGTAAATCTCGGCAAAGTACGGGTTGAGCAGACTGGAAACGATCAGAGCGATGACGCGATTGCAGCGGACCGAAAGCGCCCGCGCATTGATGTTAGGGTAGTAATTCGACTGTTCCAGCGCGGCAAGCACCCGTCGGCGCGTTGCCGCCCGCACCACCTCCTGACGATTGATAACCCGCGACACCGTTGCAATCGATACGCCTGCCTTCCGCGCCACATCGTGTAAGTTCATGTGTATGAAATCCTTTTCTCACTCCGGCAGCAAACTGCGCCCAAACTCGCGTTTCATCGCCATTGTAGCCGCGAAAATACTCCTTGACAAGCGCTAAGTAAAGGTTTACACCATATGAGCCGACTTGGGGCCTGCTTATGATCGCCGTTTGGGTCACCGAAACGAGCCCGGCCCTAGAACTAACCGTGTACGACTGATTCCCTTGATGGAAATTCATCGCGTCGAGTCCAGGTGTCAATTAGTACTAAGGAGGAGGACTGTATGAGAACTTTCATGCTTCGGCGCGCGGGCATTTTGAGCTGCGCGCTGCTTCTGGCTTCCGGCATGTTCTTTCGCTGCGAGGCACAAACCACATACGGCAGCGTCGTGGGCACGGCGCGTGACCCCAGTGGTGCTGTGGTTGTGGGCGCTCACGTGACCGTTACCAACGAAGCCACCGGGGTCAAAGTGACTCAGGAAACGAACGACGTGGGTGCCTATTCGTTTACTACGCTTTTCCCCGGTCGATATACCATCCACGCGGAGATGCATGGCTTCCAATCCGTGGATATTCAAAATATTGAACTCCAAGTCAACCAAACCGTTCGGTTTGATTTAACCATGCAAGTCGGGCAGGTAAGCCAAAGCATAGAAGTGACCGCCACCCTGGCGACGCTGGCCACCGACACCTCGGACGTCGGCGAAGTCGTTGAGAACCATCAGTTAGTGGATCTGCCGCTCAACGGGCGGCAGTTCATACAGCTCGCCACGCTCTCGAGCGACGTCTATCTCTCCCCACCCAATAATGCCGCCGATTCCGCCGGTTACCAGGTCATCAGCGAAGGCGGCCGCCTGTTCAGCAACAGTTACCTGATGGACGGCGTTGACATCCGCGTGGAGCGGGGTGGCTCGTATGGAGTGAGCCCCTCGATCGATGCGCTCGACGAATTCAAACTCTTGCAGAACACTTACTCCGCCGAGTATGGGTTCGGCCAAACGGTTGTGACCACCAGCATTAAGAATGGCACGAACAATTTCCACGGGGTGGCCTTCGACTTCTTGCGGAACAACGACCTGGATGCGCGCTACTCCTTCAATCCCACCGCCCAGGTGCAACCCTTGCACCAGAACCAATTCGGGGGAAGCGTGGGCGGACCGATCAAGAAGGAAAAGCTCTTCTTCTTCTTGAATTACGAAGGCACACGCCTCCAAGAGTCCAACGTGACCAACGTGCTCGAACCGACCGCGGCGCAGTTGGGGGGTAACCTCTCGGGAATGGCCCCCGCCTACGATCCCACGACGGGCCAGCCCTTCCCTGGAAACGTCATTCCCCCGGGGCGCATCTCGCAGTTCGCGCAAGCGGGCGCGAAGTATTATCCCGCGCCCACCGGGGCGGCGACGACGGGATACAATCTGGCGGCCTTCACGGGATATACGATGAACAACGATCAGGGACTCGCCCGCGTGGACTACTATATCAACACCAAGGATCGCGTGGATGGGTTTGTGTCCATCAATAGTTTTTCTGACAACAATCCCCAGCCGAATCCCTATAACGGCCAGATTGACTGGCGAAAGGGACACCCGATCCTGGGCGCGGAGTGGACGCACATCTTCAGCCCCACGCTTCTGAACGACTTCCACTTTGGCTATGCCCACCAGACGCTCTACGAAGGGCAAGGTCAGTTGTCCGGCTCCGACTTGTCCGAGTCGCTCTTCGGGTTACAGAACGTCACCCCCGACGCTTTCGCGCAGGCAATCCCGGAGATCGGCATTTCGGGCTTCGAGGTGACCGGACCCCCGGAATGGCAGCCGACCGGCGTCATCAATATCAACACTCAGTTTAACGACACGTTCACCATTACGCGCGGCCACCACATCCTGAAACTCGGGGCGGATATCCGCCATATTACTACCCAGGACGATGGTTGGGCTACGGAAAACGGAACGCTGGACTTCAACGGCTCCTATACCTGCCAGATTACAGCGGCGGGCGGCTGCGCGTCCGGCACCGGCAACCCGATGGCCGACTTCCTCCTGGGCCTTCCAAACTATGCGCACCTTGCCCAGAAGGGCGCCGGGGACTATCCCTACACCCTCGAGTGGGGGCAATTTGCCGGCTTCGCCCAGGACGATTGGAAGCTCACCCCACAACTGACCCTCAACCTCGGCTTGCGCTGGGAACTGACCCAAAACGCGCGCGAGACCGATAACCAGTACGACAACTGGGATGTGGCGACCCAGACGATGCTCTACGCGGGGAAGACCATGCCCGAGCGCATCTATCCGGCACAGAAAGACAACTTTGAGCCGCGCGTGGGGGTGGCCTATAGCCCCAAGTGGCTGCCCAAGACGGTCGTCCGCGCCGGGTTTTCCATCATGGGCGGCGACCAGCGGATATGGGAATCCGGCTTGTTTCATTTCCAGCCTCCCTATGTGAATGAACTGTTTCTTTACAATAACTGGCCGAAGCCCACCTTCACGAGCACTACGTTGTTTCCCGCCCCGCTCACCAGTTGCTGTGCGGGAGTTGATTTGACGAATGCTACGGTCTACGCCGAGAGTCCCAGAGTCATGTCGAAATACTACGAATGGAACTTCAACATCCAGCGGGAACTGCCCCATAATTTCCTGTTGCAAGTGGGCTATGTGGGCACGGCGGGAAGGGATTTGCCGATCCGGTACAACGCGGATCAAGCGACTGCGTTCGATCCCAGTAACCCCACGTCTATTCTGTCTCGCGAGCCGTATCCTTTAATAGGCTACATCGGGGGGAATGCTTTCAATGCCTACTCGAGCTTCAACTCTCTGGAAGTCAAACTCGAACGCCGGTTCGCCCATGGGTTCGCCATAACCGGGATCTATGGCTGGCAGAAAGACCTGGAAGTGGCCACCCAGGACGAAGATTCCGTGTTCGATATCCACCACCAGAACTGGAACTACGGCCCCTACTACGTGGCCCAGCATGCGGTGATCAATTACATCTATGAGCTGCCCTTTGGCCCAGGGAAGGCTCTGCTGGGTAACTCCCACGGGGTGCTCGGACATCTTGCGGGTGGCTGGCAGTTCGATGGCATCACCACTATCGAGTCCGGCAACTATCTCACCGCCACCAGCGACGTCAACAATGGCGTGGGCGGCCGCGCCGGCAACTATCCCGACGCCGTCCCCGGCCAGAATCCCAACAGCGGGACGCATTCCGTTTCACAGTGGTTCAACACGGCCGCCTTTGTGGATCCCTCGTACACTCGCTACGGAGACGCCGGTGAAGGCACCATTATTGGACCCGGCATGATCAACTTCGACTTGTCCTTCTTCAAGAACGTCAAGTTCTCGGAGTCGAAGTCTCTCCAGTTCCGGTGGGAAATGTTTAACGGATTCAACCACGTGAATCTGGGGAACCCGAACACGGATCGTTCCAGCGGTACATTCGGGGTAATTGGCTCCGCAGCCGCAGCCCGCATTATGCAAGCCGGATTGAAGTTTTACTTCTGATCCGGGTTATTGGGCGCATGGTGGCGCGGAGCATCGTCGGTAAGCATTCCGCGCCACCACCGCCCGTCCACAAGTACGTGGAACGGACGCCTAGTCCTTCAGCCAAGCGACACCATCTTTCCGGAAAGCTCATAAGATCCCATGTCGAAAGTCCTCTTGTTCTGCGTAATGGCTGCGTGGACGGTTCCCCTCATGTTCAGCGCCGAACCGGCTACGCGAAGCATATCGATCGCGGGCGAGTGGCGCCTGCGCCTGGACCCGAATGATGCCGGTATCGCGGAAGAGTGGTTCAATAAAGCGGACTTGTTTCCCGACATTATCCGCTTGCCGGGTTCGACCGACGAACAGCACTTCGGCAATAAGAACGAGGCGCGCGACCCGGGCCATCTTACGCGCGCCTACTGGTTCATTGGCCCAGCCTGGTACGAGCGCGAAGTCACCATCCCGGAGGAGTGGAGTGGCAAGCTCATCACCCTGTTTCTGGAACGTTGCCACTGGCAGACGCAGGCTTGGGTTGACGATTATCCTTTGGGGCTTCAGAACAGCTTAAGCACTCCGCAGGTCTATGAGGTCGGCCAGCCGGGCCAAGCCACCGTAACTCCCGGCAAACATCGACTGACCCTTCGCATAGATAATCGGCGCAGCATCGACGTTGGCGAATCCTCCGCCGTCACCGAGCAAGGTCCTGGAAACTGGAACGGCATTGCCGGAGGCATGGAGTTACGCGCGACGGATGCTGTCTGGATTGACAAGGTCTTCACTTACCCGGACTTGGCCCGGAACCTCGTGCATATCAAGCTCAGAATCCGGAATAGCACGGGCGAGACGCAGGCGGCAAAACTCACGCTGGCAGTTGGCGGAGCCAAGAGTGTTACGGACATCAATATTGGTTGCCATCCGGCGGAAGTCATCGAGCAGGATCTCCGCTTGGCGGGCGCTACCGAGCCCTGGAGCGAATTCTCCCCCACGATTCAAGCGTTGGGCGTGTCGATAGCTTCGACTTCCGCACCGGGGTTCTTCGATGAGGCGCGCACCACCTTCGGAATGCGCGCGCTCGCAACCGCGGGCAGGCAAATGTTGCTTAACGGACGGGTAATCCACTTGCGTGGGACCGTCGACAACGGCTCGTTTCCCTTGAAGGGCTATCCTCCTACCGATGTCGCAACCTGGCGGGCGCGGTTTCAGACCTACAAGGACTATGGCTTCAACCACGTGCGCTTCCATTCCTGGTGTCCTCCGGAGGCGGCGTTTACCGCCGCAGACGAATTGGGGCTGATCCTCCAAGTCGAAAACCCGATGTGGATCTCTGACGGACGCGTTTCTGCGAATGTTCTTCGCACAGGGTTCATCCGCCAGGAAGCCGAGGCCATTGTCGATACGTACGGCAACCATCCGTCCTTTGGCTTGATGACCATGGGCAACGAGCTTGGCTCGGCCCTGGACGTGTTCCTGCGAAACCTCGTTCAGAGCCTCCAGGCACGCGACCCGCGCCATCTGTATACCAGCACGTCGGCCCCGGACAATATGCTCCGCCCGGACGACTATTTTGTCTCGGCGGGTCCGCGTTGGCAGAACCTGCGTGGCGATCCGCGCTTGGAAGCGAATCCGCCGGATACGGACTTTGATTATCGACAATTTGTCGGCAAGCTCGACCGCCCCGTAGTCGCCCACGAACTCGGACAGTGGACCGTATTCCCCGATTTCTCCGAAGCGCACTCTTACACTGGTCCCTTGCAACCCCGATATCTCGATTTTTATCGTGAGGCGCTGGAACGCAACGGAATGTTCGATCAGGCGGAAGCCTTCCGTCAGGCTTCAGGCGCGCTCATGGTGGCGCTTTACAAGGAGGAGATCGAATCTAATCTGCGCACACCCGGCCTTACCGGCTTCCAGCTACTAGGCCTCACTGATTGGCCCGGTTTCGGCCCGGCATTCATTGGAGTGCTCAATACACTTGGTGAATCGAAGGGCCTCATCACCCCGAAGGCGTTCCGGCGGTTCTGTAATCCGACCGTTCCGCTTCTGCGCTTGAAGAAACGCACCTGGACGACAAACGAAACGCTGGATGCACAGATTGAAATCGCCCATTATGGCCCCGCCGCCATCGAAGCGCTCAAGACAGCGTGGGTATTGCGAGATGCCTCCGGCCGCAGCGTGGCCTCGGGCCAGCAGCCTTCCACCCAAGTCCCAACCGGTGGCCTCACCGTTCTCGGCGCGATTCACTTGGCGCTGCGCAACTTCCCCGCCCCGGCGCGCTACTCGATCCAGGTCTCGGCAGATACCTTCGCCAATGACTGGAACATCTGGCTGTATCCCGAGAAGCGTCCGGCGCCGCCATCCGGCGTGGTAGTCGCGACGCGCTGGGACGCCGACACTCGGGACCAACTGGCAGCAGGCCGCACCGTGGTCCTGCTGCTCGACCCGCGAGAGCCTGCGCGCACCACGCCTACGACGTTCACCACCATTTTCTGGGCGCATTCGTGGTTTCCCGAGCGCCACGAAACCATGGGCATTCTCTGTCAGCCGGCGCATCCGGCCCTGGCGGACTTCCCTACCGACTCGCACGCTGACTGGCAGTGGTGGGACCTGATGAGCCACTCGCGCGCGTTTGTGCTTAACGGCGGGCCGGCTGGATTTAAGCCGATCGTGCAGGTGATCGACGACGCGGCTCGCAGCTACCGCCTGGGCGCTGTGTTTGAAGCGCGCGTGGGGGGCGGCCAACTGCTCGCCTCCAGCTTCGATCTGGTCAACTCGCTGGACACCCGACCGGCGGCGCGGCAACTGCGCTATAGCTTGATCCGCTACGCCGCCTCGAGCCATTTCCATCCCGCCACCGTACTCAAGCCTGAGTTTCTTGACGAGCTTTTCAGCGCAAAGAACTGAGAGCTGTCCCCGATTCAGGAGGCAAGACTCAATGCATGACCAGGAAAAGGATTTAGATGGTAGCAGCGTTCCCGATCCGGGCAATTCATCGCGTTCAGGGTCCGTGTCGCGCCGGACGTTTCTAGGGATCGTGGCAGGAGCTGCGGCCGTTTGTGCCACGGGCGGAGCAACGGGCGCCAACGCATCACCGGTCAATTCGATCGCTCAAGACAACCCCGTAGATCTGCTCCCACGCCTTTCGCCCCTACCGAAGGCCGTGGGGGCTGCCGCCACACCTTGGATGGATCTGAATGGCGCCTGGCGCTTCAATGCCACTCCGGCATGCGAGTTTTGGAAGGACAGCTCCGACGCGAACTGGTCCAACATTCAGGTGCCGGGGGAGTGGACGATGCAAGGGTTCACGGTCAGGCCCGGGCAGGCCGGCGCGTACCGCCTTCGTTTCCGGGCGCCCGCCGACTGGGCCGGACACCGCATCAAGATCCGCTTCGATGCAGTTTACAGCAAAGCAGAGGCTTGGATGAACGGTAAGCCCGTGGGGTCGCACCTGGGAGCATTCACGCCCTTCGAGCTGGATGCGAGTGACGCTCTGCTGCCGGGCAAAGACAACATTCTGGATTTGGCGGTGAGCAGTGAGAGTCTGGCAGACATCTTGACCGTTGGACGCGAGATGGTGGGGCACCCTATAGGTGGGATCATTCGCAAAGTGCGCATTTTTGCCTTGCCCGAAGTCAACATCTCATCCCTGCACGTCGAAACGACCTTCGATGGGGAGTTTCAGAACGCCACCTTGGGCGTGCTCTTGGACATCGCCAACGAGAGCGGAAGTGACGTTAAAGGTGCGCAAGTGCACTTCACGCTGCGGGAGTTTGGAGTTGACGGCCGGCGGCTCCTGCTTGATCCGGCAATGGTGAAGTTGCCGGCGATAATAGCCGGGGAGAATTTCTCGCACTCGCTTGAGATTCCGGTCGTGGCGCCGAAAAAGTGGGACGCGGAGCATCCGAACCTGTATGTTCTCGAATGTGAACTGGAAGTGGGAAATCAGCGGTACTCGACGGAGCGCCGGTTCGGATTCCGGCAAGTAAGCATTAAAGATGGCCGGCTCCTCCTGAACGGGCAACCCATTCGGCTGCGCGGGATGTCCCGGCAGGACGCGCATCCGCTAACAGGGCGAACGGTTCCGCCCGAAGTCCACCGCCAAGACATTGACTGGCTGCGCTGGGCGAACTGCAACAATACCTACTGCTGTGCTTTTCTCCCGGACGAGGAGTCTGTGAGCTTGTGTGATGAGGCTGGGATTTACGTCCTCGATGAACCGGGCACCTGCTGGGTGGGCATCAATTCTGCCGCTCATGATCTGGAGGGCCATGAGTTCTGGAAAATCGAGAAGTTTGATGACCCGAAGTTTTTCTCATATTTGCTTCAGCCGGTGTTGGAGATGATCGAGCGCGACCGCAGCCATCCGAGCGTGATCACCTGGATGCTGGCGGACGAATCGACGTGCGGGAAGAACTTCCGGCAAGTCCTGAAGACGACGCGGGCGATCGACCCGTCTCGACCCGTGCATATGGCCTACGATCCAGGCAGCGGCGCTGAGCAGGCAGGGATGGACATTATACCCTCTCCCTTTGACTTGGGCAGTTGGCACTACCCCACTCGAAAGATGTTTGCCGAAGCTGCCCAGTCAGAACGGCCTGTCATCTTCGACCAGTCGGCGTCCGCGTACTTCGCCAACCTGTCCGAACTGATGACCGACCCCGGACTACGCGATGAGTGGGGACTTGAGTACGTTCCGTTCTGGGAGAAGCTCTGGGAGACACCTTCAATCCTGGGCGGACAGGCCTTCAACCTCACCGATGACCAGTACATTATTCCCTCCGGCCCGATCACCGGTAACGGTGAATGGGGGTTCATCGATCCCTGGCGGCGAGCAAAGCCTGACTTGTGGCACGTCAAGAAAGCTCATACGCCGGTCAAGATCCAGGATGCGCCACTGCCATTGCCGGCCCCCGGCCAGCCCTTGCAGGTACCCGTCGAGAATCGCTACGACTTCACGAACCTGAGTGAAGTCCGCATCGAATGGTCACTTGGCGAGGAGTCCGGCGTCGCCCGGGCGGACGTTCCACCGCATGCCAAGGGAACGATTTCCATAGGGACCAACGGTAAGGCTGCGAGCGGAACGACACTGTCGCTTAAGTTCTTGCGCAACGGCCTGATGGTCGACGCTTACAAGCTACCGATCGGTGCGCCAGCCGCACCAGCACCGGTTGTCAAATCACTGAGAAACAGGAGAGTGGACTTAGCCGAGACCGCGGAAACGATAACGGCAAGAGGCGAGGATTTCGAGTGGGTGATAAGCCGGAAGACCGGCGGGCTCATCCGCGTAACTCGCAACGGCCACTCTGTGCTGGTCGGTGGGCCTGTGCTGATGGTGCTGCCCACGCAGGACTATGCCATGACGCCTGGGTATCCCGCGCCGCGTGTGCAGTCATTCAGTCCCTTCAACGTGCTGCTCACGGAGTGGAAGTGCGCTTCGGTCTCTGCCAGAAACGCTGCCGATGGGGTGGAGATTGACGTGGCGGGTCAATACAAAGAGGCGGCCGGCAGTTATACGATTCAGCTCGATGGCGGTGGTGATGCCACGGTCAGCTACCGTTTCACTTATACGTCGGAAAAAGTGGCGGCGCGTCAGATTGGCTTGGTTTTTTACGCAGCCAGGTCCTGTGACACCCTCATGTGGAAACGAAAGGCCCAATGGTCTGTCTACCCGGAGGACCATATCGGGCGGCCGGAAGGGACGGCCAAGGCATTGCCCGATCCCAGCCTGGTGGCGAAGGCAGGCGATTGGATGGAGGTGGCGTACCGCGAAAAACCCTCCTGGCCTTGGTTCATGGATGCCAACGCGCTGGGTACGAGGGACTTCCGCTCTACACGTTCCAATATACTGCAGGCATCGCTCAGAGACGCCTCGAATCATGGGGTCGAGGTCAGCTCCGATGGCACTCACCATACCCGATGCTTCCTGGACGGGGATCGCGTCGGATTGTTAGTGGCATACTATAATGGGCCCGCCTTCGACACCTCCTGGCTGCACGGAATGGGAGAGATTGCCGGCGTCGAACCCATGACCGTGCAAACGGGAGCGGAAATCAAGGACGTGGTGCATTTGGCGCTGGTCGGTCCGTGAGGCGGGAAGCCGCACCTGCGGTCCGGCAAGCGAAGCATCGCTGAGAACTCATGACTAACCTCGAACGATTCAACTTAACGATCAACTGGGAAATTCCAGACCGGCTGATGACGTATGACCTGGTGGACAACCGCGCTCTATTCGAGACGTATGGAGGGTCGGGCGACCTGATCGAGCGGAACGCGCGTATGGCCAGCAAAATCGGTCTGGACGTAACTCGGTTTATTTACGATCCCGAACACCACTGGATGTGGGAGAAAATCCAAAACTGGATACGCTTCTTCGGAGTCGATCCTTCGTCCTGGGAGGTTTCCGAAGCCGGCGGCACCGCCTGGATTGCCAAGCGGCCTTTCCACGACCTGCAAGGTCTCGAAAGAAACATGCCGGCCATGCCGAAAAAGAGCGAGGTCGAGGAATGGTTCAAACCAGTCATCAGGAACATCAAAGACGTTTACGACTCATTCGACGTCGTGTTCATCGGCGCGGTGGAAGGCCCGCTGACCGACGCGTACACCTACTCTGACATGAATCTCTTCTGCCAAGCGATTTACGACGCGCCGGAACTGGTGGACCAGCTCATTGCGGTTTGCGGGACATTTTCTCAGTACATTGCCGAGGTGTTCGCGGAGAACCCGTCGGCGCCGTTGATGTTTATGGGCGAAGACGTGGCGGGCAGTGCGGGACCAATCTTCAGCCCTGAATTTATCCGCCAAAAAGCACTACCCATGTGGAGGAGAATTGCCAAGCCCGTCAAGGACAAAGGATTCAAGTTCCTCTACCATACCGATGGCAAGGCTGAGAAGATCCTGCCGATCGTCATCCATGAGCTGGGCGCGGACGGATTCAACCCCATCGAGCGGAACGGCTGCAATGACATCTTTGCGATCCGGCGGGAGTACCCGCACACGCTGCTGTTCGGCAACGTGTGCTGTGAAACCACTCTGCCTTATGGCACGCCCCAGGAGGTCGAAAACGAAACTCTGGAGCTCATCAGGAGACTGGGCCCGCCGGGAGGAATCCTCATCGGGTCCTCCAGCGAGGTTCATGACCTGATTCCGGCGGAGAACGCGCTGCGGATGTACGCGACGGTCCGGAAATACGGCGGATATCCCATCAATCTGGAGACGGTATAACCGTGAAAACAACGCCCGGATTGTTGCTGTTGATCACTCTGATTGGCCCTTTTTCGGTGCAGCCGCTTTCGGCGCGGGCCCGAGCGAACCCTGTACCTCCGGGTCGGCAGCGGCCGCGGTGTGTGCTGCTCGCGCAGTATCCAACTCCCGTCATTACCGTGCAGTCGGAGGGAGCGGCTGGAAACAAATACGGCTTCGAGGGTGGCCGCGTCTTGAAGTTGCGCGGGACTTATCGCCTCTTCACCTCAGAAATGACCGGCGACCCGGTTTGGGTGAAGATGAAACTGGCGCATTGGGAGAGCCAGGACCGCATTCATTGGAAGCGCATTGCCACACTGTACGAATCCAGCGGAGAATTCCAGGGTAAAGACCCTCGCGCCGCGCTTTGGGCGCCAATGCCCGTCTATGACCCAAAAGAAGAGCGATGGAACCTGTTTTACGTGGCATATAGCAGCCAGCCTAACACCAAAACCGAGTGGCGGAACAACTTCGCAGGGACAATTTGGCGTGCCGTTTCGAAGGTGAGCGGTCCGAATGGCATCGACGGCCCTTACCGGGATGTGGGGATTATCCTCCAGCCGGACTCGCAGACCGAACCCTGGGAGGGCTTGCAGGGAACCGATTCCTTTTTCCCGTACAAAGTAGGTACGTTATGGTACGGATTCTATGGCAGCGCCAAGACTGAGCACATCCCGATTACCTTCTGGGGAGTGGGCCTTGCTTCCGCACCCACGTTGGCAGGCCCCTGGAAAAGGTGTGCGGGGATGAATCCGCTGAAGATCGAGAAGGTCTTCTCTGAAAACCCCATCGTAACGAAGCTTGACGATGGAACTTATGCTGCCGTCTACGACTCGAACGTCCCCAACGCTATCGGATATACCTGGTCGGCGGACGGCGTTCACTGGAGTGCGGGCGAGGCGATCAACGTGCAACCCCAAGGCAACGGGAAATGGGCCGATGACGTCCGCACCCCCCTGGGGCTGATCCCCGAGGGGGGCAACCGCTGCACAGTGTTCTACACCGGCTATCAAAAGCCGCTTGGAACAAAGGGGATGGGTACGGCAGGAGTCGGTTTTGTCACACTCGAATTAAAGCCCTGAACGCTTTGCCGAGCTAGCTAGCCTCCTGAGTCAAGAGTTCGTTAGGGAAGTTTTTTCATGCGCGACAGATCTTTAGAGCCCCGTCAGGGGCGGCATAGAGTAGCCCAGGGCGCAAGCCCTGGGTTAGACGCCCCTCACCCCGCCTTCGGCACCCCTCTCCCGCCGGGCGGGAGAGGGGGCGGGGGCGAGGGCGGGCTCTCGCGACCCACGGCTTGCGCCGTGGGCTACAGTCTACCGCCCGCTCCGCGGGCTGAATTCTTCAACGAACTTCTGACTCAGGACGCCGGTGCTTGGTGACGAAATTCCGCGTCGCTTCAAGGACGGCACGGAGGGGTGGGACTAAAGCCATGGCGAGCAATCAGGAGCCTTCACGGAGGCAGTTTTTGAGTGATAGCGGAAAGCTGGTGGTAGGAGAAGCACTGCTGTCGCTCACGCCAACCTCAGCAGCGGCAGCGTTTCACGGAGGGCCGCGACCAGACACGCCGAAGGCCATCCCGAAGTCGTCCATGAAGGTAACCGAATTCCTCTTCGGCGCTAGTGTTTACCCGGAGCTTCAAACCAGAGCCGAGTGGAACGATATGCTGGACCACTTCCAGCGAGCTCACATGAACTGTGTGCGAGTCACCGAGTCGTCCTGGGGAAATATCGAAACGGCTTCGGGGAAGTATGACTTTGCCTGGGTGCGAGATTTCCTGGACGATTTAGAGAAGCGAAAAATGAAGGCGTTCCTGGGTACTGGGTCGTATGTTCCCCCCCAGTGGCTTGCGGCCGGCAATCCGGATATCTTGGTCGAGCTTCATCCCGGTGTGAAGGCGCATCCGATGGCGCGCCACGCACCATGTTTGAACCATCCCCTTTATCGACAGGCGCTGCGCCAATATATTCTGGCCATCGGCAAGGAGTTCAAGGATCACCCGGTCGTGATCGGCTGGCAGCTCGGGAATGAGCTGGAGTTTAACGTTCCGAGAATCTGTTACAATGCGGCATGCCAGGCGGCCTGGAGGCAATGGCTGAAGACGACTTATCGCACTCCAGATGAGTTCAACCGCCGGCTTTATCTCGTCAGTTGGGGAATGAAAGTCAGATCGCTGGATGAAGTCGCCCAGCCCGGTGAGGGAGTCGAAGAGAGTGGAGCGTACATCGCTGCCCTCACGCTGGCGCACCGGCACTTTGGGCGCGATGTCCTTCTGGGCTTTTACGCGATGCAAGCGGAGGCTCTGCGGGAAGCGGGAGTACAGCAATGGATCATGACGGACTACAACGACGTGTGGGATGCTGTCGCCGACGAACCGCAAGCCTGCCGGACCATGGATATTGCGGGATTGAACTACTATCAGCCCTCCACGGACGATCCCGAGTACTGGCGGAACCTCACCTGGCACCAGGACATGCACCGGTCCGCGCATGGGAAACAGTACTTCATCACCACCGAGAATCACTACGGCGCGGTGGGTTCGACGTACATGTGGGCGGCTTCAAGTGACTCGGGCGGGGCTTACACTGGCCCCTCAGTCCTGGCTCCTATCAAGGAGCAGTTTCAAATGTGGGGATGGGAAGCGGCAGCCCTGGGAAGTTCGGGAGTGCTTTACTGGACCGGCAACCGCTGGCGAGGAGGCCACTGGCCCCAGTGTGGGGGGCTGCTCGACTGGTCGGGACACCCGGAGCCGGACTTCGATTGGGCGGTCGAATTGGGAGAAAGTTTCCGCAAATGGGAAAAGGTCTTGATCCAAAACCCGGTGAAAGCGACCGCCGCAGCTCTCACTGACTTCAGCCAGCGCGTTGCTCTGGAGATCTACCCCCACATCAAGCCGAGCCGCTCCGTGTTGCCGCAAACCTTCGAGGCGCTGCACCGCTTGGGCATCGGTGTGGACAGCATGAATCTGGCGGCGGCCGAGAACCCTTCCAATTTGGCGAAGTATTCCCTGATGATGATTCCGGCTGCGACCGCTTTGGATAATGCCCGTGTCACGGCTGCTCTCAAAACTTTCACAGAAGGCGGAGGAGTTGTAGTGATCACCCCTTTCACCGCTTATTCCGACGAAAACGGCATATTCCGCGCTGACGGGTTCGCGGCCAACCTTCAGGTACTCACGGGAGGCCTGGTGCGGACGATTCGTTGGATGGGTCCGGCGGGAACAAGCGGAAGAAATGCGCCACAAGTCGAATGGCAAGGCAGAGGGATGACCGGGACTTCACCCGTGGGTCTCGACGGCTACTGCGAATTCCTGGAGGTAGGTCCTGAGGCGGACGTGCTGGCCCGTTTCCGCAGCGACCAGGCAATTCTGGATGGAAGGCCGGCCGCGACAAAGAGAAGCCTGGGGCGAGGCGTTGTGGTCAAGCTAGGCTTCTGGCCGGGAGATGACAGCCTGATGAGTTTGATTCGCCATTTCGTTCCTGATTCTGAAGGTGCGCTGAGTGCGCCCGTACCGGCAGGCGTGCTGGCGGTCCCGCGCTCGGATGACAGCCTGTTCGTCGTTAACACCACAAGTCGGGAAATGGCAATTGTGCTTCGCCGTGCTGTACAGGACCGGCTATCCGCCGCCAAGCTGAGTGGCAAGGCGCTTCTGAAGGCCTTTCAGGTCCTGTGGCTGGAGTAGCCAGACTTTCGCGCTAGTCCGTTCGCAGAACCCTCGGAAGAAGGAAGTTCGTATGGATGACAGGATTGAACAAGCCCGCCAGCGGATTCACGACGCTTACAGCCATAAGAATACGGGCGAGATGCCGGTTCTGGTGATGGATGTGAATTACTGGATTTCAGGCGAGTCGCCACAGTTAATTCCGGACGACTACTTTACCGACCCCGCTTGCATGTTGAAGTTCCAACTGACCAAGATTGATCGCCACCAAGCGTGGTTTCAAGACGATTACATACCTGTGCTGTTCCCCTGGTACGGGACGGTGGTGGTGCCGTCCGCGATGGGCAGCCGCGTGCTGTTTCAATCAGGCATGGATCCGGCGGTGGAGGGACGGGTACTGGAGCACCCTGAGGACATTCGTAAGCTGCGGCCGCCCAACCCTCTCACCGATGGGTTGATGCCACGTGTTCTCGAAACGATTCGCTACTTCCGCCAGCACTCTGACTTACCGGTGATGTTCACGGATGCGCAGGGACCGCTCAACATTGCACTCACGCTCTGTGGGGTTGAGAACTTTTTCGTCTGGGTCTATGAGCACCCGGCGCTTGCCCATGAGTTGATGGACTTCTCGACGGAGGTGCTAATCAACTGGATTCGCCTGCAAAAACAGTACGCCGGCCAGCCCGCCAGCAGCGGCGCGTTTCCGCATTCCATACTGTTGCCCGAAGGTTTCGGCGGGGTGTGCATTTCCGATGACGACTGCGGGCTGATGTCCGCGCGGATGTACCGGGAGTTCGTGGTCCCTTATAACAGTCGCGTATTCCGGGCGTTCGGCGGCGGGACCCTGCATTTTTGCGGGAGCGCCGAACACCAGATTGAGAACTTTCTGGCAACCGAGGGGCTCACTGGCATTAACTGCTTTTGTATGGGCGATTTCCGCCAGATCCGCCGCATGCAGCAGAGCTTCGAGAACCGGCTAGTCCTGATGGTCTGCGATTTCACACCCCTGCACGTCGAGTCTTATTACAGTGAGCTTCTGGCGGACATCAGGAGCAAGGGGACCATTTTAGCCACGTATCCCGCCGCAGAGTTGGCGCTGGAGGCCGGTAAATATCAGGTAGTTTCGCGCGACGGCGCGTGCCTGGCGCAGGACGTCGCGCGCAGCATCGGGGCGCATCTGCCCAGGCCACGGCAACTTTTGAAAGCGCCATCATGCGACTGAAGTTGCCGCTGGGCGAAGTGGGTTCGACCGGCGAGGTGATGGGTTGCAAAGGGCGTTGGGTACGTCATCCGTACTATCGCTCGAGAGGAGAAGAATCAAATGAATCATCGTGAGCGCGTCATTGCCGCCTTGAACCACGAAGTGCCGGACCGCTGCCCCATGCAAGTGAGCTTCACCCCGGAATTTGCCGAGCGCCTGCGCTCCGATCTCCAAATACGCGGCAACAAAATCCACAATCCACACGGCGGCGGAAACACCTACGCCCTCGAGCAGACGATTGGTGAAGACATGCTGCTCACCTCCGTGGGATGGGCCAACTCCTATTACCAGGAACCGGCCGAGTACGTGGACGAGTGGGGAGTCGGCTTTCGATCGGTCCCGTACACCACCCGCTTCGGGACGGGACGGTATACCGAGATGGTGGTGCGCCCGCTTGCCGATCGAGGCGCCTTGAGCACTTACAAAGCTCCGGACCCAAATCGGCCGGGCCTTTACGCGGAAGCCGAAGAGTTGATCCGCCACTTCCAGCGGGAATACTGGATTGTCGGGGTTACCGTGACCACGATCTTCGAAACAGCTTGGGCCCTACGCGGCTATGAGCAGTTGATGCTGGATTTCGTCGAGGACCCGGAACTGGCCGAGGCGATCCTGGAGATTCCGTACCGGTATCACCTCGCGGCAGCCGAGCGGCTTGTCCGGACGGGCGTCGATATGATCTGGGTCGGCGATGACGTGGGGACGCAAGACCGTATGCTGATGTCCCCCGCTCACTGGCGTCGTTTCCTCAAGCCTCGGATGGCGCATTTCATCGAGACGATAAAGAACATCAATCCACGCCTCAAAGTGGCATACCACACCGATGGCTGCATTTACCCGATTATTCCCGAGCTCATTGAGATCGGAATAGATGTACTGAATCCCATTCAGCCGGCCTCGATGGACCCGGCGCAGTTGAAACGTGAGTATGGCAACCGACTGTGCTTCTGGGGAACAATCGACGAACAGTGGACACTGCCATTCGGCAGCCCGGATGATGTTCGCAACGAGGTTCTTCGCCGCTTGTGCACGATCGGTGAGGGTGGTGGACTGATCCTGGGGCCTACACACCATGTACAGCTTGACACCCCACTCGAGAACTTCTGGGCCATGACGCACACCATCACCCAAACGCCTTATAGCTCCGCGGCGGCCTAGGATTGTGTCTTCCGGCTTGCCTTTATGCGCCGCCCTAAAGCGACGACCCTATCGCGCTGTCTGTCCTCGTGGCGACGAGGTACTTCTGCCTGCGCATCCAGCGAATTGCCGATGCTCCAGTCGCGAATCACGCTCGCGCCCTAAGCGAAGACCACCCTCACCCTGCGCGATTGATGTGAAAATTGGTGATGTAATGCATGAGTCCAAATACGTTTAGGAGCCACACCACCACACAAATGACCACCACAGCATTCAGGATCGACTTGATGGAGCCCGCCATCGGAATGAATCTGTTGA
>JBELAJ010000011.1:0-37779 GCA_049508935.1 Terriglobia bacterium | reverse complement strand
TCTGAGCCTGTAAACTCCGCTTTCACTCCCAGTCCGCGAGCTGCATCCATAAATCCGGCTTTGGCTTCCTGCCAGTAAGCTAGGCTTGTATTTGCAGCGACAAAGATGTAACGCTCGGTCTCCTCATGAAAAGGCTTCTGGCATGAGCTGAATACTCCCACCGCGGCAAGCAGCGCTATCGCTAACACTTTCCATGTGGCTTCTTTCATATGCTCTCCTTTGTCCGCACTTGACGGGCGGCTCCCGGTCGCTCTTGGCAGGGCGGTATCTACCTTTCTTCTGGAGATACATGAAGCCTATCACAAAACTACAGCAGCGAAAAGAGAGAGCGACGACGCCACCTTCACGCTGTCATTCCGAGCGAAGCGAGGAATCTCGCTCTGCGCGCGGTCGCATGGAGTGCGGCAGCTTCGCTGCCGCCGTGGAATACGAGCGAACGGCGGTAGCTGGCGCTACCGCACTCCAGGGTGGGGCTTGAACCAAGCGCTCTGGCTGCCCTAGAATGTAAATTGGGGACATGCTTAGCTTTGAAGACATCGCGGCAGTGGTGCGGGGTTATCGTCCTGGAGAAGACCTGACGGTGCTGCGCAGAGCCTACGACTTTTGCGCCGATCGCCACGGTGAGCAGAAGCGCCTCTCCGGCGAGCCGTTCATCGTTCATCCTCTCGAGGTCGTCCACATCCTGGCCGAGTTGAAGCTGGATGTCGTCTGCCTGACCGCCGGCATGCTGCACGACGTGGTCGAGGACACGGGCACCACGCGCGGAACCATCGAGAACGAGTTCGGTCCTGAGGTGGCCCGCATCGTGGAAGGGGTTACCAAGATCGGGCGTATCAAGTTTCTGAGCCGGGAGGAACAGCAAGCTGAGAACTTCCGCAAGATGGTCCTCGCCATGGTCGACGACATTCGCGTTGTGCTGGTAAAGCTCGCCGACCGGCTGCACAACATGCGCACCCTCGAGTACCTGCCTCCCGAGAAGCAGGAACGCATCGCCCGCGAAACGCTGGATATCTATGCCCCCATCGCCCACCGCCTGGGAATGGGGAAGGTCCGCGGTGAACTGGAGGACCTTGCCTTCAAGTTTCTCGAACCCGACACCTATCTCGACGTCAAGAAAGCGGTGGAAAGCCGCCGCAAGGTCAACGAGGGATTTCTCGTGGAAGTGCGCGAGCAAGTGAATGCCAAAATGAAGGAGCACTCCATCCCGGCGCGCATTGAAGGCCGGATCAAGCGTCTCTACAGCATTCGGCAGAAACTCGTAAGGCAACACGTTCCCCTCGAGCAGGTTTATGACCTCCTGGCCCTCCGCATTATCACGGATAGTGTGAGAAACTGTTATGCCGCTCTCGGAGTGATTCATAACACCTGGCGGCCTGTCCCGGGCCGCATCAAGGACTTCATTGCCATCCCCAGGCCAAACCTTTACCAGTCTTTGCACACCTCCGTGATCGGCCCCCACGGCCAGCCGTTCGAGGTCCAGATTCGCACCGAGGAGATGCACAGGATCGCCGAGGAAGGAATCGCCGCTCACTGGAAGTATAAAGACAGCAAGGACGGAAGTGCCGTGGCGACGCGAGATGAGGAGCGCTTCGCCTGGTTGCGCCACCTGGTGGAATGGCAACAGGACATGGGCGATCCGGGAGAGTTCCTCTCCACTCTCAAGATCGACCTTTACCCGGAGGAGGTTTATACCTTTACCCCCAAGGGGAAAGTAATCGTGTTGCCCCGCGACGCCACACCCATCGATTTCGCCTACGCCATTCATAGCGAGGTAGGCCACCACTGCGTGGGCGCCAAGGTCAACGGCCGCATCGTTCCCCTCAAGTCCAAATTGCGCAATGGCGATATCGTCGAAATCGTCACTCAGGCGCACCACAACCCCAGCCGCGACTGGCTTGCCATCGTCAAGACCTCGAGGGCGCGGAACAAGATCAAGCATTGGGTCAATATCGCGCAACGAGGCCAAGCCGTGGAAATCGGCAAGCGCTTGCTCGAAAAGGAGGCGCGCAAGTACGATGTGACGCTCAAGAAGGTGAGCGAGGAAGATTACCTGCGAGTGGCGCGGGACAACGGCTGCACGACGGCGGACGATCTGCACGCAGGAATCGGTTATGGCAAGTTCTCCGCGCGCCAAGTGATCGCCAGGCTAGTTCCCTCGGCTCATCTCGAGACGGCCCATCCTTCCCGGCTGACCACCGTGAAACGCGCCCTGGGCATCTCCGGCGACACGGCCGTCCAGGTCCACGGCCACGACGACCTGATGGCCTACCGCGCCAAGTGCTGTAATCCCATTCGAGGAGAGGAAATCACCGGTTACATCACCCGCGGGAAAGGCATTGCAGTGCATGCCAAGCACTGCCCCAACGTTCAGAATCTCCTTTACGATTCGGACCGGCGCATCGAAGTCAAGTGGGTGGGGCCCAAGTACAGCCTTTATCCCGTCAAGCTCGCTTTGTTCACTCGCGACCGCCAGGGCCTTTTGGCCGATGTGACCGGGGCCATCGCGGACGTCCACTCGAATATTCAGGATATCGAAGTGCGAACCGATGACAGCCAGGCGCACATCGACGTCACCTTGGATATTGTGGATATGGAGCACCTGGAAAAGGTGGTGTCTTCACTTCGCAAGATCGAGGGAGTTTACCAGGTTGATCGCATGCCGCATTGACGGGGGAGTAGCACAGGCACTCTTGCCCGTGCTCAGACCTGTAAGAGACACAACCGGCAAGAGTGCCTGTGCTGCCTCATTCACTTCGCCTTGGAGACTTTTCCCGAACGGATGCAAGCCGTGCAGACGCGCAGGGTCTTGGGGACGCCGCCCACGATGGCGTGTACGCGGCGCAAGTTGGGGTTCCAGCGCCGCCTGGTGACGTTGTGGGCGTGGCTAATCCTGTTTCCATACCTTGGTCCCTTGCCGCAGATTTCACAAGCCAATGCCATAGCCACACCTCGTTATAGGATGAGTATTCCCTTCTATATTATCAGACGCGCGCCTGATTTGCCCACCTCTTTGTAGACGTGTGCGTAGGGGCGGCCCTTGTGGCCGCCCGAAAGCGCTCTCAACGATTGCCCGGACTATGCTTCATATTAGGGCACCGATCGTTCGTGTGTCGAGTTACAATACCAGCATGAGAAAACAACCGCTTTATCACCGCATTACTGCTTCTTTGATCTTCGCGCTGCTGGCGGGCCTGGCAATGTTCACCTCCTGCCAACGGAAAAGCGCCTCGGACCGCGAAATAGTGGCGAAAGTCGACGGCCAACCTATCTACCGCGACCAGGTCGAAAGGGTATACCGAAGCCGCCAGGGTGCTTCGCCCGACGCCAACAGCCCCGAAGAAGCCATGAGCTTCAAGCTCAACGTCCTGGATGAGCTGATCAACAATCAGATCCTGGTCGAGCACGCTTCGCACGCCGGCATTACGGTTTCAGAAGCCGAGGTGGATACCGAGGTGGCCAAGCTTCAGACCCCTTATTCGGCGGAAGAGTTCAGGAAACGGCTTCACGATCAGGGCCTGGAAATGGATGACTTACGTAAAGAGTTACGACGCAATATTATTATCACCAAAGTTATCAATAAAGAAATCGTGTCGAACATCAAGATTTCCGACGCCGACATTGCCGACTATTACCAACGCAATAAGGCCAACTTCAATGTCCCTGAAACCGCCTACCATCTGGCTCAGATCGAGGTCACTCCCGTCCCTGATGCCGAGGTGCGCAACCTGAAGAACGATGATGCCAAGACTCCCGCAGCCGCCGAGCGCAAAATCCAGGCGCTTTACGCCCGCCTGCGCGCCGGGGATGACTTCGCCACGGTGGCGCAGGAATACTCGGAGGATGCCCGCACCGCCTCGGGTGGCGGAGACATGGGCTTTATCCCCGTCTCGGCGTTAGCTTCCACACCGCAACTGAAGCAGGCGGTGGAGGCGCTCCAGGTTAACCAGTATACGGGGATCATTCGCAGCTCGTCCGGGTACCACATCATCAAACTCCTGGGCATTGAACCGGCCGCGACCCATACGCTTTCCGAGTTGCGAGTTCAGAATGCCATTCGGCAGACACTCAAGAACGAAAGGGAGCAACTCCTGAAAGCGGCGTTTATCGAGACGCTGCGCGACCGGGCCAAGGTCGAGAACTTCCTGGCCGAGCAGATCGTTAAAGGACAGCTTAGTCCCCCAGCCGCAAAATAGACCCGCAAGGCACAAGCGCAGTTCAAATGGCAAATGGCAAACGGCAAATTTCAAATGGTTTTCCATTTGCCATTTGCCGTTTGCCATTTGAACTTTGAACTGCTTTCCAGTTCCCACAGGTAACCTCGTCGGACAAGAAACGAATCCCCGGAACATCGACTCTCTCACTCAAGGCGCAGCAGCCGAATCCCCGCTTCCACGCCGGTTCCTTCCTTGGCATAGATGCGCTTGACGCGGCCCGCTCGCGGGGCGCGAATTTCGTTTTGCATCTTCATTGCTTCGATGACCAGCAACCCTTGACCTTGAGCCACCTCCTGATTTTCGGAGACCAGCACTTTAACGATCTTCCCTGCCATGGGTGCCACGATCTCCCTCGGCCCGTGCTCGCGAACCCCGGAGCCATCGCGCTTCCAGCGCCGGGGATCACGGATTTCCACCAGGTAATTTCGAAGCCCGACGGTAACCACGTAAGGGCTCGAGGCGCCTTCGGAGTCGCCCGCCCGCTTGCTCACCTGGGCTTCGTAAGACCGTCCGTCGAGCAGGATTGAGTAAACGCCCGGCGCGATCTCTTCCCGATCGGCGAGCAGCGTCTCGCCATCGAAGCTGATCTTCGACGTGGAAGGTTCGAGGCTCGTCCCGGCAGATGTGCCGTCCGCCACCTCCATGAACTCAAACTCATGTTCTGAAGTCTTCGTGCCTGAGAGAATCTTGATTGCGAGTTTCATCCGCTTCTCCAACCCTCCCGCCGCGGCCAGCGATTAAGCGCCGCCTCCCTGCCGGCGCTTTTCCAGGCGCTCGCGCGCACGGGCTCGGGAACTTTCTGCTCCTGTCGTCCGCGCGCATAGAGGGCCGCCGCCAGCGCCGCGACGCGCTCTTCCTCCGGCGATGGCGGTTCTTCTTCCATCAGGCCTGCGGCCAGCACCCGGTCAATCAAGCCGGTATCCAGGCGTCCCGCCGTAAAGTCCGGGTGCACGAGCAGCCGGCGAAAGAAGGGGATGTTGGTTTTGACGCCGAAGACCTCGTACTCGCCGAGCGCGCGGCGCATGCGCGCCATGGCTTCAGCGCGCGCCGTCCCCCAGACCGAGACCTTGGATAGCAGCGGATCGTATTCGAGAGGCACCGTCCAGCCCTCGTAGACGCCGCTGTCCCGGCGCACGCCCGGCCCGGCCGGAACTTGAAGCCTAGTTATGTAGCCAGGTGAAGGAAAGAAATTGTTCGTGGGGTCTTCCGCGTAGATTCGGCACTCGATCGCCGCGCCCCGCAGACGCACGTCTTCCTGCCGCCACTCAAGCCTTTCTCCCGCCGCAATCCGAATCTGCTCTTTCACGAGGTCTATGCCCAGCACGAGTTCCGTTACGGGGTGCTCGACTTGCAGGCGCGCGTTCACCTCCAGAAAATAGAAGTTGCGGCCCTGGTCCACGAGGAATTCCACCGTGCCGGCGTTCCAGTAACCGGCCAGCTTTCCGATGCGCACCGCGGTTTCCCCCATGCGCCGGCGCAGTTCCTCGTCCACGAACGCCGACGGGCATTCCTCGAGCAGTTTCTGGTGCCGCCGCTGCAGCGAACACTCCCGCTCGCCCAGATGAATCAGGCGGCCGTGCCGGTCGCCGAGAATCTGGATTTCAATGTGCCTGGGGCGGTCCAGATATTTCTCGAGGTAAACCGCGGGGTCGCCGAAAGCGTTTTCGGCCTCCGAGCGCGCCGTGTTGTAAGCGGACTCAAGCTCCTCGGCCGAACGCACCAGGCGCAATCCCTTGCCGCCCCCTCCCGCCGAAGCCTTCAGCATGACCGGGTAGCCTATTCCGTCCGCAACTCGGTGGGTTTCCTCGAGGCTTTCGAGGTGGCGGTCGGTTCCGGGCACCACTGGCAGCCCCGCCTGGATCAGGGCGTGCCGCGCGCTGGTCTTCGACCCCATCAACTCCATCGCCGCCACAGGCGGCCCGATGAAAACCACACCCGCATCCGCGCAAGCGCGGGCAAATTCCGGGTTCTCCGCCAGAAAGCCGTAGCCGGGGTGAATCGCTTCCGCGCCGCTGCGTTTTGCGGCGTCAAGAATCCGCTCGATGTGTAAGTAACTCTCGGTCGAAGGCGCAGGCCCAATGCAATAAGCCTCGTCGGCATAGCGAACGTGCAGCGACTTGCGGTCCACCTGGGAATAAACGGCCACTGTGCCGATTCCCATTTCACGGCAGGTGCGCATTACCCGCACCGCAATCTCCCCCCGGTTGGCGATCAGGATCTTACAAAACATGGCGGTCCTTTGTTTTCAATAACATTCTCGCTTTGTTCCGTCGTTTCTCGTAGCGCTGACCTTCAGGTCGGCATTCTGGCCGGGTTCGTCGGCCTTGCTGACCTAAAGGTCAGCGCTACGCCTGCATCCACAGTTTTTCATGGCCGGTCCTTTGTTTTCTATAACATTCTCGCTTTGTTCCGGCAAATTCGAGTCGAGAAGTCCAGAGTTGAGAGTCGAAGAGTGACAAACCGTCGGCATCCGACCTCCAGCCTCTTGGTCCGGTATCCCAACTCCTCAACTCCGCGATTTCTCAACTTCTCGACTCTTTGTTTTCAATAACATTCTCGCTTTGTTCCGGCAAATTCGAGTCGAGAAGTCTAGAGCTGAGAGTCGAAGAGTGACAAACCGCCGGCATCCAGCCTCTTGGTTCATCTTCCCGACTCCTCAACTCCGTGACTTCTCAACTTCTGGACTCTCGGGGGTATCATGGTCGTGGGCGGCGGGATCCTTCCCTGAATTCGTTCATTCCCGGTCTGCTTTCCCCCTGGGACAAAAAGACTGCAACCCGGCAAGCTCCAGGCCTTCTTTCTCCCAAGGTCCATGGAGGTAGCCTATCTATGAATGGGAGCGATTGTCAAGCACTTTGCAGGGAATGGTCGCTCACGTCGCGTCGGCGGGGCGATATCGCGGTCCGCCCTGTTCCTGTCAACAGACTGCCCTCTCCCCTGTTGAATGACTGCCCTCTCCCTTGGGGAGAGGGTGTCCCGCGACGGCGCCTTCTCCAGCCGTCGCGGGACGGGTGAGGGGTTTCTTCTCAGTTTCACAGCCAGAGCGAATTCAAACGGCAACCGCCAAACTTCGAATGGTCTGCGATTTGCCGATTTTTCAGATCCTAAACCATTTGCCATTTGACCTTTGCCATTTGCCATTTGAATTGTTCGTGGTTGTCAGCTTCACATTCAGACACCTCGCCCGTTCTGCTGTCCGCGGAAGAGACCCCTCGCCCGTCGCGCTCCGGCTGATGAAAACGCCGGCAGCGCGACACCCTCTCCCCAAGGGAGAGGGCTGTCGGTTCACTTTGGACCCCTGGCGTCCAGCAAACGATGTGGGGCGCGTGTCAGTCCTTGCTTGGGGGATTGATCTTGGCGTGCGCGGCGCGAATGGCCCAGGCGCGAACTTCCAATTCTCTGGCCGCTGCACCCCGCTTCATCTTGCAATGAAGACCAGCGTAGTTCTTGAGAACCTTGGCTACGTTGGGGTGCTCGGGACCCAGGGCTTTCTCCCGGATCGCGAGCGCTCGCTGGAAGAGCGGCTCGGCCTTGGAGTGCGGCGGCTCGACGCCGCCTTTGCACTACACCGACCGAGTTGTTTGTGAGAGGAGCTTCAAAGGACAAGACTGGGGGATCGTGTAACTCCGCATCCCGCGGTAATACCAAGGCGGCGTCAAGCCGCCGCACTCCAAGGTGCCTTCGGCACAGTCTTCCTAATGGCCAGGATCGGTGACGGTGACGCTGAAGGAAACGGTTTTGGACGCGTCGGTGTTGCTGACCGCGGTAACGTCGAAGGTCGCGGGGCTGGGCACGGAAGCGGGCGCGGTATAAGTGAACGAGCCGCTCGAGCCGGAAACACTTCCGTACGCCGCAGCGCCCGCGCTGCCGCTTTGTAGGCCGTTGAGGAGCCAGGTGACGTCCGTGATCGGAGCGTTGGTCACCGACACTGTCAACGCCACGGTCCCGTTCGGCGCCACAGTCTGCGCGCTGGTGGGCTCGGAAAGTGAAATGGCCACGCCATCCGGGGTCGAAGGTCCGAACAGGACGAACGTCGGGTAAGGATTGCCGATATCGGTCGCAATCAGAAAACTGGTGGAGTTGATGGCGATACCTACCGTCTCAGCGGCTGCCGTGGCGGTGCTTTGTGTCATCATGATCCCGTTGGCGCCGAAAGACACGAGCTGCTCAGTGAACTGATCGGCGAGCTCATCGCTGGGGTCGATGTTGGCCTCGTCACCCAGGATAAACATATTGGGGAAGGTTGTACTGTTCTGCACATCGATAAGGTAATTCTCGGCCCGGCTGTTCTGGTTTACCACTTCCGTGGTGCCGCCGAAGAATGCGCCGGCCATCGAAGCTGGGCTGTAACCGCCGGCCGGGACATTCTGAAGGAAGGCCAGCCCGCCTTGGACGTGGTCGTCCTCGCTCAGAAGGATGGCTTGGGAGTTCGAGATGAGGTAGACGAGGGGCGGGTCCGAACAGGTTGCGCCGGGGTTGATGGTCATATGGCCGCTCGAGTCGACGTGGAAGGTACAGGTGGCAGCGGTTTGTCCCGTAGACCCCGCACTGT
This sequence comes from Terriglobia bacterium, assembly GCA_049508935.1. Lineage (GTDB taxonomy): Bacteria > Acidobacteriota > Terriglobia > UBA7540 > UBA7540 > CAVROP01. The sequence goes on along the minus strand of JBELAJ010000011.1, from coordinate 29,013 downwards.
CGACATAGGCCTCGATACTGATCGAGGTGGTGCCGCCATCGGCGTCGAAGTACCCGAACTCCATCCATCCACCCGTGCTACCGTCCACCCCCGTCTGATACCAAGCGTAGTCGCCGGTGACGCTGAGGTTGGTAAACGATCCCGCACCGTTCTGAAGATAAGATTCACCCGCCGTGATCACGTCGTTCGAGCCGTCAAACATTATGCTGACCACGAGCGCCTGGCTGGCGGAGACCATATACTCCGCGTTTTCACTCGTGAATCCCGAGACTGTGGTTGATTGGGTGAAGCGTCCGTTGGAATCGGGTGCTGTGTAACTGCCCACGGTGCCGGCCGGGGTCACGTTGCCGTATGTCCCGCCGTCGTTGCAGGTCTGGTCCAATCCGCCGACATTGCCGGCGCCGCCCGAGCTTGCCGTCCTCGTCAATACACCGGCACACGCGATGCGGGTGCTCGAAGTTGCATCCCAGCCCGATACGAGGTGGGCGAAGCTCCCTGCCGGCCCGGCGCTGAATTCGGCAGTGTTTTGCTGCAGAATCTGGCCGGCAGCAATGAACGAGCTGGAACTGGCGGGATCAAACTCAGTGATCCGCCCCTGGGTAGCTACGCCTGAGGACAGAGATCCCAAGGTGAAGCGGGTTGTGAAGGTGGTCCCGGATGCGGTGACGAAGGTGGCGCAACCGCGGTTGCTCGCTCCCACGGTGTAAGAGCTGCGGGCGGCGGTAATGGTGGTGTTGGTTTCGGCGGCAGCCCCGGTCGAGTTGATGTCGAATTCGCCGAACGGGATGCCGCCAATCCCGTTGAAGGTCAGTGAGCCGACAACGGCTTGGAAGCCGCTGCCGTTGTATCCGATCAAATTGAACGCGTACTGTCCTTTGAGGACAGACTCATTCCCCGACTCGCAGACGGAAATGGTGTCGTTCCCGATCGTCAGGTTCATCGAGGGGGAAGTGGCGTTCGCTGACTTCGAATCCGTCACCTCCAAATTCACCGATGCGGATCCCGTACCGCCAACCGGCACACCTGAAATCACTCCACTGCTTGAGTCCAGCGCCAGGCCGGGAGGCAGCGCTCCGGCAGAAACAGTCCAGGTGTAAGGTGGAACGCCGCCGCTGGCCGCGGCCTGTGCGGCGTATGACACTCCCAGGAAAGCGCCCGGCAACGCCGTCGTGGCTACGCTCAAGGCGCCAGACGTGATGGTGAAGCCCACCGCGTTCGAAGCTCCTCCGCCCGGCGCGGGATTCGTTACCACGATACTGTAGCTGCCTGCCGTGGCCTGATCGCTCGCGCTGAGCATGATCGTCAATTGCGTCGAGCTTACGAAGGTCGCAGCATGGGCCACGCCGTTATACGTAACGGTCGAGGTGGCGATGAAGCCTGTACCGTTGATGGTCAAGGTTTGAGCCGCCGCTCCGGCGTCTGTGGAGGAAGGCGACAAACTTGTAATCGTTGGCACAGGATTGTTCGTGCTGCTCACCGTGAAGTTAACGGCGTTCGAAGCGCCCCCGCCCGGCGCCGGGTTGATCACCACCACCGCGTAAGTCCCCGCTGCGGCCTGGTCGCTCGCGCTCAGCGTAATTGCCAATTGCGTCGAGCTTACTAAGGTCGCAACATGGGCTACGCCGCCATAGGTCACGGTCGAGGTGGCGATGAAGCCTGTTCCATTGATGGTCAAGCTTTGAGCCGCCGCCCCAGCGTTTTCGGAGGAAGGCGATAAACTTGTAATCGTTGGCACAGGATTGTTCGTGCTGCTCACCGTAAAGTTAACAGCGTTCGAAGCTCCCCCACCCGGCGTCGGGTTGATCACCACCACCGGGTAAGCTCCCGCCGTGGCTTGATCGCTCGCACTCAGCATAATCGTCAACTGCGTCGAGCTCACAAACGTCACGGTGTGCGCCACCCCGTTGTAAGTCGTGATCGAGTTGGATACAAAGTTTGTCCCAATGATCGTCAGGGTTTGGGCGGCTGCCCCCGCCGTGGCCGAAGCCGGAGACAGGCTCGAGATCGTGGCCACAGGGTTGTTGATCGTGAAATTCACGGAGTTCGAGACTCCCCCACCCGGCGCTGGGTTGGTCACCACCACCGCGAAGGTTCCCGCCATGGCTTGGTCCGCGGCGCTGAGTTGGACGGTCAGTTGGGTCGCACTTACGAACTTTGCGATGTGCGCCGCCGCGTTGTAGGTCACTGTCGAAGTGGAAAGAAAGTTCGTCCCATTGATGGTGAGAGTCTGCGCCGCTGCTCCCGCCGTGGCGGAAGCCGGAGTCAGACTCGAGATGGTGGGCATCGGGTTATCTACCGTGAAGTTCACGGAGTTCGATGCTCCCCCGCCCGGAGCTGGGTTGGTTACCACCACGGCGTAAGTGCCCGCCGCGGCCTGATCGCCCGCGCTGAGTTGGATGGTCAACTGCGTCGCGCTGAGGTAGGTCGCGGTGTGCGACGCGGCGTTGTAAGTCACCGTGGAATTGGGAACGAAGTTCGTCCCATTGATCGTCAAGGTCTGCGCCGACGCTCCGGCATTAGCGGACGCAGGAGACAGTGTCGTAACGGCGGGTGCGGGATTGTTCACCGCGAAGTTCGCGGAATTCGACGCGCCCCCGCCGGGGGCGGGATTGGTCACCGCGACCGCGTAAGTTCCCGCGGTGGCTTGGTCCGAGGCGCTTAGTTGAATCGTCAATTGCGAAGCGCTTACAAAGGCTGCGGTGTGCGCGACGGCGTTGTAAGTCACCGTGGAACTCGAGAGGAAATTCGACCCGTTGACGGTCAGCGTCTGCGCCGCAGCTCCGGCCGTAACTGAAGACGGAGACAACGTGCTGATCGCCGGTACCGGATTTGGAGTCGGATTCATGCCCGGCGAAGATGTGCCGCAGCCCTCCACAAGTATCAGCAGACCGAAAATAATCCCGAGAACGTATCCTTCCTGAAGAAGCCGTCGCTTCATAAATACACCTTCCGCCAATGCCTGATTGGGTTGAGATGAACAGGCCGGTGCGGCTACTTGGACTACCTTAGGAATCGACGCCCAGCAGCAGGAGGTGGTGTGCGTGAAGTTACAAGCAGAAGGATAGGACTCCGTGACTGTCCGGGGCAGGGAGATGTTAGGACGTGATCTGTGGCAAGTCAAGCAGAAAAATGAGGTTTGCTAACAACGATGAAGGCTGATTAGTATTGTTCCGTGCGGAAAGTGCGATTATCTTTAGCGCTGACCTTTAGGTCAGCACTTGCCGACCCTTTGCTCCCCTCAGGGCAGGCTCGAAAGGTCGGCGCTACACTTCCGCCTGCTCCAGGATGGCGAAGTCGCCCGGGTTCCACGCCTGCGCGATGATGTAGAACTTATTGTTGATTCTGCGCAATGCGGCATTGTGGACGTGGACGAAGTTCTCGAGTCCCAAGTCCTCCTTGGGCATGATGGTTGAAATCAACTTCTCATCCTGAAGAACGTAAATCGGGGCGCCTTTCTTCTTGTCAGGGCCATCCAAGGCGGGAACGACGCTGTAGTGCTGGTCCAGGTAGTTGATGTCGCAGGGCAATGAGCCGGAAGGCATTTTCAGACTGGAGAGGTAGTGGCCGTAGCGGGTAAAACGGTCCAGGCGGGAATGCGGCCGATCGGCGATATCGAGCCGCACTTTGCCGGGCGGCGCGGTGATGCCGTGGGCGGTGCCGAACTGGCCGAGTGCTTCTCCCTTCCCGCCGAACGCCAGATCGTTCCAGGCGATTTCGAGGCGGTTGTCACGATTGATCCGCGCCGTCAAGACATAATCAAGATTGCAGTAGCCCGTGGTGACGTAATACAAGCCGTTCAAGAATTCAACCGCAGTGGGAGCGAAGTTTCCTCCTCCCAGAAAATAATCGCGAATCTCCGGATGTTCGAATTCGATGCTGGCGGTGGGAGCATCGAGAGCATTGACCAGTTTTCCATCCAGAGTGGTGGTGAAAATCTTGCCGGCATCATTCGCGGGGAAGGTCAAATAGGGGGTACCGTCCGCGTCGTACCAGATCGTGGAGTCGTGCAGATTAACGTTCCGCATTTCGTCCGGAGTGTCGATCATGCTGATCGTCTTCAGGTCGGAACTGATTTGGAGAATCCCGGCTCCGGGAAGCGCGAAGTACGTTTCCTCTTTGCCGGCCCGGCGGTCGACGGCAAAACCTCCGTGGGCGTTTACCAGTACCTTCCGGGCCTCGGTAGGTAAGCGCTCCGACGTATAAAGAACCCGGAACTTCATCTCCCCCTGGCCGCTGACGCCCGGCGCTCGATCCGCATTTGCCCCGGGCGGGGTAGCCGATGATGACGGCGACCGTCCTCCAGGCTGCGGAAAATGCGGGTGCGCATGAAGAGCGTTCAGACTCCGACCAATACCGGCTGAAGCGAGTAAACCGTAGAGCATGTTTCTTCTCAAGATTCGCATTGGGCTCCTGTGCGGAGTGGATACCGGTTTTCAGCCCCGAAGGGGCAGCCTATCACAGCCCAGGCCATCGGCCTGGGTAAAAGTGTTTGTCATACTCGCCCAAGCCCTGAAAAGGCGTGACATGTCGGCGTCCCACGGTTGAGCGTGTCGAGAGTTACAGCGGGTTCGTATTTCGCCCCTTCAGGGCTTATCACAAAAATACGCGCGCACTTGGACCCAGGCCGCTGGCCTGGGCTGTGATAGACCGCCCCTTTGGGGCTCAACACGCCGTTGCAAAACTCATTACCGCGCTGCGACGCTCGTCCCTTCTCCTTTGCCTTCCACGCGCACCATGATCGGCGGGGAGGGGTGTTGGGTGGTGGCGTTGGACTCAACATTGGCCAATACGTAAATCGGCTGAACAATCGGCTTGGCCCAATCTGCGGCGCGCAGCTTGAAGGTTGCGTCGCTTTGATTCTCCGGCACCAGGATACCGTTCAGGCCCAGGTTTACGACCCGGACGCCGGGCGGCAGATTCACAACGTCGCACGGCACGCGCCCCTTGAATCCGTTTTTTCGCTCCACGTGCAGCGATACACTCACTTCTTTATCCGGCGCAATGGCCACTTGCTCAGGTTGCGCCCGCACCTCGACGTCCGGTGGAGGGATGATCGACGCAACTTGCAGAGCCTTGTCGGCATTCGCGACGCGCGTAATGGCGCGGCCGGTCACGATAGCGTGCCCCACAATCTCAAAATGCGCCGGCGGCGACACGAGATGCGAGCCGGGCGCGGCGCTCAAGACGACCAGGGTCGAGTCCTCTCCCGCAGCGATCTCCGCTTTGCTCGCCGTGAGGCCCTCGGGCAGACCCGTGACCTCGATTTCGATCGGACCTTCGTACCCCTGTAGCCGGCTAACGGAGACGGTCACCGGCGTCGAGCCGCCCTGGGGAATGTTGGGATTGTCAGGATATGCGACGAGCGTGAAGTCGGGCGCAGCCTCGCGAATTGTCAACCGATACGCAAAGCCTGCGCCGCCCAGGTTGCGGACGTCCTTGAGGTGAACAAGGTAGTCCCCGTCGGCGGGCGCATCGAAATCCAAGCGCGAATCCGCGCCGTAGCCCGGCCCGCCATCGTCGTTGCGTTCGGTCAGATGGAACACGGGCAGCCCGTTGGACGGGAACTCGGCATCCGGGGGAAGGATTTGCACCTTGTAGACCGTGGTATTCAGCGGCCGGAGACTTGGAGAAGTGCCCAGCCACGTGAACCGCTGCCCCTCGAATCCCTTCAGAATTACGTCCGCATCGGGTTGGTCGGGGATGTAAGCAATCTGGTCCAACTCATCGCCGACCATCAAGTAATCGTTCTCGTGGAGTCCGGTGGTGGAAACCAACCTTATTCCTTCGCTTCTCGAATCGCGGTCCGCGAGCGTGGTTTGCGTCTGGTAAAGGCAACGGACCGTTGCGCGCGGCACAGCGTTGCCCCGCGAGTCGAGCACTTCTACAACGGAATCCAGCGGCGAACCCAGCCGGGCCGCCGCCACCTCGATGACAAGGTGCTGGCCCTTGCCGGCGTGGATGCGAAAGTAATCGTCGTCGGCGTGCTTCGCGGCAGTCGGATTATCAATGTGGCCATTAATGGTAACTGGAATTGAAACTGCCTCAGCTTGCGCTGGCGTGTCGTTGGGTTCCTTCTCGAAAACCTCCGGCACGTCGCCCACACCGATCCGGGGTTTATTGAGAAGTGGACCGGAGGGCGTCGCCACTGTCAGCGGAAGAGTCGTCCAACCATCGACGTGCGCGGGTGGCCGGACTTCGACTTGCTTCACGCCGCCAAGGTTGACCCCCTCAATTGACACCATCGCCGGCGTGCCCGCGCGGACGCCCAGGGGGAACCAGCCGGTGACGTACGGGAGAGGACCGGCATTGAGCCGATAGAAGTAATCCCAGCCGCCTTTTTCCTCGCGATCGGAAATCGAGATCGTGTACCTGCCTTCCCTCGGCAGCTTGGCAACCAGTGTTGCATCGGGCTCGCGCAGGTATTCTCCGGCGCCCGCAATCTCCTCGCCCGAAGAGTCGCGCAGGACGAGCAGCGATTCGAGTTGCGAGTCCAACTTTGATGCTACAACCTGAAAGACCATCTCCTGGCCGGCCTTTCCCTCAAAGCTGTAGCTATTCACTTCACCCACTGCGGAGACTGCACCGACGATAGTGGCAGGCAGTTCGACTTGCTGCGGGTCAGAAGAATTGCGCTGCTGCTGGACTTCCTTTAACGATCCAACAGCCAGCGGCAGCATGTTCGAAGTGCCGTTCGGCGTCTCAATGCGGAACCAATGGATACCCGGCTCGACATCTTTGGAAACAGTGAGTTCCACTTGGGCTTCTGACTTTACCCCCAGGGGCACCGCGGCCTCCAGGTCTACGCCCGCTCGCGCCGCCTTGATTTCTTCATGCAGTGCGGTGACGTTCACTATCTTCGCCGTGAAACCCGGAGTATCAAAAAGCAGCGAGCGAGCGCCAACGAGGCCTCGCCCTTCGAGTTTGAAAGAGGCGGTCGTGCCACGCTCGATTCCCGCCGGCGAAATCCGAGAAAGAGCGGGCGGAATGATGGGTTCGTCTGAAAAAACCAGGAGCGCTGGCGCCAGAAGTACCGCGACCAATGACGCAAGGCGCAGAATTCGGAAGCTCAACCCTCTCCCTGGGGAGAGGGTGTGCTGAGACGGCGTCTTCTCCAGCCGTCGAGGGACGAGTGAGGGGTCACTTCCGCTCGGAATCGAGCCTGTTCTCCTAAAATCTCGCATTGGTCATGCTCCCTCTATGACGCTGCGGTCTGCACTCCGCAAAGAACCCCTCACCCGTTGCGCTCCGGCTGATGAAAACGCCGGAGCGCGACACCCTCTCCCCAGGGGAGAGGGCGGATCTTTCGCAGGTGGGTCGGCGGGCTGCTTCCGCTTGCGGCCAATCTGAGACTCCAAATTCCAGACCTCAGACCTTCAGCTTATTGCCCTCTGCCCGCTGCCTTCTTCAAATGTTCGGCCATCAGCGGGCCGAGCCTGGGCTTGTACGATCTCGCATCGTACAAGCTCAACGTTCCATCGTATCGTCCTGCGGCCAGCCATTTGCCGTCCGGGCTGATGGCCAACGCATCCACCCAATCGGACTGGTCAGGGAGCACGCCGAGCGGGTCGAGGGTTGCCGCATCGCGAAAACGGATGGAGCCGTCAGAAGAACTCGTGATCAGAGTTTTCCCCTCCGGCGACCAGACGATTTGAAGGATGCTGTCTTCGTCGGCGATGAGCGACTGCACCAGGCTGCCTTCCTTCTCACTGATCTTCCACACGTGAATGGAGTTGTCGTAGCCGGCGCCTGCCAGGTATTCCCCGGACGGCGAAAACGCGATGCTGGTTATTCCATCCAGCGCATCGCTCAACGTATAAAGGCGCTCGCCGGACGCCACATTCCAGATCTTGACGGTGCGATCCTGCGACCCCGACGCCAGAAGTTTTCCGTCCGGAGTGAATGCCACGGCGAACACGGCATCAATGTGGTCGAGGAAGGTCTTCAGTTCCTGTCCGGTTTGAGCGTCCCAAATTTCGATGGATTTGTCATAGCTTCCCGAAGCGACCAGCTTTCCATCGGGGCTGACTGCAAGCGAGTAGATGCAGTCCTTGTGGCCTCGCATCGTCCGCAGCAGCGCGCCAGTGGGCACATCCCAGATTTTGATTTCGCCCCACTGCTGCGGCGGACCTCCACCGGCGAGCAGTTGCTTGCCGTCAGGACTGAAGACAATCGACCGCACATAGTCGGCGTGGCCCTCGAGTGTGCGGATCAGCTTGCCGGTGGAGGCATCGATCATCCGAACTTCCTTATAACCGCCAACGGCAAGAATTCGTCCTTCAGGCGAGAACTTCAGGGACACGACCGGCGAAACAACCGGCGCTTTGGGCTTTATATCAGGAATAGCCAGCGGCGCGAGCGTCTGGGCAGCTTCGCCCGCCGCTGGCCCCTTAGCGCCAGCGTCAATCCAGGCCTTTAGCGCGGCAATGTCCGCCGCTGAAAGCGGGTCGCCGCCAAACGGCATGCGCGGTTGGACTTTCCCCTCGAGCATCTGAATCAGCCTGCTCTGCTCGCTCTTGCCCGGAACAATTACGGCCCCGTCTTTGCCGCCTTTCATCAGCAGGTCGTAGCTCTCCATCACAAACCCGCCCATCTTGGCGGCGCTGGAGTGGCAGGCGAGGCAGTTTTTCTGAATAATCGGCGCGACGTCGGCGCTGAATGATGGCGTAGTGGCAGCATGGGCCGGCTCACTCCTCAGGGCGGCCCAGACCATGAACCACGCTATCGCAAGGCCAAGACAGAGGAATCTAACAGATTTCACCCTCGCCCACGCGGTGTGCGTAGCCCTCTCCCATATGGGAGACCACGCCCTCTCCCTTGGGGAGAGGGTGGCCCGCGATGGCGCTTTCACCAGCCGTCGCGGGACGGGTGAGGGGTTACTTCCGTTCACAATCCGGCATGTCCTCCCACAAGTTCGCATCAGTCCGTATCGCCGCCGCGCCCGCTCTGAACTTGCCAAACGACCCCTCACCCGTCGCGCTCCGGCTGATGACGTGGCGCAGGCACTCTTGCCTGCGAGGAGGCGCGGCATGTGCGAGCCTTAGAGACAGGCAAGAGTGCCTGTCCCACTCCCTCTCCCCAAGAGAGAGGGCTTTCTTAGAAATAAGATCAGTGGTTAAAAACAAACTCCTCGCTCGTCAGCAAAGCCCAAGCCATGTCAGACAGTGCCGCGCGCCGAGGGTTAGAAATCCCCTGTACCTTCGCGCTTTCGGCCTCGCGAAGCGCATTCAGCAGCGCCGCGCGCTCTGCTTCCGCCGGGTACCGGCTGAGCGACGCCAGGTAAAGATAGTTGACGATTTCTTCATCGGAAAAACCGAGCTTTATGAGCATATCGATCGAATTCCCGGCGTCGCGCAGCTTGTAGTTTAAAGTATCGCCGTTGATGATGTGCAGAGCCTGGGTTACGGTCGGAACTGAAGTGCGTTCGCTCTCGCGCGTCTGCTGGCGCGCCGGCCGCCCAAAGGCGGTTAGGAAGTACGACCTTACTGCCGCGTCCGGCAACTGCAACGCGCGAGTCCCGGGCGGGTAGCCTTCAAACTTTTCCGGTTCCTGGGTCACCTGGGAGTAGGCATCCAGAAGAACTTCCGCGGGAAGCCTGCGGATCAAATAGTGCGAGTAATACTGCTCGTCCTGGGCGTTCTGATCGTTCGGGCGTGAGGAAGCCTGGTAGGTGGCGGACTCCAGGATAGTCTCTACGAGATAGTCAATATCATAGTTGTGTTTAATGAAATCCTTAACCAGCGCGTCGAGAAGCTCGGCATTAGTGGCCGGATTCGTATCCCGCATGTCATCCGCCGGTTCCACCAGGCCGCGGCCCATCAGGCTTCGCCACACGCGGTTCACAATGGCCCGGGCAAAGAAAGGATTCTCCGGCGAGGTCAGCCATTGGGCGAAATAGAGGCGCGGGTCCTGGGGCGAATCCGCAGGCAAGGCAGCGGCGGCCAGCGGCTTGGGCGGCAGCGGCTTCGTGTAACGGTCGTCGATGAACTGTCCCCAGGGATTCGAGTAGACCGTCACATCCTCGAAGACAGGGCCAACGCCCACTCGCGAGATGGTGCGGCCCGAGGTCTTCAGCCGTACTCGCGCGAAGAGGTTGGCCATGCCGTAGTAATCCTTCTGGGTCCACTTCGCGAGCGGATGATTGTGGCAATGGGCGCAGGTGATGGTGATGCCGAGGAATGCCTGGGTCATGTTCTCTGAAATATCCAGCGGGTCGCGGTGGATGGCCCAGTAGTTCGCGGCCCCGTTCTCGCGCGCATTGCCCGTAGCCGTGACGATTTCATTGACGAACTGATTCCAAGGCTTGTCGGCAGCCACGCTTTCGCGAATCCAATTGTAGTAGCTCCACATCCCTTCGTCCGAGAGATGGTTGCTCGACACCAGCAGCAGGTCAGACCACTTATAAGCCCAGTAATCGACGAACTCCGGCCGCCGCAATAGCTGCTCGATCAACGGCTTGCGTTTACCGGGCGCGGTATCTTTGAGGAACCGCTCGACCTCGGCGGGCGTGGGAAGAATGCCTGCCGCATCCAGGTAGACTCGCCGGATGAATTCGGCATCGCCGGCAGGTGAAGAAGGGGGAATGTGGAGGACCTGGAGGTGTTTCAAAACGTAGTCGTCGATGTAATTGTGCCGCGGCGCATTCTTGTAAACGTCGGCGCTGATGCTGTAAGGATAGGGAATACGCAGACGGGCGAACGTAACGTGGCTCTGGTACCAGACGGTCACCGGAGCCTCGCCGTAGCCGTGCATCTTCACGTGCCCGTCCTGATCCACCGCGGCCACACCCTCGTCTCCGCTGTCGTACTTTGCCCAACGCGTGACGTCCTCCCGGTGGCCATCGGTGAAAACGGCGGTGACCACGAGTTGCTGCTCGGCCTCAGGCCCAAGCGAAGCCTCGCTCGGCAATACCTCGATGCTGGCCACGCGCGGGTCGGACTCCTGCGGTTTGGGCATGCCGTCCGCAATCCAGCCTGAAATGACCTGATACTCCGTCGAGCCGACCGCGAAACGCTTGCCGCCGCCGTGCGCAATGGTCAGCGTGGGCTTAAGAAGAATCAGGCTCTTGGCGGGTTCCAGCCGCTCGGTGCGGCGCGCCAGCGCCTGGTGGGTGAGCGTGTAGTAATCCGTTTCCGGGTCGTATCCGCGCAGCGTGAGCTTGAACCCGTTCTTCCCTGCCGCGGCCCCGTGGCAGGCCCCCTGGTTGCATCCCACTTTGGTCATGACAGGGATAACGTCATTGCGGAAGCTCCACTCAAACGGCGCGGAGAACTTTAAGACCTCGACGCTCGCGGCGCCGCGCTGGCCGCGGAAGGTGGCCGTGAGGGTGCTGCGCCCGTCGGACTGCGGCCAAACCAATCCTTCCTGATCCACGCGAACTATTCTTGGATCAATAGAAGTAATTTGGGCTTCAGCCGTCACGTCTTCCTGGCGCCCATCCACGAATGTCGCCTCCACCACCACGCGCTGCGTGTAGCGTGGGCCGGTGATGGAGATGGAGGTTGGCAAAACTTCCAGCTTGCTAAGGGCAACGCCTTTGAACGTTGTGTGCGCGGCGACGGGTTGCGGCCGACGAGCGGCGCGGGTCGAGGAGCTGTTCCCCGCCCCGCTCATATCCGTCTGGTGGTAAGGCTGGTCAGTTGGTTGGTGCGTTTGCGCCCGAAATATACTACTGCTCACAGCGACCAGGAAGGCCAAGAGAAAGGAAGAAATGACGCGAACCTTACACATACTATTTATCTTCTCTGTGTTTTCTGTGGCCCGAAAAAAGCGCACCACAGAGACCACGGAGGTCCTCCGTGTTCTCTGCGTTAAGCCTTTGAAGTCACAGAAGACACGGAGACATCCGTTAACATAACTGAAAAGGGCAACCCTTGTGGTTGCTCTGGGTGGCCAATCCGCCGGCACGAGACGCTAGGGGCGGTTCGCGAACCGACCCTACGCGAGCAATTCCGTAATCGGATCGAAGCCGTGATCGACAACCCGGACCTCGCGCCCCTGAGGCGTCTTCATGATGAAGTCGAGGGGAATGCCCAGAGCCGTGTAGACCGTGGCGGCGACGTGGGAGGGCATGACGGCGCGGTCCTTGGGCGCGGCCCCAATCGAGTCCGAGGAGCCCACAATCTGGCCGCCCTTGATGCCTCCGCCCGCGAGCACCACGGTCCAGCATTGCGGCCAATGGTCCCGCCCACCCGCCGGATTGATGCGCGGCGTGCGGCCGAATTCCCCGGTGGCCAAGACCAGTGTGGCGTCCAGCAACCCCCGGTCGCTCAGATCCTCGAGCAGCGAGCTATAAGCATTGTCGAACATCGGCCCGATTTGATCTCGGTAACAACTGATGGGGCTGAATGGCGCCGAACCGTGAATGTCCCAGGTGATTTCATTGAAGACGGTTTCAAACATGTTCACGGTCACGAAGCGGACGCCGCGCTCCACCAGCCGCCGCGCCAACAGGCAGCCCTGGCCAAAGCGGTTCATGCCGTAGCGCTTGCGAACGTCCTCGGGCTCTTGCGCCAGATTGAAAGCTTCACGCGCCGTGGCGGACGTCATCAGCGCGTAAGCTTGATGGAAAGTTGAGTCCATCAGCTTCGCGTCCTGATCGGTTTTCTCAAAGTAGCTAACCGACTGATCGATCACCTGGCGCCAATCGCGCCGCCGATCGACACGGACGGCGGAGATGTAATCCGGCGGAAGCATGTCCGGCACTTTGAAGTTCGGGTCGGAAGGGTCGGCGTTGAGAACAAAGGGGTCGTAAGCCTTGCCGAGGAAACCGGCGGTGTCGCCATGCGGCAGGTTGCCGCCCAGGGCGCCAATGGTATAAGGAATTAGCACATTGGGTGGCATGTCGCCTTTGGGCCCCTTTTCAAGCCGCAGCACGCAGCCGTAGTTGGGGGATTCCAGCCCACCTTGGAATAGCCGCCCCGTCTGCATCATCTGACAGCCGGTGTCGTGGACTGCCGCCGCGGTGTGATACACCGAACGGAGCAGGGCGAACTTATCCGCGTGCCTGGCCATGCGCGGAAAGATTTCGGAGATCTCGATGCCCGAGACGTTGGTTTTGATGGGCTTGTAAGGACCGCGTATTTCCGCGGGGGCCTCGGGCTTCATATCCCAGGTGTCTAGCTGGCTGGGCCCTCCCACGAGCATGAGCTGGATACAGTTGATGTCTTTGTCGGATTTCACAGCACCGCGAGCCTTCAGGCTAAAGAACTCGGGCATGGTCAATCCCAGGAAGGCAATCGTGCCCGCGTGAATGAAGTCACGGCGCGTAATGCCGTCGCAGAAGTGGACTTTCTTATCAGCATCGAGCCTGAACATAAACCCGGCTCCCCGAAGCTGTCGAAATGGTAGGCGCAGCCCTGCACCTGCCCTTATCGTAGAGCAACGCTGACCTGAGTGTCAATCGAAACGATGCTTAAATCGCGTGTCCAAGCCATTATAGCCGTTTCGTGCGCGTAGCGGCTTTGCCGCGGGCGCCAATCGAATAAGATGTCGAATCCTCAGAGGCGCGGGCGCGGGCCCGCGTTACCGCTGAGCCTCAATTGACACCCCCTTTCTTTGCGGCTATTCTGAGCCATGGCTCGCTTGCGCGCATCTAATCGTTGAGCGGCCCGCCGCGCATCGAGAGCGCTTATCCAAAGATTGGACCAGCCTCCACACTACTTGTCCTAAATGGCGGAAGACGCGGCAGGGCGAGGAGCCGAAAGGTTTATGAGACTGTTTTCGAGGAACGCGAAGTATTGGTTGCGCAGCTTGCCCCGCCTGATTGCGCTGCCGATTCTCCAGGCGCCGGAAGAGGCGTTGATGGGGGGCCAGGCAGTCATCGAGGGCGTCATGATGCGCTCCCCGCACAGCTATGCAGTGGCCGTGCGTCAGCCCGGCGGCACGATCGCAGTGACCAAGGACTACCTGGAAAAGCCGTCTGAAAAGCACCCTTGGCTGAAATATCCGCTCCTGCGCGGGCTGGGAACCCTGGGCCAGGCGATGGTGCTCGGCATCCGGGCGTTGCGCTATTCGGCTGAACAAGCGATGGAGGAACCTGGCAAGCCCGCCCAAGCGGGGAAGAAGGGCGAGCTGAGCAACTGGCTCCTGGCTGCGAATTTGGCGTTCTCGCTGGGCTTCTTTGTATTTTTCTACAAGTACGTGCCGCTTTCGCTGGCTACGCTGATCAGCCGGCGTTATCCCGCGGCGGGCAACCTGCTGATATTCAACTTCCTGGACGGAACGATTCGCATCGTGTTGTTCCTGGGTTTCCTCTTTTTCATTTCACAATGGAAGGAGATCCGGCGGATCTTTGAATACCACGGGGCCGAACACAAGGTGGTGTGGGCGTTCGAAAACCGTGGCGCAATTGACGTTGAGACGGCGCGCGCCTGCACGCGCTTCCACCCGCGCTGCGGAACCAGTTTCCTGCTGGTGGTGATGGCCATCGCCATGGTGTTCTATATGTTCTTGCCTTTTCGCTCCTTTGCGATGCGATTCGTGGGCCGCCTGGCGCTGCTGCCGGTGATTGCGGGAGTCTCCTACGAATTCATCCGCTATGCGGCGAAATCACAAGGGAAGTTGTGGCGTTGGGCGGCGCAGCCGGGACTCTGGCTGCAACGAGTAACTACCCGCGAGCCCGACGACAGCCAACTCGAGACCGCGATCAAGGCCATCGACACTGCTATGGAGCTCGAGAAAGCGCGCGGAGGGGAGTTGGTTGTAGCTTAACAAGATGCGGCTGTCGGGGCGGTTCGCGAATCGCCCCGACTGGCTTCGCGGTGAACAATGCATTTTTTAGATAAACTCGCAGAAATCGAAAGAAAATACGAGCAGCTAACGGCGCAACTCGGAGACCCCGCACTGTTGGCGGAGCAGTCCCTCTATCAGAAGACCGCCAAAGCGCACTCGGAGCTGAGCGAGGTCGTCGAGAAGTACCGCGAGTGGAAGGGCATCCGCAAAGGGCTGGAAGAAACCCAGGCGCTGCTCGAGGATGCCTCCACCGATGCCGAGATGAAAGCTCTGGCGCACGAAGAGCTCAGCGACCTGGAGAAGCGGCGGACGAACGTGGAAGAGGAACTCAGAATCCTGCTGCTTCCCAAAGATCCGAACGACGAGAAGAACGTGGTCCTGGAAATCCGCGCCGGCACCGGCGGGGATGAAGCGTCGCTGTTCGCGCAGGAAATCTTCCGCATGTACCACCGCTATGCGGAATCGCAACGCTGGCGGGTGGAAGTGCTCTCCACCAGCCTCTCGGGCATTGGCGGCATCAAAGAGGTCATTGCCCTGATCGAGGGGCAAAAGGTTTACAGCAAGCTCAAGTATGAAAGCGGCGTACACCGCGTGCAGCGCGTTCCCGCTACCGAGCAGCAAGGTCGCATCCATACCTCGGCCGTTACTGTCGCGGTGCTCCCGGAGGCCGACGAAGTCGAAATCGAGATTGACCCCAAAGATATCCGCATCGATACCTTCTGCTCCTCCGGTCCGGGCGGCCAGTCGGTGAACACCACTTATTCGGCGGTGCGCATCACGCACCTGCCTACAGGAATGGTGGTCTCGTGCCAAGATGAAAAGTCGCAGATCAAAAACCGCGCCAAGGGGCTTCGCGTGCTGCGCTCGCGGCTGTATGAGATGAAACTCCAGGAACAACAGAAGCAGATCACGGAAGAGCGCCGCTCCATGGTGGGCACTGGAGACCGAAGCGAGAAGATCCGGACCTACAACTTCCCTCAGAATCGCCTGACCGATCACCGCATCGGGCTCACGATTCACCAGCTCGACCGGGTGATGGATGGAAAGATTGAAGACATCATCGAGGCACTAATCGCTTACTTTCAGGCAGAGAAGTTGAAGCAGGCGACTGTGGCAGCGTGAATTACAGTGATCAGTTGTCAGTCGTCAGTTGTCAGTTCTTGACTGAAAACTGACGACTGAAAACTGAGAACTACGCCTCCGCCATGCAGCTCCGAACTGCACTAAAGACCGGCCTCGAGACCCTCCTCCAAAACCAGGTTCCTTCTGCGCAACTCGCCGCCGAACTGCTGTTGATGCACGTTCTTAATTCTGACCGCGCTTTTCTGCACTCGAACGCGGAGATGGAACTGCCGGCCGTGAAGGTCCAATGCTACTTCGAACTGATTGACGAGCGATGCACCGGCAAGCCGACTCAATACATCACCGGCCACCAGGAATTCTGGGGACTCGACTTCGAGGTCAACCCGGACGTTCTGATACCCCGGCCTGAGACCGAACACTCTGTGGAGCAAGTGCTGGAACTGGCGCGCCGCAACGGATGGCCGAAGGACGCCCGGCTGCGGATCGTTGACGTGGGGACTGGCTCGGGGTGCATCGCCCTCGCGCTAGCTTCCGAGTTGCCCCGCGCCATCCTTTTCGGCGCCGACATCTCCAGGCTGGCGCTGGTGACGGCGTCGCGAAACGCGATCCGCCTGCGCATGCCGCAGCGCGTCAAATTCCTCGAAAGCGATCTCCTGGCTCGCTTTCTCGACAAAGATTTTATTGGTATCTTTGATTTTGTGGTGTCGAACCCGCCCTACGTGGGCGAGGGCGACCTCGACAGGGTGCAGCGGGAGGTGCGGGAGTTCGAACCGCGCATCGCTTGGGGAAACCTCGAGAGCGGCGACGAAATCTATGCTCGCCTCTTCCCGCAAGCGCTCGAAGTGCTTAAGCCCGGAGGATACGTGGTGGTCGAGATTGGCTACAATATGCGCGAACAGGTGCTCGCCCTGCTCGGCCCGGGCTGGGCTGAAATCGAAGTCACGCCGGATCTGGCGGGCATTCCACGGGTGGTGAGTGCCAGGAAGAAGGAGTCAGGAGTCAGAAGTCAGGAGTCAGAAGCTGCGTGAATGAGAATTAGGAGAAGTGGGGGCGACCCTCGTCCTCGCCTAAGGGCGGCCACAAGAGCCGTCCCTACAAGCACCTCGTCCCCAGATTGAGCCATGATCACTCAAATCCTGCACGTCGACATGGATGCTTTTTTCGTTTCCGTGGAGGAGCTTGAGGATCCTTCGCTGAAAGGCAAGGCTGTCATTGTGGGCGCTGATCCCGACGGCCGTGGCGTCGTGGCCGCGGCCAGCTATGAAGCGCGCAAGTTCGGCGTTCACTCCGCCATGCCGATCCGACAGGCCAAGCAGCTCTGCCCGCATGCGGTTTTTCTGCGCGGGCATCATGAAAAGTACGGCGACTATTCGCAAAGACTCTACATAATCTTCAGCGAATTCACACCGGTCGTCCAGATGATGTCCATTGACGAAGCCTACCTCGACCTTACGGGCTGCGAGCGCCTGCACGGCTCGGCGTTTCGGGCGGCGGACAAGCTGATTCGCACCGTTAAGGCGCGCACCGGCCTTAACTGCTCGATTGGCCTCTCGACCTCGCGCTTGGTTTCCAAGATCGCCTCTGACCAGGCGAAGCCGCATGGTCTGCTGTACGTCATTCCGGGCTGCGAAGCGGCATTTCTGGCTCCGCTTCCCATCCGCCGCATGCCGGGGATTGGGAAAGTGACGGAGCCGCAACTGCGCTCCTATGGCATCACCACCGTCGGGGACCTTCGCCAAATGGGGGAAGAGAAGTTGCGGGCGCAGTTCGGCAAATTCGGCGAATGGCTCTACACCAAGTCGTGCGGGCGGGACATCGAAGCCTACGGCTATTCCGAGGAACCCAAATCGATCAGCCACGAAACGACTTTTGATCGCGATATCGGCGACCTCGAGGAGCTGGAGCGCACACTTTCTTATCTGGCCCAACTCGTGGCCCGGCGACTGCGCGACCACGGCCTGTACGCGCACACGCTGGGATTGAAGCTTCGCTATGCGCCCTTCAACACCCTCACCCGCGACGTCACCGTCGACGAACCGACCAATCTCGACTCGGTCATTTTCGAAAACGTGCTGCATCTTTTTGAAACCGCATACGACGCGAAGAAGAAAGTCCGACTGGTAGGCGTGCGCGCATCAAACCTTGAGCGCAAGGTGTTTCAGCGCAACCTGCTGGAAGCTCCACAGCACGAAAAACTCGGTAAGATTCTTGAGGCCGCCGATAAGCTGCGCGAAAGGTTTGGCTTCGAAGCTGTCCAGCTGGCGCGTTCGCTCGAACCCGGCAAACAATCGAAACCGCGCAAGCGGCGGGAGTTCCTGGGGAGGGAGAACGGATAACAGTGAAAACAGCCTACCTCGACATTGAAACGAATTACGTCGGAGCCTACACTGACCAGCGCCTTTTCCGGGACTGCAAGAACCACAAGATCACGGTGATTGGGGTGAGGATTGTGGAGGGCGAGAAAGACGCCTTCATCCAACTCGTCGGCGAGGAGGCCACCCGCGAGGCGCTGCTGCTGGTGCTCGCCGGCGTGGAGCGCATTGTCACTTACAACGGGCGCTCGATCCCCGACAAGGTGAAGGGTTATACGGGATTCGACTTCCCGGTGATTGCCGCTCAATTAGGCGTGGTTTTGGACACGACCTTCGAGCACCTCGATCTCTGCCCGGCGTGCTGGAGCGCGGGCCTGTGGGGTGGGCAGAAGGCCATCGAGGAGATACTGGGTCTTAAGCGGGAACTTCCTGGCAAAGACGGGAAATGGGCCGACGGTGCGTGGAAGAATTATGAGGCCACCCGTGACGAGCGCCTCCTTCAGGACCTGCTGGCCTACAACCGGGAAGACGTCTTCATGCTGTGCAGGATCGAAGAGGCCCTGGAGACACGAAGCGGGCGCGCTTCGCACGCTTGAGCGCAAGCCGTCGGGCAAAACAACCAACTATCTGTTTTGGTTTTGCTGTGAATCACGGCATAATGAACGGGATTCTTTTGGGGAGGACTCTTAATCCATGCTTTCACGAACCCTGTTCTTGACGGCCTTGATCTCAGCATTGCTAACGGCCCCGAGTGCGGCGCGCGGGGCTGATATCACCGTCGAAGGCGCCCCGGCTGACACCGGCTTCAACAGCGGCTCGGTGGCGACAATCCGCGCTTCGGTGAAAGGCCTCGGGAGCGATCTCAGTCGTTACAGCGCGTTTGCAGAAATCCAGTATGCAGGGACAACGTCCACCACCAGCGTCCAGATGGACCGTGTGGCAGACTCGAAGCCGGGGGAAGTTGAATACGAAATCGGCTGGCCGATTCCTGCCCAAGCGCCTACGGGACTCTACACCGTTGCCGTGCGCCTCGAGGATCGCACCACCCGTCGCACCGTCGCGCTGCAACCACTGCGGCCCTTTGTCGCTTACAAGAAGCTTGTTCAGATTTCGCATTTAAGCCTGGATAAGACCTTCTACACCGTCGGCGAGCCGCTCGAATGCGAGTTGACTCTCGAAAACCTGACCGATTCTGAGCTTGACAACCTGACCGTCGAGTTCTCAAATTCGAACTACCCCTGGATCGCGCTCTACTCGGCGGACGCGGGCGGTAACCCTGACCTCGCGTTGAAAGTTCTGCGAGACCATTTGAAGCTGTCAGCCCGCGGGACGGCGACGATTCCTATGATGAAGGCGGGGGTTGCCAGCTTTTTGCAGGGCAAGCAGAAAGAGGTGATGGGTTCCGGCCTCCCCGAGCGCCACGACAAGACGCCTCCGCCGGAAGTGGATAACTATACCGTGGCCGTGTGGAACGCGGATCATACCGTCCTTTACGACATGAAGTTCACGGACTACGCGATTGTGCGTCCCTGGGACCAGGAACTTCCCATTCCTTACAGCCGGGACTTCACGCACCCCTACAACTCTGACATTGACTTCCAAAAGTACCGGCACTTTTACGTGCCTGGACTGCTTTCGCCTTTTATCACGGTGGACCATTCGCGCACACTCTACCGGCCCGGCGATCAAATCAAAATCGCGTGCACGCTGAAGAATTCGGGAGAGGAATCGTGGAAGGGCGCGGATTTCAGGGCCACCATCTTGGATGCCGCGGGTAAAGCCGTCCAGAAGGCGACGCTGCGCTCGGGTGTCAATCTCGCCTCCGGACAAACCCTGCCTGTTGACTCAGATGCCTGGGCGATTCCGCGCGACCAGGCCCCTGGTACGTATCGCGTGAGACTGGAATTATCCGGCGAAGGCGGCAGAACACTGGCGGAGACCATCACCGAAATCGCGATCAACACGCTGCCGCCCTCGCTCATGATCATCAACCCCCATGAAGATGACGAGGCCGCCTACGGCGGGCTCATCCGCGCCGCAGTCGAAGCGGGCATTCCGGTGCGTGCGGTGATCCTGACGGGCGGTGATGTGGGCGAGTGCGAGCGCTATTACAACAAGCCCTGCGGGCCGAACGAGGCGCGCGGGTTTGGCCTGGTGCGCATGGAGGAGAGCCGCGAAGCTTACGAACATCTTGGCCTGAGCCGCGACAAGGTCGATATCCTGGGCTTGCCCGATGGCGGCTCGGGAGCGATCTGGTCGCAGCACATCGAGGTCTCAAATCCGTTTTTATCGGTCTACCTTGCGGTCGACCACTCGCCGTACGAGCATGTGCTGAAGCCGAATTTGCCTTACGCGCGCGACGCCGTCATCAGCACGCTTCAACAGCTCATCACGAACTTTCATCCCGCCATGATTGTGCTTCCCCATCCCGACGAGCGCCACGTGGATCACCGCACGACCAACTGGTTCGCCATCAAGGCTTGCCAGGGTTTGCTGCGTGAGCACAGAATTGATCCGCAGACCATCATCTGGGGCGATAAAGCGTACGGCGCGGGCGGGTTTAAGCCCGCCCCTTACAAATACGAAAAGGTCGTTGTCTACCTGAGCGGCGAAGCCGCGGCTCTCAAGCAGGAGATGAGCTGGCTTTACCAATCGCAGGACGGAAACCTGGACGAAGGGATGAAGAAGACCTTTTCGGAACTCCCCCGCCAGGAAGAGCACGTGCGCATCGTGGATTGGCAGGAACACGAGGGATGGAACGAGTAAGGCTAGGGACTAGGGGCTAGGGACTAGGGGCTAGGGACTAGGGACTAGGGACTGGGGGCTAGGGACTGGGGAGTCTGCGCGAGAACCTCATTCAGCCTGTCATTCCGAGCGAAGCGAGGAATCTCGCTCTGGGTGCTTTCAAAGGAGTGCGAAATTCCTCGTCGCCTGCGGTTCCTCGGTCTGACAATTTCCCCAGCCCCTAGTCCCCAACCCCCAGTCCCTCGCCGTTGGCATCTTCGGGTGGGTAGTCGGCATCCAATTGCTAAGTTCCGGACTCGAACGGAAGTGATGGTGAGGTGAGCCGTGAGAAGAAACATCCTCTTGCTTGTAGCCACTGTGCTTTTGAGCGCCGCCGTGCTGACCGGCGCGTCTGTCCAGCGCTGGATCCACATTCGCGTGGAGAGCGCGAGGGGGGCAAGCGGAGACGTGAGCTTCAACGTGCCGATTGAAATGGCGTCAGCGGTCTTGCCTGCGATCCCCACCGATCGTGAACATCACGGGAAATTCAATATCCAGGCTTCCATCAATGGCGCCGACGTGCGGGCCCTGCTCGACTCGGTTCGGAATTCGCCCGACAACGTTTTTATTACCATGGAGCGGCACGATGCGGAAGTGAGCGTGGCAAAGTCGGGGCGGTTCCTACTGATCAAAATCGTCAACAAGCCAACCCCCGAGCATCGTTCCGGCAAAACCATTGCCATCAAGGTGCCGACCTCGGTGGTTCGCGCCATGGTCTCCGGCAATTCTGACGAGATCGATGTAAACGCAGGCATTCATGCATTGGCTCTCGAGGGCGAAGTCGACGTGACGGTGAATAGCGACAAGGAAACCGTACGAGTCTGGACGGACACCCGCACCACAACGGAATAGGGGCTGGGGACTGGGGGCTAGGGAAAAGAAGTTCAGATTTCAAATGGCAAATTCAAAAACCATTTGAAATTTGCCTTTTGCCGTTTGAATTGTTGTTTTATCCTGTCGACGCAGCTCGACACCCGAAACCTTCTACGCTCTGACTCCTAGCCGCAGTGCTTCCTGGCGCGCTCGCCGGAGGCTTTCGACGGGGTCGCCTTTGGGAATGAACTCCATGGCCACGTAGCGGTCGTACTTGAGCGCGGCCAGTTTCTTATAGATATTGGCGTAGTTGATCTCGCCGGTTCCGGGTTCATGCCGCCCCGGAACGTCAGCCACGTGCACCAGCCCTAGCTTATCGATATTCTTTTCCAACTTCTCAATCAGGTTGCCTTCGGAAATCTGTTCGTGGAAAAAGTCGTCGAGGAACTTGACGCGCGGGTGGCCGACGCGACTGATGATCTCGAAGCCTTCCTCGACCGACCAGAGGTAGTAATGAGAATTTTCCTCCAGGTCGATATTCTCCAGCAGAATCGTGATGTTGTTCTTCTCCGCGATGTCCGCCGCTCGCTTGAGCCCTTCGATGCAGCTCTGGTGCTGTGCCGCGCGCGGCATCCCGGGCACGACGTCGCCCGACATGACGATAATGCCGCGGCACTCGATCTTGTCCATGGCCGGGAGCGCCTGCCGTAGGTCGGAAAGAAAAGCATCCCGCGCCCTCGGATCTCCCACGCCATGCGCAAGACCGGCCGTCACGTCGAAGGTGATCCCCAGCTCACGCCGTTTGCGGTTGGCCCTGCGAAACTCCTCTTCCGACCATTCTTTGTATTCACCCACCAGTTCCACAGCGTGGTACCCGGCCTCCGCGACCTTCTCGAGCCGTTGTTCAAAGGGCAGCTTTTCAAATACGGTCCAGAGCATCACGGAGATTTTGAACGGCACTCCGGGGCCTTCACCCTCCGGCATCGCGGCCGGGGTACGAACCGGCAAGGCTGCCAGAGCAGGCGCGGCTAAGGCGGTGCCGGCAAGAGTACGGGCGAATTGACGTCGATTCATGGTGGTCACCTCAGCTTCACGGGTTGTATTTCTCGACACAAGACAATACCATCGTTGTGCCACAATTTCAGCTCTGACGTAGGGGCGGCCCTCGGGCAACCACGAGGTTCGCTCCGCTAGCGTCATGTGATGAAGAAAGGAGCTTCATGGAAAACGATCTGCCTCTAGCGGGACAAGTGGCCATCGTCACGGGCTCAACTCAGGGAATCGGGGCTGGAATCGCGCGACGGTTTGCCCAAGCGGGGGCTCGAGTAGTCGTGCACGGCTTGGAGCGCCACCTGCCGCAGGGTGAAAAACTGGTGAAGGAAATCGAGGCTTCCGGGAACGAAACGCTGCTCATCGTCGGCGACTTGAAACAGGAGACCCATTGCCGCGGCCTCATCCGTCAGACCGTGGCGCGCTTCGGCCAACTCGACATCCTTGTAAATAACGCCGGAGTGTACACGCGCGGCAGCCTGGAGACCACTTCGGTGACGCTCTGGGATGAGATTATGGCCACCGACCTCCGCGCCCCTTTCATCCTCTGCCAGGAGGCCTTCGCGCACATGAAGCAACGCTCCCGCGGCTGCATTATCAATATTGGGTCCGTGGTCGCCTACATGGGCTTCTCGAACATCATGGCTTATTCCGTTGCCAAGGGCGGCCTGATGACCTTCACGAAGAATCTTGCCGACGCCCTCAAGAAATATCGGATTCGAGTCAATCAGATTAATCCCGGCTGGGTTCTGACCGAAGGCGAGCATCACACGCGAGCGGTGGAAGAAGGACTCGGCGAAGGTTGGATTGAGGAGGCGATAAAGACCCGTCCCTTCGGCCGTCTGCTTTTGCCTGCGGACATTGCCAACGCCGCCCTTTTCTTCGCCAGCAATGAACTGCTCAGCGGCGCCATCCTCGATTACGATCAAATGCCCGCCGGCGCGCCCAGCGTCGCCGGGACAATTCAAGTGCCGAAGAAATAAGTACGCGGGAAGTCACAAGGCAGAGCGCAAAAGGCAAAATGCAAAACCGTAGAACAGGCGGACGACCGACTTACTTTTGCCCTTTGCCTTTTGCGCTTTGCCTTTTGACTTGTCCTACTGGCAAGTGCAGATCAGCGTCTGGCGCCGTCAACCGCCTGGAGGTACCCCTCCACCAGCTTGGTGAAGTTACGGACCAGCGGAGGCAGTTCGTTGACTGCGACCGCCGCCGCTTGCTTGATGGTCTCCGCGTTCCCCAGGAGGCCGGTGATAGAATCAAGTGATTGGGCGATGGGGTATTCAACGCCGACCAGGCGGGTGGGATTGAAACGAACGAAGTTCTTCAACTCGCGCTCGACTTTGTCGGCGGTGGCCAGCACGCCGCGTTGCTTCTCGCGAAACTGGTCCCAGGTCTGTCCTGATTCGGGGAAGCCTTCCAGAGCGTGTTTATGGCCGACGTATTCGAGTTCGCATCCCAGCCACTCGAGGTCTTGTGCAAGTTGGAGGAGTTTCGGTTCAGGCATATCACTTCATTGTAGTACAGGTAGCAGATTAACGGGGTAAACTTGCCCAATGTTCATCAGACCGCTAAGACAACCGTCCACCGAGGCACAGACTCTCGGATTTAAACCGCTGTGCGTGCTTGGTGCCTTTGTGTCTTGGTGGGGGTTGCAGCTTGAGAGGACAACATGGAATATCGAACTCTATCTTCAACCGACTTAAGGGTCTCCCGGCTCAGCTTTGGCACCCTTACCTTCGGCTCGTCGATGGATGATGCGGCGGCCTGTGGTGCAATCGACCGGTGCCTTGCCGAGGGGATCAACTTCTTTGACACGGCTAATGTCTACAACAAAGGCGCGGCCGAAACGATGCTTGGCAAGGCGCTCGCCGGAAGACGCCAGACGGTGATTGTGGCCACGAAAGCAGGTTTCAAGACTGGCGTGCCCGACGACGAAGCAGGGCTTTCCCACACTGCCATTCGTAAATCGCTCGATTCAAGCCTCATGCGATTGCAGACCGATTACGTGGACATCTTCTACCTCCACCTGCCGGACTATGCGGTGCCGATTGAAGAAACACTTGCCGCTATGGATGAGGCGGTCCGCGCCGGCAAGGTGCGATACCCGGCGGTCTCGAACTACGCGGCGTGGCAGGTTTGCGAGATTCGCTGGATCGCGGAAAAAAGCGGATTCAAGCGGTTCTTCGTCTCACAGCCGATGTACAACGTCCTGGCGCGCGGAATCGAAGAAGAGTACCTGCCATTCTGCAAGCGGTTCAATATCGCCGTGGTGCCGTACAATCCGCTGGCCGGCGGCCTGCTGACGGGCAAGCAGTCGAAGCAGCGGGGACCGATTCCGGGAACACGCTTCGACGGAAACAAGCTTTACCTGGACCGCTATTGGCACGACGACTACTTTGCCGCCGTCGCAGAATTGGCTGGTATTGCGAGCGAGGCGGGGAAGACCCTGGTCGAACTCGCGTTCCAATGGCTGCTCAGCCAGGCGCAGGTGGACTCGATCATCTTAGGTGCCTCGAGCCTCGAGCAGCTCGAAGAAAATCTCAAAGCGTGCCAGGGAGGCGCACTTGACGAATCTCTCCTTGCCCGCTGCGATGCGGTCTGGAAACGGCTAAGAGGCATTACGCCAAAGTACAACCGATAATCGGATGATCGGGAGATCGGGTGACCGGGTGAACAAAGACCTTATGCGCCTTTCGCGCTTCGTGCCAGGTTGCGAAGCGCAGAGCAGCCAAAGAACGGCTGATCTGCTGCACCTGCACCTGTTCGCCCGATCACCCGATCTCCCGATTACCCGATCATTTTGACTTGACATCGACGAAGCTTGGGGTATCCTCTTGCGCAAAGGACGAAATGCTACATGCTCGACGTTGTAGTCACTGAAGTCCACAACTCTAGAGTCCTAAGCCGAGGATGGAAGGCGCAGCCCTTCTGCCCTCGTTTTGTGTTACTCGTTTTCATTCTGGCCGGCGCTATAGCAACAGGCGCCGGAGGCCAGGCGGGGACTGCGGACGCGGCCAGGACCGAAGCTCAGGCCAATCGCGCCCTGTCGACGCGCGTGGTCGCTTACCAGATTGAGGCACGTCTCGATTCCGTTAAGAAGACGGTTGACGCAACGGAGACCCTGACTTACCACAACCTCACGGGCCGGCCTCTCGACACTTTCCCTTTTCACCTTTATTTGAACGCCTTTCAACCTACGTCCACCTTCATGCGTGAGGTCCGCCTGTACGGGACGCGGGGCACGGGCCCCGAGTCCGGTTGGGATCCAAAGCACTTCGGCGCCAGCGAGGTGATATCCTTCGAGGTCGTCGGGCAAGGCGACTTCACGAAGCGCCTCGAATTCATTCAGCCTGACGACGGCAGTCGGAACGATCACACGGTTTTCCAGGTGAAGCTCGATAAACCGGTCACGCCGGGCTCGTACGCAGTTTTCAAAATCGCATTTCACGACCAACTTCCGGAAGTGGTGGAGCGCACCGGCTACAAACGGAATTTCTTTATGGTGGCGCAGTGGTTCCCCAAAGTGGGCGTGTGGTGGCACGAGGCATGGAATAGCCATCAGTTTCATGCCACCTCGGAGTTCTTTGCTGACTTCGGTGTCTTCGACGTGAAAGCCACGGTGCCGGAGAACTACACCGTGGGGTCGACGGGTGATCTGGTTTCGTCTGTTTCTAATCCCGATCGCACCAAGACGGTTACGTGGCACGCCGAAGATATTCACGATTTCGCTTGGACGGCCTCGCCGGACTACAAGTTGATTGAAGACTCCTGGACAGGCTCGGCAGGTACGGTGCATATCCACCTGCTCCTCTCGGCTGGGCATGAGAGTTCAATCCGCCGCTACCTTACCGTAATCAAGGGCACCTTGGACCGCTTCGACAAGTGGTACGGGCCGTATCCATATGACCGCATCACGTTGGTGGATCCTCCCCAAGGCGCGCTGGCTGCCGGCGGGATGGAGTACCCCACCCTCATCACCTGCGGAACAACTTGGTGGATGCCCGAGGGCTTGCTTGGCGTGGAACTGGTCACCGAGCACGAATTCGGCCACCAGTACTGGTATGGCATGGTGGCCACGAACGAGTTTGAAGAAGCTTGGATGGACGAGGGCATCAACAGCTACACCGAAGCCAAGGTGCTCGAGTCGCTCTACGGCAAGGGCACCTCGATGCTCAACGTGTGGGGCATGACGGCCGACGATGCCGACTCGATGCGAACGGAGTACCTCGATGTTCCGGATACCGACCCGCTGAGCCACTTCGCGTGGAAGTTCATGAACAGCGACACGTATGCGGGGGTCACCTACGGCAAGACGGCCACGATGCTGCTGACGCTCGAGGGCATCATCGGCGAAGACACCATGCGAAAAGCGATGCACACCTATTTCATGCGCTACCGCTTTACGCATCCCACCGGCACGGACTTCACCCGGACCATCGAAGAGGTCTCCGGCCAGAAGCTGGATTGGTTTTTTGAGCAAGCCCTTTATGGCACCAACGTCCTCGATTACGAGGTGCTTTCGATCCGCTCCGATCCTCTCAATTGGTTCGAGCAGCACCCTGCGAAGCCCAAGAAAAGTGTGACCACATACCGCGACACGGTGCTCCTGCATCGCAAGGGCGATTTCGTTATGCCGGTCGACGTGCGCGTCGTTTTTGATAATGGCGAACAACTGCTGGAGAAGTGGGACGGGCGCGATCGTTGGGTGCGCTTCAGTTACGACAAGAAAGCCAGGGTGACCTCAGCCGAAGTCGATCCGCGACAGGCGATCCGGCTCGATGACAACTTTTTTAACAACAGCCGTACGGATGGAATCGACCGGCGGGCAACACATAAGCTGGCAACCTACTGGCTCTTTGCTTCCCAGTATCTGGCACAGTTGCTCGCCTGGCTGGCGTGACTTAATCGGGTGATCGGGAGATCGGATGACCAAGTTATGACCTGGTCAAGTGATCGAAGGCGCGGGTTATTGGAAGATCGGATATCGCTGATCGCTTTGATCTCCCAATCACCCGATCACCGGATCACCCGATTTGCCCTTGGGGACTAAACGTGACCGATTCGAACAAAAGTCCATTCACTGAAGGACTAGGTTTGGCCTGGCGGCGGCAGAGCGTACTGTGGTGGATCTTCCTGGTCAATTTCGTGCTGGCCGGCATGGGCGCGGTCACGTTCATGCAGCAGGTCAGTCCCGTGCTCGATCAGAGCCTTCAGGGTCTGGCGTTTGTGCATAGTATTAATCCCTTCGTTTTTTCGGACCTGATGACGGAAGCGCACGGGACATCAACGGCGCGAGCGGCTTCGGCCTGCCTCATGCTGGTCTTCTTCGTTTTCATGCTGTTTGTCGAAGGTGGTCTGCTCGAATCTTACCGGCTGGACCTCGGGCTCACGAAAGACGAGTTTTTCGAGGCCAGCGGCCGTTTCTTCTGGCGATTTGCGCGCCTGCTTATCCTGTTGCTGATCGCTCTGATCCCCGTGGGCATCGTTTACAAATTAACGACGGGCGCGACGCACCTGCTGGACGAACGATCTCCCAGCCCCATGCCGGGCGTCTGGTCCGAGATCATCGGGCTGCTCGTGGTGCTCTTCTTATTGCAGGCGGTCCGACTTTGGTTCGACATGGCGCAGGTCCAGGCCGTGGCGGAAGACGAACGAGCCATTCGCCGCGCCCTCGGCCGCGCCTTCAAAATCACCTTTGGGAATTTCGGCTCGCTTTATTGGCTTTACCTGCGAATCAGTGTCGTTGCTTGGCTGGCGATGGTTTTGCTCGGATGGATTTGGATCAGGCTGGTGCGGCCGGAATGGATCGGCGCCTCCTTCCTGGTCACCCAACTGATGCTCTTGAGTTGGCTGGGAACTCGGCTCTGGCAACGCGCCGGCGAGACGATCTGGTATCAGCAGCGAATCACGCTTGCCGTCAAGGAACCCGAACCGGTGCCCGCCCCCCCCTCCAGCGCCAGCCCTGGAACCCGAGGCTCCTGACTTCAACCCGCCTGTTGCCGGAACGTCGGATCCTGGGGAAGCCGCTTAGTGTAACTTAACTCAACAAGTCTTGACACAAGCGTGGCGGCCAGCAGCAGCGGACGAAAGGCTGATCCTCTATTCATTGTCGACCGCGCCCTAGCCCAACTTCCGCGGTCCAAAGGATTTTTTGGGCAGTTCCGGAGAGTAATGCTTTTGTTTGCAGCGCTCGTTCCCTTTCAGGCCTAAATAGTGACGAATACACACAAATATATTCCTT
>JBELAJ010000109.1:0-18895 GCA_049508935.1 Terriglobia bacterium | reverse complement strand
TGCGTTTTCTGTTTGTGGCGGCCAAGATCTGGCGGCATGCCGGGCGAGTGGGCATCAGCTATAGCGATCAGTATCCGGAGCGCGGATTGTTCCAGCGGCTGATGGATCGGCTGCGGAAAATTGCCAGGGGGCCCGCTGGATTCCGGCCCGTGCTGGCTACGACCCTCTCGGGATAATGTGCATAGAATTCTATGCATAGGACGTCGAGCAATTCCAAGTACTTAGCGAGCCAGAAAAAGGAGATCGAAAAAAAGACGAAGTCAGCGAAGATTCAAGGCGCCAGCCAGTAGAAACGACGAGGGGCGGAATTCAGGTGACAAGCCCGGATGAGGCCGGATTCTGTGCATTATTTAGGTGGTACTGAGTCCACAGCACGACTGCAATCGTGGAAAGAATAGGCTCCGCCTAGCGCCCTAGCGGCGAATAATAGGTGGCGAGAACAGGCGGAGGTCGCTGGCGGCGAACATCAAGCTTCATTGGGGCCGCGATTTGGGCGTCGCTCGGCCAGTCAAACAGGTAAACCAGACAGTAGGTGGTGCAAAGGCGAGACACTGTCGAGTAGAAACCCGATGATGCCGGCTTTCAATCACTGAAAGACGGTTTCCGCGCCCGATCATGGAAGACCAATCGAAGAGGTCTTAGTGGCCGCATCTCCCGCTAAAGTCAGTTCTCGCCCCTCCTCATTCGGGCCACCAGCCTGCCTACAGTTCGGACGGACACCCCCAGCATAGCGGCGCATTCTGACTGACTCTTCCCGCTGCCCAATAGTTTTCGCAGCCGGCCGAGGGCTTTGCAGTCCAGCTTTCCAGGCCGCCCGCCTTGCTTGCCCCAGACCCGGAGCTGGGCCTTGCTGTAGGTCTTCGCGCGTGCGCGGCCTCCCATACTTGCCATTTCGCGGACCGTAAGCTCATTCGCCATGCGCCCAAGCCTACACCCGAAAAAGTCGGGTTGTCAAGGCAGAATGTACTAGCAGGTTATGGCTGATAACACATATTATGTTAACTAGCTTGGCACTCATTCTAAACCGGATATAGGTTGAGGTTAGGCAGCCCGCGTGCCTTCCGGCCGCACAGGTTTGATGCCAAACTGTTGCGGTGGCGGATTTTCTTGGACCGCAACCCCTTGCGCTCATTACACTTAAAATTTCTCTTGGAAGAGTCGCAGGCAAGTCTTGATGTCCCCGTAGGTCTCTCGGGACATCCTGAGTCGCGCCTGGGGGAGCCTAGCGCAGTTGGCGAGTACTCTGCGGGGACACCTGACAGTGAGGTAGGGCATGATTCAATTGGCACCGGTGGGTTTACGCTGCGATGTGATAGGCTCTCACATAGTCCTATCCTCCATCACTAATTATCGCTGAGTGGCGGCGTTTTACGTGTGGTCGGTCGGGCCGTTAATGTCCCGTGAACGATTTAGGTTACCCATTGTGCGATTTCCCCAAGCGACGCGTTATCTTCATGGTCCCAAACCGTGTTGCCTCGCGGGTCGCCGTAGGTCTCGAGTGATTTTAGGAAGGCTTGTACGAGCTCGGGGTCGAAGTGCGTATCCCTGCAACGGAGCAGCTCCAAGACTGCATCCTCGAGAGTTCGCGCCTTCTTGTACCCGCGTTCGGAAACCATCGTGTCAAAGCTGTCCGACAAGGTCAGGATTCTGGCGCCTAGGGGGATGTCGTGACCTTTCAAGCGGTCCGGATAACCATGACCATCGAACTTTTCGTGGTGGTGACGCACCATCAGGCCGATGCGCTGGACGGCTGCCACTTTCAAAGGCTCCAAAATCCTCTGGCCATTCACACTGTGGCCCTGCATGACGGCGAACTCTTCCGCGGTGAGGGGCCCCGGCCTGTACAAAATGGTGTGCGGGATGCCGATCTTGCCGATATCGTGAAGGATGCCCGCGCGCCGAACTTCTGCCACTTCCTCATCCGGCAAGCCCATCTGCCGAGCGATCTGCGCCGCTACCCGTGAAACCGCTTGGCCATGGTCCCGTGTGTAATGGTCCGAAAGATCGATCGCGCGTGCCAGCGAAGTGACGGCGTCGACCACCCTGACCTCGCCGTTAGCATTGACCGCCTTTTCGAGGTGACGGAGGATCTCGGTGAAGGCTTCAGGCCCCGTGGAAAACTTCCTCTTAAACTCCACGTCGAGATAGGCCTCGACTTGTGCATAGCGGGGAACCGGCATTGCCGTGCGCACCCGGTTGCCTTTCTGGTGCTTGGCGACGTACATTCCCATGTCCGCCACCTGGAGGATCGCTTGGTGTGTGGCCCCATGTTGAGGGTAAACGGCAATGCCGAAACTGGCCGTTACATGGCGAGTTGCCAGTAAGGGCTCCTTCTCGATGACATTGCGCAATCGTTCGGCGGCGCCTTGGGCTTGTTCCTCCGTCGTGTCGGGCAGCAGCATAGAAAATTCGTCTCCGCCGTAACGGGCGAGCACGGAGGATTGGCGAAGCTGGTCGCCCAGCAGTTTGGCAACAAGCCTGAGGACACGGTCGCCCTCCAAGTGGCCAAGCTGGTCATTCACGAGCTTGAAGTGATCGAGGTCCATCATGATGACGGCAAAGGGGTCGCCGGAACGTTGCGAGCGGCCCAATTCCCGTTCCAGCGCTTCCATGAAATAACGGTGGGTCTTGAGGCCGGTCAGGCCGTCCGTGATAGCTTCCTCGACGGCATTCTGATAAACTCGCGCATTGTGCAGGGCGATGGCGAGCTGATCGGCAAGTGTTTTGAGCGTCAAGACATCCTGGCTGGAAAAGGCCTGCTCGCGACGACTCTCCAGTGTCAAGACCCCTAGCAACTCACCCTGGTATGCCAGCGGCAGGCTCACTCCGGAGCACGCATCAGGGGCCAGCAAGAAGCGGTCCGGCTCCTCTTCGCCAGGAACCCAATTGGCCACCACAGGCTCGCCGCGCACCGCTGCGGTGCCTGATAATCCCCTGCCCAGCGGAGTGCGGCGGCCAATGAATTCCTTTCCACAGCCTGCCTCGGCTTGCACCACGAGTTCATCGCTCTTACGATCCCAGATCTCCAGGCGTGCCCAGTCGAGTCCGAATGCCTGACACACCTGATTGCAGATGTTTGGTGGTAGCTCTTCGGTGTTGAGGACAGATGTCGCCCGGCGCCCAATTTCGTTCAGCAGGGCCAAATGGCTGGCACGCCGCTGCTCCCGTTGGAACGCGCGAGCATTTTCAAAAGCCCCCGCCGCCTCGTTAGCGAGAACACATATCATATCTAATTGCTGAACGGTAATAGCTCGCTCGCGTTCGAAGTTGGCGACCGAAAGCACTCCCTGGGAGCCATCGGAGAAGGTGATCGGCACCCCACACCAAGTGCGGACGGGAGGGGTCCCGGCCGCCAAGGACGAAGGATACCTGGCCCATTGCCAATTCTCCCGTATCAGGAGCGGGGCGCGGGTCTCCGCCACTGCTTTTTCCAGCCTGCTCGCCTCCCTGCCTGCCGCCGGCCCTGTATCGCCGCAGTGCTCGAACGGCACGACAATTTCCAGCGGCCCCGTAGGCGAGTTCTGCATGGCAAGCGCGAAATCACACCCTGGCAGCAGATCCTTCATGTTTTGCCGCAGGGTTGCCACCTGTCCGTGAAAATCGAAAACCTCGCGCATCGCCCTGCCCGCTAGATCAAGGGTCTGCAGGTACTTGTTGTGCCGCTCTCTTTCCCGGACCAACGACCAATTATCCAAGGCTGCGTTTATCTGATTGCCGATGACCACGGCCAGGTGCCGTTCCTCAGGTTTAGAGACCTGCCGCATGCGCCGGCCTGCCACCAGCGTTCCGTGGATGCCCCTTTCCGTTGCCAAACCAAGGATGAGCAACGATTTCCATCCTTCCTTCTTCAGGATGGCCACGAACTCTCGAAATTGAGGGCCGAAAGAACCTCCCTCCAGCCCCTCCGCCCCCAAATCGGCAACAGCCAGCAAGTTCCCCCATCGGTTGGAAGCGAAGGCAAGATACGCTCGCATGGCCTCGCGCGACAGTTCTTCCAACCCGGGCGCCGACAGGCCACAAGCACTGATTTGGCTCAATCCGGCTCCCGCTTCGCCCTGCAAGAGTATAAACCCGTGCTTTGCACCAAAGGCTCTCAGCGTTCCGGCAAGAGCGTCCTCCACGATTTTCTTAAGATCGTTGCATTCGTCGAGGTCTTGGCTAAAGGTCTGGAGGCCGGAAAACAAACTCACCAGGGATTTGCGCTGCGCCGCGCTCCTTCGTGCCTTTAATCTGACGCCAGCGACTAATCCCGCAAGAAAAACTGGTAGAAGTGACAGCAAGGGCAGGTGCCGAAGCAGTTGGGAGACAATGATATCCATCACGTCCATGACCGGTTGCCTGCCGCTGATCGGGCGATTATCGCCAGCACGATGCGGCCTTTCGCGATTCAGGTTGGGGTCAAGCTACTTGGGGACCCGTCCCACTCCAGCCACAAGCTGTACGGTCCCCGAGGAAGCCACGTCCCCGTTCCAGACTCGCTCTGATGACGACTGCTGCCAGCAAGGTTATTGACGCCATGAGAACCCAATCAAGCAACGCCATCTCTTCCTCCCCTCGCTGTGATGGCACTGTCAGTTCCAGCCTTCCGATCTTCTGCTGTCAGCAGCCTGAATTCTATTCATCGGGGGACCAGCATTCAACGGTACTCTGGTTAGGGTACTAAAGTAATCCTTTAGAACTGCCGTTTCGGGCTCCTTCTCGCACCCTCAAGATGCTTGCGCTGCCTCGGCTCGTCGCCAGGAATGCACTGCGGATTCCGTCCGTACGCTGTGCCGTGATTCAGGGACAATCGTCGTGGGCGACGCCGGAGGGCTGCGCCTATGCGTCTGTTATCAGTCGGACTGGAACTCGATCATGGAGACTCCAGCTCGGTACTTCAGTGCTATTGTGCCGGGGTTTTGCTGGTGTATCGTGTTTACGCGTAAGCTAGTTGAAGGTGTAGGTTGTTGTGCGACAAGGTCGTCATCGTAAGACGTTCGGCTCAGCCCCCCCGGCGACGGTGCTTTGCCCCGCTCGGGCTACTGCTGAGCAGCCCACTTTCTTTGGCCCTCAAATCGGATATCTCCACTGACGTGTTCAGCGGAATGATCTACCACCACCCCGAGACCCGTACCTTGGCTGAAGGTCTCAGCTCAACGAGCCGCCCTGACGTGGAGGTACACTATGTCTCCGAATCCGGAACGCCGTCGCCACTCCCGATCTAAATCCTTCCCAGGTCAGCGAGACCTCACAATCATCTACGAGACGGGCAGCGGTCGTAATATTATGATGGCGGCCAAGCTCCTCGATTTCAGCGAGGACGGCATGGGCGTCGAGATCGAGAGCCCATTGGCGGAGGGATCGCTCGTGGAGATTGTCGGCGACATTCAACGTCCCGGCGGTCGCCGACCGCTGGAAGGGGAGGGCTTCGTGCGTTGGTGCCGGGCGGCCGGAAACGGGAGGTTTGTGGCAGGTCTGTACCTCCGCGAGGAAACCTCTCAGACAGTTCCGGATTACTACGAGTTCCTCCAAATCAGCCCCAATGCCGAGCCCGCCACAATCTCTCGCGTTTATCGATTCCTGGCGAGCCGCTTCCATCCGGACATCCCCGGGACCGGGGATGCTGAAAAGTTCGTTCTGTTGAAGCAAGCCTGCGACGTACTGTCGGATCCAGAACGCCGCGCCGGATACGATGCGACCTATAAAAAGCAGGCACCTGAGCCTGTTCCCTTGTCGAATACGGTTGACTTCATGAACAGCAGCGACGACGAGTCGAACAGGCGGGTGGCGGTGCTGGCGCTGCTCTATATTCAGCGCCGCATCAAACCCTTCACCTCGCAAGTTCCACTTGCCGAGGTGGAACGCCGCATGGGGTTTCCCCGCGATTATTTGGACTTCACGATGTGGTATCTCAAGAGCAAAGAATACATCACCATCGCGGACAACTCGGATTTCACCATCACGGCGCAAGGCGTGGACGTGGTGGAATCGAACCGAGAGAAGATCCCGCTTCTGAATAGATTGCTGAGTGATCGCTCGGAAAGTTCCTCCACCACAGAAGGGGTGTTAGAGAGCAAGCCCTTAATCATGGTCTGTAAGACAGTCCTTGGGCTCCCGGCCAATGGCGAATCTAAGTTCGAGGTGATCCACGCAGACCGGGATGGTGAGGTTTGATCGATCGCATATCAAGATAGCATCATTCTTCAATGAGCGAAGGGGGCGTGAAAAAGAATGGGAGCCGGCGGGCGCGAGGTCAGAATAGTGGTGGAAAAGCGTTCAGCCTAATCGGGGGATACGATGCGCATTATTGTGGTTGAGGATGAGGAGCCGGTCGCCAACTTTGTAAAGCAAAGTCTGGAATCGGATCAATATGCGGTGGATGTGGCCTACGACGGCGAGCAGGCCCAGTCGTTCGTTGATGAGGCTGACTTCGACTTGGTGATTCTGGATTTGCTCCTTCCCAAGGTTGATGGGTTCGAAGTGCTGAATCACATACGGGCTCAAAGTGCCTCCCTTCCAGTCCTCATTGTTTCCGGTCAGGCAGACGTCGAGGACCGCGTGAAAGGGCTGGACCTGGGGGCCAGCGATTACCTGGCGAAACCGTTCTCGTTTAGCGAGCTTTTCGCACGCGTGCGGGCCTTGTTGAGGCGGTCTCTTGATTCGCCGGGTACCGTCCTGCAAGTGGAGGAGTACCGGCGCCGGTTCGAGCAGATGAAGCCGCTCTTGGGCCTGCCTCCCACCTTCGGTTTCTTAGTTGAAGCCGATGGACCCTATCCGAGGGGCCATTCTCAGGCGGTTTCCTGGCTGGCGATGCAGATCGCGAGGCGGGTGGGATTATCCCAGGGAGAAATCGAGGAAATCCGTCTGCCAGGACTCCTTCACGATATCGGCAAGCTCCACGTGCCATTGCACATACTCGACAAGCCCGAATCCCTGACCGCGGAAGAGTTCGAGACGATGAAGAGTCATGCGGCTATGGGAGAGAGAATGTTGGCACCTTTCAAAGTGAAAGGTATCGGGTGCATCGTGGGTCACCACCACGAACGATACGACGGCAAGGGTTACCCAGACGGGCTGGCTGGGGACAGGATTCCACTGGGAGCGCGAATCGTGGCTGTGGCTGAGTGTTTCCACAAAATGGTTTCCGAACTGCCTTACACGAGTGCCCGCACTTTCGAGGGTGCCCTTGCCGAATTACGGCGTTGTTCCGGCACGCAGTTCGACCCCAGGATCGTAAAGGCCTTCCTCGACTGGCTCCAGATCTGCGGTGATCCCCGCGAGCAACAGTGAGAGCGGGATCGTGCCGTTCGGTGAAATCGACCAGGCTTGTCTCCCACGATGGAGCCGAGTTGAGTCGGTTAAGCTGAATCAACCCTGGTCCGGAAGAAAGCAGCGGGAAATGTTTATTGTCATATTGAACGACCCGGAGGCCCGTTGGTAATTACACCGTGCCGCGCTTGACGCCCGCCTCGAATCAGCGCGGCACGGGACCTCGTGGGCCGCTTGGCCCGGCTCATGGCAAGCTAACCCGGAAAGCCGTGACAGGAAGGAGCCAGTATGCTGAATGAAAGTTTTGGTATATCCGCTAGAAGAAGCGAAAGGGTGTTGCTGAGAATCCCCATACGGGTTGCGGGCAACGATACCCATGGCAATGCATTCGACGAGACTACCTATACGCTGGTAGTAAATCGGTCCGGAGCGCTGATCGCCGTCGCGCACCTGCTACACCCGGGCGCCGTGATCAAAATTACAAACATCAAAAGCCAAATCTCTTATTCCTTCGTAGTCGTTATGCGAGCCGCGGGGTCATTGAGCGGTACTCCCGAATGGGGCGTGAAGTGCCTGGAGCCGGAGAAGGAAATCTGGGGTGTTCACTTTCCGGACAGATCGGAAGAACCTGAGGAAGCAGGTCTCACTCATGTCTTGCTGGAGTGCCGGGAGTGCTCTTCCCGGGAGATGGCGGCGCTCACGGTGGAACAGTATCGCAAGTTAGAGGCGCAGTCGCGCTTACCGCGCCTCTGTCCAAAATGCGGGGTCATCAGGGATTGGAAATTCGTGGTCACCGAAGTTGGACTTGGAGGAATCTCGCCGAGCCTGCCGGTCCCGTCAGCTTCTGGGTTGACTTCACGGGACGAAGCCGACAGACGGCGAGATCAGACCTTGGCGGTAAAGCTACCGCTGGAAATCAGGCGACCGGATGGGTCCCAGGAGACCACCAGGACGGAGAACATTTCCGAAACTAGTCTCTGCTTTGCGTGCGACCTCGAAATGCAAATCGGAGACAGGGTGTATATGACTCTGGGATTGGATCCCCCTGGAGAAAAACGCGATATTCCCGCGCGCATCATGCGGCGAACTCCCGCACAGGGCAAGGGAAGGGCATACTATGGGGCAATGCTGGAAAACGCGAATGACGCCGCGGCGGGCAGTTATCGCTCCTTGGTTTTCGCCGAAGCCCGACAGGTGCAATCCTGAATTCTTGTCCTAATCTTCTCCGCGCTCCCTGCTCCGACTGGCTTCTGCCTCTCAATTGCTGCCTGCAATCCGAATTCACGCATGCGGCAGGAGCAGTGTGGCTTACCCGAGCGTGCGCTTTGACGCCATGCATCCGAGGTAAGAGCCGTATGCGTTAGTAGCGCCCGTACGGATCTGCGCGGGGGGCGGTCAGCAATGTCCGTCCCTACCGCGACCCTCTTCTTCGCCCTCAGTCGTGTGGGCGTCCGCGGAGAGGAAGACCCGCGGAGGAGCGCGCAAAATGCGTACCTTCGCGCTATCTCGCTTGCTCGGAAAAGGGTCGCGGTAGGGACGGACATTGCTGACCGCCCCCCGCGCAGATCCGTACGAGCGGCACTACCGCATACGGCTCTTGTCTTGGATAGTAATGGCAGGCGCAACTCCGCCGACCGCACATCTGTCGGCCCCTGGAACACGCATGATCCCGCACTGTGTCGGGCGCGTGTGAGGCGGACCGATGTTCTCCTTGACTCGCGCCCTTCCCTCCGCCACCTCCGCCGAGGCTTGCGCCTCCTTGTTCGGCGGCTTCATCGGTATTACGGCGCGATCCGACTCCTCCGGGGCGTACACGTCCGGCGTGCGGCTCTCGGCCTTCCCGGACCGGCCCCCACTCCTGGAGGGCACCCCTGAGGTCTCCCGGTTCTCGTGCATGCAGTTTCTCAGCGTGCCTGGGGTCTACGACTACGCGGGACCACCCGCCGGCTCGCGCTAACGTCGGCGCGTGTGTGGCCTTCCCCTTCAGGTAACAGGGTCGGCATCCCGATTTAAGGTTTTCGCAGCTCCATACCCTGCCCACTGATGCCTCTGTCTACGCTTCGACGGCAGCCTCGCGACTGCCTCCGCAAGACTCGAGGCCAGGCGGTCCGCTACTCCTTTCCTGTAAGACTCTCTCATTCTCTACTGCATGCCGGTTTATCCCGGCGCACTACCCGACACCTTTTCTTGACACCTTTTCTCCGGAAAAGGCACCTGACACCTTTTCTTTCTCTTGTCTCAAATCGAGACACATCCACCTTCTTGGACATCTCCATACGAATTGCTTCAGAGAAAATCAGTTGCCTTGTTTCGTTCTAACCTTTTCAGTTCACGTGGGATGCAAGAAAGTTTGGCATTTTGGCGCGGCTGGCATCGTCTTTGCTCGATGTCAATGCCGAGAGCAGAAAGAATTCTCTTGCGAGGCTCCATGCATAATTCAATCGGCGGAGCCACTCACCTAAGTGAGCATGGCGAAGCCCTACAACAATCCAGTAGAAGCAGAAGAGGCCACCGAGGCAGCGAGCAATTTGAGACCCCTCTTGCCCGCTGGTATGCGCTGCAGACTTATCCTCGACATGAAAAACGCGTCCATGAGGATCTGAGGGTGCGCGGCATTGAGGCTTTCCTTCCCCTGTACGAGACCGTGCACCGTTGGAGGAATGGCTGTAAGGTACGAGTCGAGCTCCCCTTGTTCCCTGGCTACCTCTTCGTCAGAATCGATCCCCGCGAACGCTTCAAGGTTCTCGGCCATCCCGGTTCGGTATCCATTGTGGGCTCTGCAAGTGGTCCATGGCCGTTACCGGATTCGGAAATAGTGAGTCTCCGCCAAAGCCTGCAGTCGCGCAAGCTTGAACCTTACCCCTATCTGGCAGTTGGCCAGAAGGTGCGGATCAAATCCGGCCCGCTCGCCGATTTGACGGGAGTTCTAGTACGCCAATCCGAGGGCTTCCGAGTGGTGCTTTCCGTGGAGCTGATAAGGCAGGCCGCCGCAGTCGAAGTGGAAGCCGATGAGGTGGAACCGATTGGTCCTGCCCCCGCGAGCTTCGATGCGTAACCGTGTCGGGAATGAGCCCTGAGTTGTCCTTGGAAGAGCTTCAGCACGTACCGTCACCGCCAGGCTTACTCCGGAGCATTCCACTTCGACTGTGGCTCCTAATTCCGCAAATTGAATCAGGCGAGTCCAGATATTTGACCGTGTAGGAGTTTCCTATGACCACGGCCGAATCAATTGGCCAATACCAAGAAAGTTCCTTAGTCGAACGGCGTCAGCAGAATGAGATGTTGTACGCCCCAAGTGTTAAGTGCCAGGCGCTCCCGCACAAATTCTTCCTCATTGCTGACTTGTGCCTGGTGTGGATCAGCACAGGAATTGCTCACGTCATCCTTCTCGCTTATACCCGAGGCATGCAGAATCCGTGGCGCCAGGAGTTCTTTCGGTCGGGGCCGCTCGGCTTCATGTTTCTGTTTTCCGTGTTGGTTGTTCTGTTTGCCGATTTGCGCGGCTTGTACGATTTTTCTTGGAAGCGGAGCTACCAGGAAGATCTCAAACTACTGGCCGATTCAGTCCTATGCGCCGGAATCATATCCGGCGCGGACTCATATCTCGGCGGTAGTAGAGCGGGTTCCACCGGTGCGTTCGCCCTGACGGTTGTCCTGACGTGGATTTCGATAGCGGCCTGGCGGAGGTTTGTTCTTTCCCAGTCCATCCCCGGAATCACACAAAAGCGGAATGTTTTGATCGTGGGGAACGGTCGCATTGCCCATCTCCTTCAGCGACATCTTGAACAAAACACTCAGTTGGGGTATGTCGTGAAAGGCTTCGTGTGCCGCCGTCGAACCCCGCGGTCAAGCAGCAAAGGAAACGGCGATGCGGATGCCAAGCTCCTTGGAACGGTGGACGAGTTGCCTTCGATCACCCGGGCACACTTTATTGATGAGATTCTAATCAGCGTGCCGAGTGACCGCCATTTGGTCAAAGAGATCACCCGAAAGGCGCGAGTCGCTGGCGTGCAGGTCCGAGTCGTTCCTGACCTCTATGACGGCCTGGCGGCACAACACCCCATCGAGTACATCGGGCAGTTCCCAACTTTGACCCTCTACCACCGTGCCGCACCCACGCTATCACTTGTGATTAAGCGACTGATGGATATCGCACTGTCCGGAATCACGTTGGCCGTCCTGTCGCCAATCTTCGCAGTGGTTGCGCTCATCGTGAAGCTGGATTCAAAGGGGCCGGTCTTTTACCGTGCGGCGCGCGTGGGCAAGAAAGGTGTGACTTTTGTCT
This sequence comes from Terriglobia bacterium, assembly GCA_049508935.1. Classification (GTDB taxonomy): domain Bacteria; phylum Acidobacteriota; class Terriglobia; order UBA7540; family UBA7540; genus CAVROP01. The sequence continues at coordinate 7,362 of JBELAJ010000109.1, read as the reverse complement.
GTTACAAATTCCGAACGATGATCGACAACGCAGACGCCTTGAAAAAATCTCTCGAGCGCCTGAACGAACGCGATGGAATCTTGTTCAAGATTGCCGCCGATCCACGGGTCACGCGCGTCGGCAGGTACCTCCGGAAATTCAGCATTGATGAATTGCCTCAGCTTTGGAACGTCTTCAAGGGAGAAATGAGCTTGGTCGGACCACGCCCCCCAGCTTGCGGCGAATACACCCAGTACGCCCTTGAACACCTTCGTCGTCTGGATGTAACCCCGGGGCTGACCGGGCTTTGGCAAGTCACGGCCCGCCAGGATCCTTCTTTCCAAAACTATATCCAGCTCGACAAGGAATACATCACTAACTGGAGCCTTGGGCTGGACTTTAGAATTCTCATTAAAACCGTTGGGGTAGTCCTGGCCGGCACCGGGCAATAATCGGGCAACTCAATCACACCTATCCAAGCATGACTCCAAATACCCAAAAGATGTTTTCCTTGCGCAAATTCCTCACAGGCATCGTCTCCACTTCTCTGGGCCGAAACACGATGTGGGGTCTCGCGGGGTATGGTCTTCGGCTCGTGCTCCAGGCGGCGTATTTCATCATCATCGCTCGTTGCCTGGGCCCGAAGCAGTATGGGGCATTTATCGCGGCTACGGCGCTCACGGGAGTGATCTCGCCATTTGTCGGCCTGGGATGCGGCTCCTTGCTCATCAAGAATGTGGCACGAGACAGGCGACTGTTCTCGGAATACTGGGGCAATGGCCTGATGATGACACTTGTTTCAGGGAGCGTGTTCACAGTCCTCGCCATGGCACTCTGCCGGTTGGTCCTCCCGCGCTCAATTCCGGTGCTGGTGATCGCCCTCATCAGCGTTTCCGACCTCATCTTCGTGAAACTCCTGGACATGGGGGCGTTGGCCTTTCAAAGTGTGGAACGTCTCTCGGGAAACGCCCAACTGAACGTGCTGCTAAGCCTGACCCGCCTCTTCGGCATTGCGGGTTTGGCCCTGGCAGTTTCTCGTCCCGGAGTTATGGCCTGGTCAGCGGTTTACCTGGCGGGATCAATTGTGGCAGCACTGATTGGCGTAGCCTGGGTCACGTTCACCCTTGGAAAACCGAAGCTCGCATTGCATCGCATCCCTAGGGAGAGCAAGGAGGGCCTTTACTTTTCCATCAGCCTCTCGGCTCAGACAATCTACAATGATATCGATAAGACTATGGTCGCGAGGTTGGCAACCCTCGAAGCGGCAGGCGTCTATGCTGCGGCCTATCGCCTTATCGACGTTGCGTTTATCCCCGTGCGAGCCCTCTTGAGTGCTGCTTATCCCGGCTTCTTCCGCAGTGGCAAGGACGGTCTTGGAGCGACCCGTCGGTACAGCCGGCGGCTATTGGTTCGGATCATTCCGTACTCATTGTTTGCTTTCGTGGCTCTGCTGCTCGGCGCCCCCCTGGTGCCGCACATCCTCGGGCACCAATACGCTGACATTACGGAAGCCCTGCGCTGGCTCGCCTTGTTGCCGGTATTAAAAACACTACACTATTTCATCGCCGATGCGCTTACCGGCGCAGGTAACCAGGGAACTCGCACCCTCATCCAGATCGGCGTCGCCGCCTTCAATGTTCTCATCAATTTGTGGATCATCCCGGCGTACGGGTGGCGAGGTGCGGCGTGGTCGAGCATTGCCAGCGATGGACTGCTCGCGCTGAGCCTTCTGTTGATCGCGACGTATTTATATCGTAAGCCCAGATTTCCGGTCGGAATTATTCTGGCGGGCGGCCGGGAAGATAGCGTGGAAATTCCAGCTTAGTAACGTAGTTGGGCTTTCGTAGGGGTGAAAAACCATGCGAAATGGGATAAAGGGATTGATCAAAGAGGTCCCAATGTTTGGAGACTTGGCCCGGAAAATCTACTGGAAACTAGAATCCAGGAGGAATCAACCGAAACGTTTCTCAAGCTCGAGCAGGTACTGGGAGGAACGATACTCTACCGGGGGCAATTCCGGGGCGGGCTCCTACGGAAAGTTTGCTGAGTTCAATGCTACTGTACTTAACCAGTTCGTGGCCAAGCTTAACGCGCAATCAGTAATCGAATTCGGGTGCGGAGATGGCAATCAATTGACTCTTTCAAAGTACCCAACTTACTTGGGATTTGATGTTAGCGACACGGCCGTGGCAAGGTGCAAGAAACTATTTCAAGGAGACGCCTCAAAGCAGTTTCGTCTCCTTGCCGATTATAAGGGGGACAAAGCAGACCTTGCACTCTCCCTGGACGTAATCTTTCATCTAACAGAGGATGAAATATTCGCAAACCACATGAGAGCGTTGTTTGAGTCCTCGGAGCGATACGTAATCATTTATGCGAGTGATTCTGACGATCGCGAAGCGTATGAAGCCGCCCATGTCCGACACAGAAAATTCACGACCTGGATACAACAGAACTGCCGGCAATGGAAACTCATTGAGCACGTACCTAATAAGTATCCCTACCAAGGCGATTATACGCAGGGCTCTTTTGCAGACTTCTTTGTGTACGCCAGAGTCTAACCACCGGATGGAGCCGTATTCAACGCCCTCATCAACCTTTGGATCATTCGTCGTTATGGATGGCGCGCCGCTGTAGGGTCCAGCTTAGCCAGCGAGGACCTGTTGCTCGCGCGACTGTGGACCGCCGCAACCTATCTGCGCCGCACGACTTCCTTGGGATGCGAGCAAATCGTTGTTGAAGCTGCATTCGCAGGCCGGTCATAGATTTCCGTCGCATCTGCCTACAAACCGTAATTGCGGAGAGTTTCTTATGCTCAAACTAGTGGAAAAGATTTTCACCGTGGCGATGTTGTTCTACACCACCGGGGCGCTGTTGCCTTTAATCGCGGGCGGCTCCAGTGGGTTCTCCCGAGTGGAAGGGAATCCCTTGGCGTTGGCTGTGCAAGTGGCTTTCTATTGCGCGGCCTTCTGCTTCATCGCCATCGGCTGGCACAATTTCGTACACGCTGCGTGGGGTGTTAAGTGGATAATCGTGTTGTCATTGCTCGCCGCCTCCTCCGCAGCGTGGTCGCAGGATCCAGAATTCACGTTACGGCGCAGTGTGGTTCTGCTAGCCTCAACCGCCTTCGGTGTGTACTTTTTCAGCCGCTACACGATCACCGAACAGTTGCGCCTGTTGGCCTGGACCTGCGCCTTGGTTGTGATATCTAGCTTTTCGTTTGGCCTCTTCCTTCCCAAATACGGCGTCGACCATCTGCTTCATCCGGGCGATTGGCAGGGAGTATTCGTCCAAAAAAACTCACTCGCGAGAGCTATGGTTTTCTCGGCATTGGTATTTTACTTTGTGCGGCCGGCCGCCCATGCGCGACTTCGCTGGTTGGGCGTTGCAGGCTCCCTCTGTTTGCTGGCCCTTTCAAGGTCCGTAACGGGAATGGTGGTGTTTGCTTTAGTAATCGCCACCCTCCCTTTGTATAAGCTGATCCGAAACAAACTGACTGTCGTAGTTCCCGTGGGGATTGTCATCGGGCTATTGCTCATCGGGTCGATTCCCCTCATCAGTGCATACAGCCAGGAACTGTTTTGGATGGCGCACCGGAGTCCGACACTGACGGGCCGCACCGAATTGTGGCATGCCGTTCTGATTTCCATTGCCAAACGCCCCTGGTGGGGCTATGGATTCAACGGGTTTTGGATGGGCATGCAGGGTGAATCGGCATCGGTCATGCTTCGAGTGGGATGGTTTCCCAAGCACTCGCACAACGGATTTCTTGATCTTCTTCTCGACCTGGGTGCGGCGGGACTTGTCACCTTCTTGGCAGGTTTCCTCGTTTCTTGGTGCAGGGCGCTGCGATTGACGAGAAGAGTCCCGGGGCCGAATCCTGTCTGGCTTTGCGCCTACCTGTCCTTTATGTTCATTTACAACCTAACGGAGAGCTCGATTCTCGTACAAAACAACCTGTTCTGGATCCTCTTCGTTTCGACCGCGGCCACACTTGTCGCACGTCTCCCCGTGCGATCCTTCAGCTACGAAGCAGTTAATCAATATGAATTCCAAACGAACAATTATTGTTTACAGGGATGAACTGCTTGGAGTCTCCGAGACGTTCATTCGCGCGCAGGCCGAATCGCTTCGCCGCTTTCACTCGTTCTTTGTAGGGTTGCGACACAGAGCCGGGTTAAGTCTACCGGAAAACCGGGTCCACGTTATCAGCCCTCCCGGCCTGGTTGGAAAGTTTCAGCGCGCCCGCTTCAAACTTCTGGGGCCGAGTCTGTCTCTGCGGCGGAGTCTCGCGAGAAAGCAACCCGCACTGATTCATGCGCACTTTGGTCCCGACGCTTGCAATGCTATGGCGTTGGCCGACGCCTTGAACGTGCCACTTATTGTCTCGCTGCATGGATACGACATCACTCGGAGCGACGATCGCCAGTCGCGTTTGTATTTGCGCCGCCGGGACCGCCTCATGAACAAAGCCGCGCGGTTCATTTGTGTTTCCAATTTCATGCGCGAGCAGGCGATGGCCAAAGGGTTTCCCGCGTCCAAGACCGTCGTGCACTATACCGGAATCGACACAGACTTCTTTCACCCCAACCCACAAACTGCTCGGGTTCCCGTCGTCCTGTTCGTCGGACGGCTCGTTCAAGAAAAGGGTTGCACATACCTCATCCGGGCCATGGCGCGTGTCCAAAAGTTCGTTCCCGAAGCCAGATTGGTGATCATCGGTGATGGTCCCCTTCGCGAAGACCTGCGCCTACAAGCTGCCAGAACCCTGAAGAACTACCATTTTCTCGGGGCGCAGAGCGCCGAGATTGTCAGGCATTGGATGAATCGCGCCACAGTTTTTTGTACCCCCAGTGTCATGGAAGGGTTCGGAATGGTCTTCGCGGAGGCCCAGGCGATGGGTCTCCCTATCGCAGGTTTTGAGACCGGTGGCGTGCCAGAGGCTGTGGCGCATGGGGAAACCGGTTTCCTGGTCGCTACCAGAGATTGGCAAGAACTGGCGAGTAAGCTAGTTATGCTCCTGAAGGCTCCAGACTTGTGGGCCCGATTTAGCCGCGCCGGCGAACTTCGGGTAAGAAGATTGTTCGATATTCACAAACAGGCGGCCGCCCTTGAAGAGATTTACGAGGAGGTGTTGGGGGACTGGCACCAAGTAACCGCGCGTAAGCGATCCAGTCGCCCGCAAGAGCTTTTGTCGGGAGGGGGCGATTCCAAGTCGCCTGGAGTTGTTCTTCCGTCGAGTGAACCGGGAATTGAAATTTCTCTCGGGAGCATCAGATGAGACGCAACAGCACAGTATCTGCGGTAATTCCAACTCGCAATCGTCCCCAACTTGTGCAGCGCGCCGTGCGCAGTGCTCTGGCCCAGGAATACGCCGACTTGGAAGTCGTTGTCGTTGTGGATGGACCTGACAGCGCTACGGAGAAGAGGTTAGCAGACCCTTCGGATAAACGTCTACGGGTCATCGTTTTGCCGCAGCCGGTGGGCGCTGCTGGCGCTCGGAATCTGGGCGTGTCGGCAGCTTGGGGAGACTGGATTGCCTTCCTGGACGATGATGACGAGTGGCTTCCTGAAAAAATCGCGCTGCAGATGAAAGCAGCGCAGAGTTCCAACTATCTGTATCCCATCGTCGGTTCGCAGCTCATTGCTCGAACCTCCCGCTACGAACTGGTCTGGCCTCGCACCTTGCCCTTCCAACCGCTCAGCGAGTACCTGCTCGCCCGCAAGAGTTGGTCGTACGGCGACGGGCTGTTATCCACCATTACTCTGCTGTTTCCCAAAGACCTGTATTGCCAAGTGCCATTTCAAGCGCATCTGGCGCGCCATCAGGATTTGGATTGGATCTTACGAGTCAACGAACACGCCGGGACAGGGATCGAGTTCGTTCCCAAACCCCTCGCCGTGTGGCACCAGGCAGAGCAACGCAAAAGCATCAGCGTTACGGCCGACTGGAAAGCTTCGTTCCAGTGGCTCGAAAGTGTCCGAGAAAGGATCACCCGTCGCGCCTATGCAGGGTTCATTGCCACACATGTGGCGCCCCAAGCCGCATGCCAGGGTGCGTGGCGTGAATTACCATTTTTGCTCCATAGGATGCTCACCTATGGGGCACCCAACGCCCGCGACATCGTACTTTTCCTGGGAATGTGGTGTGTTCCTCATGCAATCCGCCGCTGTGTACGTCAGGAAGGCAGGTAATCCCATGTCCGTTATAACCGTAGGCATTCCCGTTTTCAACGCCATGCCCTACCTCGCCGAGAGTGTCGAGAGCATCCTGGGGCAGAGCTACAGTGACTTCCAGATTTTGGTCATTAACGACGGCTCGATCGACGACAGTCTGCCTTATCTCCAATCTCTCCTAGACCCCCGGCTGCGCATTATCAATCAAAAGAACCAGGGGTTGACCGCAACTTTAAACCGTATGCTCACGGAGGTGCATACCCCGTGGCTGGTACGTCACGATGCCGATGATGTCGCCTATCCTCACCGTTTGATGCGAACCGTCGAATACATCAACCAGTACCCACAATCCGGCATGTTCTGTTCATTAGCAGAGTACTATCCGCGCGGCTGCTATGGGCAGTTTCGCGCGACCCGGGGAAACCCGGAGCAATTCCGGGATCTCGTCCTGTCCGGATACCTACCGACGATCTGCCATCCAACAGTGACCCTAAACGTCAAACGAACTATAGCCGTCGGAGGGTATCGGTTCGACCTTTATGTGGAAGACATCGACCTTTGGTGGCGCATGGCGCTTCACTACGGCATCCGGTTGATTCCCGACGTAACCCTGGGCTTCCGGCAAAACCTGAAGAGCATATCGTCGGCGAACCTGACCAAACAGGCTCTGCACACGCTTTACATCCAATATCTCCTGCTTTCGCACCTTTGGAATCTTTTGCCTTTGTCTTACGAACAGGCTTGCCCGCAGTTGGCGCGCCTACTTAATCCTCGTAAGCTGGCATTCAAAACCCATCTGCGCAGGTTCAATATCGAATTAGGCGGGGGCAACCGATGCAAGGCACTATGGGAATTAGGTTCTGCCCTCATAACATCCCCAACTACCTTTTCACGCCGGCTATTTGATGAGTTCCCCGCGCAGCGAATGATCTCCTTGGGAGAGCGGCCAGAGCTCTTTGCCAAAAACGGGAGTGCCCTCTGGCCTACAGCCGGAGGCGCCCTGAAAGTAGTGGGAGCCGCCCGGCCGCCTCGAATGACGTTGGAAGGGAATCAGCTTTCACATGCCCCGATGAGCACCCCCTAACCCGCATAATTCACGTTTCTTAAAGACACGAAAAGCCTCCTGTGGTACAAACACGTTGTTGAGACGATGTTTGAATGGCCAAAGGAGGCTTCCGCTTGGCTCACGATACCACAACAGAGTGT